>JBEBKH010000110.1:0-6440 GCA_040079575.1 Chakrabartia sp. | reverse complement strand
GAACATGACGGCGCTGGCGTCACCCTCTTTTGATTGTTTTGCTGACACTTGCTTTGCACGCTTTGCCGCCTCTTCTGGCGGAAGTTTAAGCTGTGCAATCATCGCATCGACGCCCGCATTAATACCGCCTGCGAAATCCCCTGCTTTGAACTGCGGAACAATTTGTGTGTTGATGATGACGCTCGATAATCCGTCGGTCAGGATTGGCTCTAGTCCGTAACCCACCTCAATCCGCATTTTGCGATCATTCACAGCGACCAGAAGGATCGCGCCATTGTCCTTATCTTTTTGGCCGAGACCCCAATTGCGGCCGAGACGATAGCCATAATCATCAATTGCATAACCCCCTAAATCGGGGATCGTCGCAACGACCATTTGACGGTCTGTGGTTTCTTCTAACGCTTTTAGCTTGGCGTCTAGTGCTGCTTCATCAGCGTCAGGGATGATGTTCGCTGTGTCCACCACACGTCCAGACAGCGCCGGGAAAGTTTGCGCGTGGGCGGGCAGGGTCGTTACAAGCAATGCCAGCATCAGCAAAAGTGGGCGCATGAATGCCATCATGAAATTTCCGATATGATCGCTTCAGCGCTCGCAGATATGCCAGTGTCGAAATCACTTTGAAGAAATGCAGGGACCATTTTGGTATCCATAATCACTTTTGCTTCCTGATCAGTCAGTGCTGCTTCGAGTCCATATCCTACTTCAATACGGGCGACACGTTCCGCCGGCGAAACGAGAATCATAACACCGTCGTTTATGCCCTTGCGTCCGATTCCCCAATGATTGGCAAGACAAAGGCTATACTTTTCAATCGGCTTTCCTTGGAGCGACGCTGTGGTTGCGACAACCAATTGATGCTGCGTGCGCGTTTCAAATTCTGCCAGTCGTTTCACAAGCCGTGCTTCACTTTCTGGCGGTATGATATTGGCCAAGTCAACCACGCGCCCGGTTAGCGCTGGGTATGTCTGGTCACAAACCTCCCGTTTTTGCGCGGCATCACCGCCAAAGTTACAAGCGCTCAATGTTAATGAGCTCCCCATCACTCCAGCCAAGGTGAGGCCGCGCAAAATTCCTATCAGAACTTCACCGCAGGCGCGCGGTCCGCATTTGGTGCTGTCGCCTTGAAGGTTTCCATTGGTTTAGCGCCGTAGAAAATCTTGGCGCCAATGGCATCGGGGAAGGTGCGGATTGTGGTGTTATATGCTTGCACCGCTTCGTTATAATCCTTGGTCGAAATGTTGATGCGATTTTCCGTCCCTTCCAATTGCGATTGCAGGGCAAGGAAATTCTGGTTCGATTTGAGGTCAGGGTAGGCCTCAACCGTCGCGAGCAAACGACCAAGCGATGCACTCAGTTGTCCTTGCGCTTGTTGGAACGCTGCAACCTTTGCGGGATCGCTCAGGTCAGACGCCGAAACTTGGATTGAGGACGCTTTGGCACGTGCTTCCACGACGGCAGTTAATGTGCCTTGTTCTTGCTTGGCGTAACCCTTTACGGTTTCGACCAGATTGGGGATTAAATCTGCGCGGCGTTGATAGTCTGCCTGAACATTGGCCCATTTGGCTTTGGCATTTTCTTCGGCCGTTGGGACCGAATTCACGCCGCACGCGGAAACAGACAGCGCGAGAACCGGCGTCATCAAAGCGGCAAGCAAGCGAGTGTTGACAGTCATGGCCTTAAAAACTCCCATTTGGTGATACTGAACATAAAGATAGGGATGCTGCTGGCTCAGCGCAATATGCTTGATTTTTTCATGCAAAACCGCAATTCATTGCACTCTATGTGTAACTGTAGGGGGTATGTAATATGTTGAGTGAATTCAAAGCGTTCTTAAATCAGGGTAATGTTCTTGGTCTGGCTGTCGGTGTCATCATCGGCGCTGGATTTGGTAAAATCGTGTCTTCGGTTACTGATGATTTGATCATGCCTGTTATCAGCAAGGTGACTGGCGGCGTCAGTTTCGCTGACAAATTTACGCTTTTGGGTGATTTGCCAGCAGGCAAACTGGCGACGACGCTTGCGGAAGCAAAAGCATCTGGCGTTCCCGTTTTTGCTTACGGGAATTTCATCACCGAAGTGATTAATTTCATCATTCTGGCATTTGTGATTTTCATGATCGTAAAACAAGCGACAAAACTTATGGCCCCTGCGGCGGCTGCAGGACCGAGCGAAGTTGATCTGCTGACGGAAATTCGCGATTCGCTTAAAAAGTAAACCGCGTTGCGATTGAAGACAGGCCCCGGCTTAACGCTGGGGCCTTTTTTATGCCGCGACCAGATCATCCGCGACAGCATCGGCAAGGCTGCGGCCATCAAGGATGCGCGCAGTGTCATCACGCACCGTCATCATCGCAATGCGAATTTCACAGCTTGCTTCATCGCGACAATCCTTACATTTTTTGTAGGCGGTGCGGCTGACGCAAGGCACCAGCGCAAGCGGCCCTTCGATCACGCGAATAATATCGCCAAATGATATGAGGTGCGCAGGGCGGGAAAGATGAAAGCCACCCTGTTTGCCGCGCGTGCTGATGACGAGGCCAGCCCCTTTGAGTTCAGAAAGAATGATTTCAAGGAATTTGCGCGGCACCTGGCCTTCTGTTGCAATTCGGCTCATCGGCAGAGGTGGCCCTCCTGCGGGTTCACGGGCCAATAGCAGCATGGCACGCAGGCCGTATCTTGAACGTTGTGTTAGCATTCATACCCCCTAGTCAGCAGTAGAGATTAAAACAACCCCAAGGGGATTTGTACTAGGGCAAGGCCATATTTGACACGTGGCGTCGTTACTCAATTGCGAAATAGTCAAGCTATTCCGCTGCATTCGCGCCTATCCACGGATCAAATCTGACCGTGTCACGAACGCGTATTTAACAGATCCTGACCCTAAACACTTCCCATTCACAATTATGCATCTATATCAGTCACGTCAGATTCGTCTGACTATGGTGATAAATGATGCCGTGCAATAGGCACAGCGGACCCGGGGGCGGTACCCGGCGGCTCCACCACAACGCGTGGCAACACGGGTTTTGATGGGGCCGAACTAGGATCGACGTGTGTTGAAAAGCGGTATTTTTGCCCGGCATGATTAAGCCGTTAAATGTATCAAACTCTTAAGTGCAAACGATAACGAAGCACTTGCGATTGCGGCATAACCCAACGGCTTAACGGCCTAAGGTTATCCAAAAGAACGCGGTCGGGCTGAACCGGGCAACAGAAGCAGACTCCAGCGGCTCCCAGGGGTGCCGGGCAACAGAAACCCCTGGACCTGCGCAAAAGTGCGTGGGTCTATGAACGAACAAAGGACGGGTCAGTGAACAAAGGATAATCATCCCAAACGGGATAGTTTTTGAAACAAATGAGGCCGGGGCGCCTGCTCCCTTGGCCTTTGCTCATCCTATGAAAGTTCATGACCTATGACAAAATTACACAATAAAACCGCTCTCATTACCGGCGGCGCGCGGGGCATTGGTGCCGCAATTGCCAAAGCTTTTATTGCACACGGTGCCCGTGTCATCATCGCTGATTGTGATGATGAAGGGGGCATGGCAACCGCAACCGCGCTGGGTGCGGATTTCTTTATGCTCGATGTTGCCGATGAAGCGGGATGGACGCGCTTTGCGGCATTGCATCCGATAATGGATATTGTCGTCAACAATGCCGGGATCACGGGGTTTGAAAATGGGCCCGCCGCGCATGACCCTGAACATACCACACTTTCCGATTGGCATGCCGTTCACGCGGTCAATCTGGACGGGGTATTTCTGGGGTGCCGTTATGCGATTGGGGCAATGCGCGCAGGCGGAAAGGGGGCGATCATCAACATTTCCTCTCGTTCCGGCATGGTCGGCATCCCGATGGCGGCGGCCTATGCTTCGTCAAAGGCTGCGGTTCGTAATCACAGCAAATCGGTTGCCCTTTACTGCGCGGCACAGGGCCTCGCCATCCGGTGCAATTCCGTTCACCCCGCTGCCATCCTGACACCCATGTGGGAAGCGATGATCGGTACCGGTCCTGACCGCGAAGCGCGCATGGCCGCCTTTGTCGCCGATACCCCTCTGCACCGCTTTGGCACAGTCGAGGAGGTCGCCGCGGCGGTGGTGTTCCTCGCATCGGACGATGCCGCTTATATGACCGGGAGCGAACTGACCCTGGATGGCGGCTTGCTTGCCGGCTCGGCGGCATCACCGGGGTAAGCACAGCGATACTGTACAAAAAAGGGGCCGCATCTCTGCGGCCCCGATTTGTTTTTTGCCTATCGTGAAGGATCAATCGTCCTTCAGAAACGCTGGAACGAAGTTCGGGTCACCGCCTTCGTTTCCACCTTCTGCGCGCGGAGCACGATCGCCGCCGTCACGACGGGGTCCACGACCACCGTCACGTCCACCGCCATCACGACGGGGTCCACGATCACGGTCGCCGCCATCACGTCCGCCACCATCACGGCGCGGGCCACGGTCAGGGCGGTCACCGCGAGGACGTTCTTCGCGCGGTGGGCGTGTGTCTTCGAGCTCAGCACCCGTTTCCTGATCAACAACCCGCATCGACAGGCGTACCTTGCCACGTGGATCGATTTCGAGAACCTTGACCTTTACGGCCTGACCTTCGCTCAGCACGTCAGTCACCTTTTCGGTGCGTTCGTTGCGAATTTCGGACACGTGGACGAGACCATCTTTGCCGCCCATGAAGTTTACAAAAGCGCCGAAATCAACCATGTTGACGACTTTACCGTCATAGATTTTGCCGACTTCAGCTTCTTCGACGATGCCGAGGATCCAGACGCGAGCAGCTTCGATCTGTGACAGGTCGGATGAGCTGATTTTGATCAAACCTTCATCGTCAATGTCGACCTTTGCGCCGGTGGTGGCAACGATTTCACGAATGACCTTGCCGCCCGTGCCGATGATGTCGCGGATCTTCGCTTTGTCGATCTGCAGTGTTTCGATACGCGGGGCATGCGCCGAAAGTTCGGTGCGGGTGTGGTCAAGCGCCTTGGCCATTTCGCCGAGGATATGTGCGCGACCTTCGGCCGCTTGCGACAAAGCAACCTTCATGATTTCTTCGGTGATGCCAGCAATTTTGATGTCCATCTGCATCGTGGTGATGCCTTCAGACGTGCCTGCAACCTTGAAATCCATGTCGCCCAGATGATCTTCGTCGCCCAGGATATCGCTGATGACAGCAAAGTCCTTACCTTCCAAAATCAGTCCCATTGCGATACCGGACACGGGGCGCTTCAAAGGAACGCCTGCATCCATCATCGACAGCGAACCGCCGCAGACGGTCGCCATTGAGGACGAACCGTTGGATTCTGTTATGTCCGAAAGAACGCGGATCGTGTACGGAAACTCTTCCTTGCTTGGCAGAACCGCATGAAGCGCACGCCAAGCGAGCTTGCCGTGGCCTACTTCGCGGCGACCAGGTGCACCAAAGCGACCCACTTCACCCACCGAATAGGGCGGGAAGTTATAGTGGAGCATGAAATTGGTGTAATGCAGGCCGTTCAGACCGTCGATCATCTGTTCAGCGTCTTTGGTGCCGAGCGTGGTCGTGCAGATCGATTGGGTCTCACCGCGGGTGAACAGCGCCGAACCATGCGTGCGCGGCAAGAAGCCAACGATCGCATCAATCGGGCGGATCTGTGTGGTCGTGCGACCATCGATACGCTTGCCGTCCTTCAGGATCGCGGTGCGGACGATTTCAGCTTCAAGCTTTTTGCCGAGCTTATTCGCCGCCATTTGATCCTGTGGGCTGGCATCAGAGAATGCAGCCTTCGCCTTTGCGCGGGCTTCATTGAGCGCATTTGAGCGCGCCGATTTGTCGGTCAGCTTATAGGCTGCCGCAATATCTTTGCCGATCAGTTTCTTAAGCTTGTCCTTCGCGGCTGACAGATCAGCTTGCGGGGCCATTTCCCAAGGATCTTTTGCAGCCTGTTCAGCCAGCTTGATGATCGCGCCGATCACGGTCTGGCACGCACGGTGTGCGAACATGACCGCGCCGAGCATGACATCTTCCGAAAGCTCTTTTGCTTCGGATTCGACCATCATGACTGCAGCTTGCGTTCCAGCAACCACGAGGTCGAGTTCGCCAGCGGCAACCTGTTCATCGGTGGGGTTGAGGATATATTCACCGTCGACATAGCCAACGCGTGCGCCGCCGATGGGGCCCATGAAAGGCACGCCAGCGAGCGTTAGTGCAGCAGAGGCAGCGACCATTGCCAGAATGTCAGGTTCATTTTCGCCGTCATAGCTGAGCACTTGGCAGATCACGTTGATTTCGTTGTAGAAACCTTCTGGGAACAGCGGGCGGAGCGGACGATCGATCAAGCGGGAAACCAAAGTTTCCTTTTCGGTCGCACCGCGTTCACGCTTGAAGAAGCCACCGGGGATGCGGCCTGCAGCCGAATATTTTTCCTGATAATGGACGGTCAGCGGGAAGAAATCC
>JBEBKH010000109.1:0-6621 GCA_040079575.1 Chakrabartia sp. | reverse complement strand
TGAAGGCACGCCGACATCAGAAACCGTGCTGATCGAGGACGGCATCCTCAAAGGCTATATGCAGGACCGGCTCAACGCGCGGTTGATGGGGGTCGCCCCCACTGGCAATGGTCGGCGGGAAAGCTATGCCCATGCGCCAATGCCGCGCATGACCAATACATTTATGAAAGCGGGCAATGATGACCCCGCAGAACTTCTGTCGCGCGTCAAAAACGGCATCTTCGCGAAAAGCTTTGGCGGAGGGCAGGTGGACATTGTCTCAGGTAAATTCGTGTTCAGTTGTACGGAAGCCTATAAGATTGAAAACGGCAAAATCGGCGCGCCAATCAAGGGCGCGACCCTGATTGGTGATGGTCCTAGCGTGCTGACCAAAGTGATCGGCATCGGCAATGATTTTGCGCTCGACGAAGGCGTCGGCATCTGCGGGAAAGGCGGTCAAAGCGTGCCCGCCGGGGTTGGACAACCGACGCTGCTGGTCGAGGGGCTGACGGTCGGTGGAACGGGCGCCTAAGCAGATTTGCCCATCTCCAAAATCACGTCCCATTCACTGTCTGTGATGGGGCAGACGGACAGACGAAATTGCTGGAACATCTTCATAGCCGCAAGACGCGGTTCCGCTTTCATAGCGGCGAGGGTTACAGGATTAGAAACCGCGCGCACGGGGACAATGTCGACCATAACAAAGCGGCCCTTTTCATCCGATGGATCAGGATATGCCGTTTTTACAACCTGCGCGACACCGACCACCGCCAAGCCTTCATTGCTGTGGTAAAAGAACACTTCATCCCCAACCGCCATTGCTTTTAGATAAAGCGCCGCCTGATGGTTGCGGACCCCGTTCCAATGGGTGCGGCCGTCCTTGATCAAATCATCCCAGCTATATTTGAACGGTTCTGATTTCATCAGCCAGTGGGCCATGCATCAATCCTCAACAGGTTTTGGCGCATGACGCGCAACAAAGAATGAGCCTCGCTCTGTCACAAAAACCACAACCAGCGCAACCATTCCGAAAAAAGCAAATCCGGTATAAAGCGGCACGGTCGTGCCATTAAACATCTGCCCGATCATCGTCCCCAAAACCGTTCCAAATATGCTGTTAAATGATCCTTGAATTGAACTCGCGGTTCCTGCGACACTGCCCAAATTTTCAAGCGCCATCGCCCCAAAATTACCCGCAGCAAAGGAAAAGCACATCATCATCAACATCTGCAGACCAATAAATGTGTATAATGTTTCATGGCCAGTTACCGCCACAATCACGTGAATTATGGCAATAAGAGTGAAACCCATCAACGCAGCATGGCCAATTAAGCGCATCCCGTAACGCACCACGATTGCTCCGTTGACGAGCGAGGCGGCGGCCATCCCGGCGGCCATGATTGCAAAGCCAATCGGCAATAAATCACCGCGGCCCAGCACAACTTCAAACACCTGTTGCACCGAAAGCAGGAAGCCCATCAGCGCCGCCATCATCGCGGTTCCAGCAATTGTGTAACCGCTGGATTGTCGGTCCCGCAACACCTTCATCCAGCTTATTGTGAGTTGATGTACTGAAATTTCGACGCGTTTGTTTGGTTCAAGTGTTTCGGGCAAACGCAATAGAACCCAAAACCAGATCAGGATTCCAATCAGCGCCAAGACACCGAAAATCCATTGCCATTTTGCAATTTCCAGCACCAATTGCCCCATTGCTGGGGCCAAAATAGGGGCGGCCATAAAAATAACATGCGCAAAACTCATCACGCGGGCCATTTCGCGCCCTTCAAATCTGTCGCGCACCGCAGCGGTTACCATCACCCGCGCGCCTGCCGCCGCGACACCCTGGGTTGCGCGTGCCAACAACAAAAGCTCAAATGTTGGGGCAAGCGCGGCCATCAAACTGGTGACAGCATAGGCAATCAAGGACCATAGCATGATCCCGCGCCGGCCGTATCGATCAGAAAACGTCCCGATAAAAATCTGGGCAATGCCAAAACCGATCAAAAAAGCACTGATGACAAATTGGCGCTGATTTTCAACAGGCACCCCCAACGAACGACCAATTTGCGGCAGCGCTGGCAACATCGAATCGATCGCAAATGCGACGATCATCATGATCGACGCAATCAACCAGATGAATTCACGCGGGCCTGCATTTTTGGGAGTGTGGGAGGACATCTGCGGCCCTTATGCTGCGGTGCGGCAAAAAGAAAGTCCGCTTAGTCCGCAAAGAGAAGTACGGGCGTTTCGAGTAATTTCTTCACCGCCTGCACATAGCTTGCCGCATCAAATCCGTCGACGACACGGTGGTCACAACTGATGGACAGGTTCATCAGTTTGGCAGCAACGATTTCACCGTTGCGGATCACGGGGCGTTCAACAATTTTGTTGGGGCCAATGATGGCCACTTCGGGCCTGTTGATCACGGGCGTCGTCGCAATACCGCCAAGTGGTCCTAGGGACGTTATGGTGAGCGTCGATCCAGACAATTCATCCGATTTTGCCTTGCCCGTACGCGCGGCGTCTGCCAATCGCGTAATCTCTGAAGCCAGTTGCCAGACATTTTTATCCTGCGCATCGCGGATCACTGGGACCATAAGACCGGCATCCGTCTGCGTCGCCATGCCGAGATGCACGGCGCCGTAGCGGGTCACAACACCCCCCTCATCATCATAGCGAGCATTGATCATTGGGTAACCGGGCAATGCTTTGCAGATCGCCACAATCATCAAAGGCAGCATGGTGAGTTTTGGTCGGTCACCACGATTGGCATTCAAGTCGCCGCGCATATCCTCCAGCTGCGTAACATCAATTTCTTCGACATAGGTGAAATGCGGGATGTTGCGTTTTGAAGCCGCCATATTTTCAGCGATCCGGCGTCGCATCCCAATGACTTTGATACTTTCATCTGCGCGCGCCGTCCCTGCGATGCGATATCCTTGTGCAGCACCGTAGGACAGGAACGCGTCGAGATCAGCGTGACGTATCCGCCCACCCTCTCGCGCTTTCACTTGCGTCAGATCAACCCCAAGTTCCTTCGCGCGCGCACGCACAGCGGGGGATGCGAGCGCTTGTGGACCGGGGGCCTGCACGGCGATTGGGATCGCATCGGGGTGAGGTGCGGGGATGAAATGTTGAAGGGGCGCCTCTTCTATGTCTTCAGACTGCTTGTCCCCCTGCGGGAGCAAGAGCCCCGTGACATCGTCATTTTGGGTTACTGCTTGCGCAGGAGCACTGGGTGAAACCGCATCCTCACCTTCAACCTCAATCACCACCAAAGTTGACCCAATCGGGATCATGTCACCAACTTCACCAGCCAGCGATACCACAACACCTGAAACCGGTGATTCCATCTCAACCGTAGCCTTGTCGGTCATCATATCGGCAACGCCCTGATCTTCCTCAACGCGGTCGCCGACCTTGACGTGCCACGCGACTACTTCGGCCTCGGCAATGCCTTCGCCAATGTCGGGCAAGCGGAATTCAAAGCGTGCCATAATCAGTCCTTCATCACTTTTTCAATCGCCATGCCAATGCGGATTGGCCCCGGAAAATAGGCCCATTCCAAGCTGTGGGGATAAGGGGTATCAAAACCAGTCACCCGCTCAATCGGTGCTTCAAGATGGTGAAAACAGCGTTCCTGCACAAGCGCGGAGAGTTCTGCGCCGAATCCGCCGGTGCGCGTTGCTTCATGGATGATCAGGCAGCGGCCCGTTTTTTTGACGGAAGCCTCAATGGTTTCAATATCCAGAGGCATCAACGAACGAAGGTCAACCACATCAGCATCAACGCCCAATTCCTCAACCACGCTGAGCGCAACATGGACCATTGTTCCGTAGGCAAGGATTGTCAGATCATCCCCTGCGCGCACAACCGACGCTTTTCCAATGGGGATGGTGTAATGTCCTTCCGGCACTTCGCTTGCGGCGTGTTTTGCCCACGGCTGTACTGGTCGATCATAATGACCGTCAAACGGCCCATTATAAATCCGTTTGGGTTCAAAAAAGATGACGGGATCATTATCCTCAATCGCCGCGAGCAGCAGCCCCTTGGCATCATAGGGGGTTGAGGGGATTACCGTTTTCAATCCGCAGATATGGGTAAAAATTGCTTCGGGTGATTGGCTATGGGTTTGCCCACCGAAAATGCCGCCGCCAAAGGGAGAGCGTACTGTAATCGGCATATGCCATTCGCCTGCAGAACGATAACGGATGCGCGCGGCTTCACTGACCAACTGGTCAAGCGCCGGATATATATAATCAGCAAACTGAATCTCTGGCACCGGCCGCAATCCGTATGCAGCCATGCCGACAGCAACCCCAATAATGCCGCATTCAGTGATCGGTGTATCAAACACACGGGTCTTGCCGTGTTTCGCCTGCAGCCCTGCGGTCGCGCGGAACACACCCCCGAAAAAGCCGACATCCTCACCCAGCACAGTCACATTGGCATCGCGTTCCATCGCGACGTCCATTGCCGAATTGATCGCCTCAATCATGTTCATTTTTGGCATCAGCGTGGCCCCTCGCCCGGTTTTGGCCATTTCCGCATTCGTTCTGCCATCATCTGCGCCGATTGTTCACGAAGGTGCCACGGAAGCTCTTCAAAAACATCTTCAAACATCGTTTCAAACGGCTGCTGCATACCGTGGCCAAGCGTACCATTTTTTTCGGCCTCTTTGGCGGATGCTTTGACCAGTTCGGCAAGTTCTAAATCCTGCGCCGCGTGGCGTTCTTCATCCCAAGCATCTATCGCAATCAAATGCGTTTTGAGCCGCGCAATCGGATCACCAAGTGGCCACGCTGCACCTTCATTGGCGCTGCGATATTGCGACGGATCATCCGACGTCGAATGCCCTTCAGCGCGGTAGGTGAAATGTTCAATCAAAGTAGGCCCGTTGTTGGTCCGCGCCCGTTCCGCTGCCCATGCAGTCGCCGCGTAAACCGCCAATGGATCATTCCCGTCGACCCGAAGCGCCGCGATCCCGTAGCCAACCCCGCGCGCAGCAAAGGTTGTCGCCTCTGCGCCCGCAAAGCCTGCAAAAGAGCTGATCGCCCATTGGTTGTTGACCACGTTCAAAATCACTGGTGCACGGTAAACAGTTGCGAATGTCAAAGCGGCGTGAAAATCACCCTCAGCCGTTGATCCTTCTCCGCACCAGCTGGCCGCAATCCTTGTGTCGCCCTTGGCCGCGCTCGCCATTGCCCAACCAACCGCTTGGGGCACTTGGGTTGTTAAATTGCCAGAGATTGAGAAGAAGCCAGCCTCTTTTGCGGAATACATGATCGGTAACTGACGCCCCTTCAGGCGGTCACCCTTATTTGAATAAATCTGGTTCATCATATCAACCAAGGGCCAATCACGTGCGATCAACAGCCCTTGCTGACGGTAAGACGGAAAACACATATCGTCGCGGTCGAGCGCAAATGCCGCCGCACAAGCAACCGCCTCTTCGCCCAAACACTTCATATAAAAACTGGTCTTGCCCTGACGCTGGGCGCGGAACATGCGTTCATCAAACGCGCGTGTCAGAACCATTGATCTGAGAAGTGCGCGCAGTGCATCGGGCGACAAACGTGGATTCCATGGGCCGACGGCTTGCCCGTCATCATCCAAGACACGCACCAATCCGTAAGCCAAATCACGCATGTCACCAGCCGCAACAACCGTATCTGGGCGCGTCGTTTCTCCAGCCTTTGGTACGATAATATCAGAAAAGTCGGCAGTATCCCCGGGGCGATATTTGGGTTCTGGCACATGCAGCGACAACGGCGGCAAGTTCGGTTTATGAGAATCGCGATCCATAAATAATCTTGTAATAAAATTACGTGAGCATTGCCAGCAGTGCTTTACAGAATGAATTGTTCTATTTATGTTCCCAACGACTCACACGAGGGTGACCCTAACAATGCGATGGCTGAACTTCAGAATTTCTGCGCTGATACTGCCCCTTATGTGTACAATGCCCTTTGCAGCCCATGCTCAAGCCCTGCAATGTGATATTCCCCGGACCCTCCCCGCAGCAATCCTTGAACGTCCACCTGCCGGGGCGATTAACCAATCGCCTGCAACAGGCAACATATTGGCGCTGTCGTGGTCACCGCAATATTGCCGCACCAACGGGCGCAGGGATCCCATACAATGCAGCGGTCAGAATGGCAGTTTTGGTTTCATTCTCCACGGGCTGTGGCCCGATGGTCCGGGTCAGAATGATCCCGCATGGTGCGCGCCAGCAGAAGCCCTGCCCCCTGCCCTGATCCGCCAGAACTTGTGCCGCATGCCCTCTGTTCGGCTCCAGCAGCATGAATGGGCAAAACATGGCACCTGCGTGTCAAAGCAGCCCAGCCAATATTTTAAGGCATCGGCACTTTTATTTGATGCCCTAAAATGGCCGGACATGAACGCATTGTCACGAGACCGGGTGACGACTGAGGGCTTCTTGAAAGCCTTTGTCCTTGCAAACCCCGGCCTGCGGACGGACATGCTGCGGGTCGACACAGCCAAAGGCGGCTGGTTAAAGGAGGTTCGCCTCTGCCTCGACACAGACTATAAGCCAAAACGCTGCCCGCGCGATCAGCGCAGTGCAAACCCCCGCGCTGCCCTCAAAATATGGCGCATCTCAAAAGGATGCCACCAGGGATC
>JBEBKH010000108.1:0-7186 GCA_040079575.1 Chakrabartia sp. | reverse complement strand
GTCCAGCTGTAGCTCCTGTCGCAGCCGCCGCCCCAGCGGCAGTCGATGAAGAAGATGACCGTGGGCAGCGCCGTCCTGCAGGCACACCCGTGCCGCGCCGTGTTGAACCCGTTCGTCCCGGACGTGGCCGCATCGGCGGGGATGATCGCCGCCAATCTGGGAAGTTGACTGTTACCCGTGCGCTTGACGACGGGGAAGGCGCACGCGCCCGCTCGCTTGCCGCGCTTAAACGTGCGCGTGAAAAAGAACGGCGTATGCATGGTCCGGGCTCTGGCCCTGCCGCCAAACAAATTCGCGATGTGATCGTGCCAGAAACCATCATGGTCAGCGAACTCGCCAACCGGATGGCCGAACGCGGTGTCCCGTCCGCGATGGGCGACATGATTGATCAGGACACAGCTGAACTGCTCGTCACTGAATTTGGTCACAACGTCACGCGCGTCTCAGCTTCCGATGTTGAAATTGACGCCGCACAGGATGTTGACGCCGATGCAACGATGATCTCACGTCCTCCGGTTGTGACGATCATGGGTCATGTTGATCACGGCAAAACGTCATTGCTCGATGCGCTGCGCGGCACCGATGTTGTCCGCGGTGAAGCGGGCGGGATTACCCAGCATATCGGTGCCTATCAGGTGACGATGAAGGATAAATCCCAGATTACCTTCCTCGACACACCGGGCCACGAAGCCTTTTCGGACATGCGCGCACGCGGTGCCAACGTGACCGACATTGTCGTTCTGGTTGTTGCTGCCGATGACAGCCCAAAACCGCAGACCATTGAAGCCATCGCGCACATCAAAGCGGCAGGCGTACCAATGATCGTGGCAATCACCAAATGCGACAAACCAGAAGCCAATCCCCAAAAAGTGCGCGAACAGCTGCTGCAATATGATGTGGTTGTCGAAACACTCTCGGGTGATGTTCAGGATGTTGAAGTGTCCGCCAAGGCCAAAACAGGGCTTGATGAACTCATCACAAAAATTCAACTTCAGGCTGAACTTTCCGAACTGAGAGCCAACCCAGACCGTGCTGCAGAAGGCAAAGTTGTTGAGGCCAAACTCGACAAGGGCCGTGGCCCAGTCGCAACCATCCTCATCCAACGCGGGACGCTCAAGGTCGGCGATATTTTCGTTGTCGGTACCGAAAGCGGTCGTGTGCGCGCAATGGTGGATGACAAAGGGCGGCAAATCAAAACTGCTGGTCCTTCGCTTCCGGTTGAAGTGCTCGGCCTTGGCGGCGTGCCGTCAGCGGGTGAAACACTCACGGTGGTTGAAAGCGAAGCGCGCGCGCGTGAAGTCGCGCTCTATCGCTCAGACCTTGCAACAGCCAAGCGCACAACATCTGCGCCTGCAAGCCTCGAAGCCATGTTCTCCGCACTGAAAGAAAAGCAGGCACAGGAATATCCGTTGGTCGTGAAGGGTGATGTGCAGGGTTCAGTTGAAGCGATTGTGGCCTCACTCAACAAAATCTCCAACGATGACATCAAGGTCCGCGTACTTTCCGCTGGCGTTGGCGGCATCACCGAAAGCGATGTGACATTGGCCAGTGCCAGCGGCGCGCCGATCATCGGGTTCAACGTCCGCGCCAACGCCAAAGCACGCGAGATTGCTGAACGGAATAAAGTTGCGCTCAAATATTATGACGTCATCTATGACCTGCTCGACGATATTCGCGCTGGGATGGCGGGCCAACTTGGGCCGGAATATTTCGAAACGGTTGTTGGCCGCGCCGAAATTCGCGAAGTCTTCCCGGCAGGCAAACATGGCAAAGCAGCGGGCCTTCTTGTTACCGAAGGCTATATCAAAAAAGCCCTCCGTGCCCGCGTTACCCGCGACGATGTCATTGTCTACACCGGTTCCATCGCATCATTGCGGCGGTTCAAGGACGATGTCGCAGAAGTCCGTGCCGGCCTCGAATGCGGGATCACGCTGGAAGCGACCACCGACATTAAGAAGGGTGATTTCCTCGAAACCTTCGAAGTCGAAGAACGCGAACGGAAGATTTAACTCTATTCCCTCTCTCCTGTCAGGAGAGAGGGTCGGACCTTAGACATGCCACAACATACGACCCCTGAAACAAAATCTGTCCGCACCTTGCGTGTGGGGGAACAGGTGCGTCATGTCCTGTCGGACATTCTGGCGCGCGGGGACGTGCATGATGATTTGCTGTCCAAACATCCTGTATCGATCACAGAGGTTCGCATGTCCCCTGACCTGCGTCATGCGACTGTGTTCGTAAAACCTTTGCTGGGCAAAAATGAAGCCGCCGTGATTAAGGCATTGCGCACCAACACAGCCTATCTTCAACGCGAAGTCGCATCGCGTGTGCAACAAAAATATGCGGCAAAACTCAAATTCCTCGCCGACGAAAGTTTTGACGAAGGCGGCCATATTGACCAGCTGCTCAAAGCCCCCAAGGTCGCGCAAGATTTGGGTGATCAAGAAGGCTGATGGCCAAACTCTATTTCTACTACGGCTCAATGAATGCCGGAAAATCAACCACCTTGTTGCAGGCGGATTTCAATTACCGTGAACGCGGCATGGAAACCATGCTGTGGACAGCCGCACTCGACAACCGCTTTGGTGAGGGGTCGATTGCATCGCGGATTGGCCTTAACGCGCAGGCGCATTTGTTTGGCCCAGAGACTGATATTTTCGCTGCCATCGCGGCTGAAAACGTAAAACGCCCGCTCGCCTGTGTGATGGTCGACGAAGCACAATTTTTGACCAAGGCCCATGTTCTGGGTCTCGCCCGCGTGTGTGATGATCTTAAAATTCCTGTCTTGTGTTACGGCCTGCGCACCGATTTTCAGGCAGAACTTTTTCCCGGCAGTGCGCATTTATTGGCGCTCGCGGATGAATTGGTTGAACTCAAAGCAGTGTGCGCATGCGGCAGAAAATCCACCATGAACCTGCGGGTTGATGCCAACGGCAATGCAATCAAGCAGGGCGCGCAAACCGAAGTCGGCGGCAATGACCGCTACATTGCACTCTGCCGAAAACATTATGTGGAAAAGGCCAGTGGCTGACCTTTATGTCCCCCTCAATGCAGGTGACATTGCTTTAGAACCTCTATGCGAAGCGCACCGGGAGGGTTTGCGCGCTGCGTGTCATGAAGACCAGGATATCTGGGACATTTATCCCTTTTCCTATTTGGGTGACGCCTTTGATCCGCAGTTTGACATCATGCTGAACGCCGGCATCGCGCGGCAATGCTATGCTGTGTTGAAGGATGGCATAGTGGTCGGCATGACCGCGTGGATCGCCAACGGCGCGCGCGGCCATGCGATTGAAATTGGGAACACATATATTGTCCCGCGCTTGCGCGGCACGGGGTTTAACGGCAGCGTGAAGCGGTTGATGATCGATCACGCGGTGTCGCTGGGCACCATGCGCATTGTCCTGAAGGTGGATGAAATCAATACCCGTTCACAAGCCGCCGTACTCAAACTTGGCTGCACCCGCGAAGGCGTTTTGCGCGCGGAGCGGATCACATGGACAGGGCGGGTGCGCAATACAGTCATGTTTTCGATTCTTGCCGATGAATGGCGTCAGCAACGGCCCTGCTAATTTGCATTCCAACGCCGTCTGTGAGACGTAGAGCCATAGATAACTGGGTCGCACCGAACCCATCAAACCGGAGCCTCCACCATGGACAGTCAAAACACACAAGACGGTTGGCAGCAAAAACTGATCACCCGCGTCAAAAATATCCTGTTGCAGCCAAAGGCCGAATGGGATGTTATTGACGGAGAAGCCGCTGACATCGGCGGACTGTACAAAAATTATATCATGATCCTAGCGGCGATCCCGCCACTGGCGACAATGATCCACGGGCTTGCTTTTGGTCATTCAATGTTCGGGATTACATACCGCCCCAGCATCATGGGTGCAGTCGGAACCGCGATAACAACCTATATTGTCTCACTGATCGGTGTGTTTGTTTTGGCGCTTGTCATTGACGGTCTCGCACCCAGTTTCGGCGCTGCCAAAAACCGCGATCAGGCGTTTAAGGTTGCCGCTTACACAGGGACCGCGTCTTGGGTCGCTGGCATTTTCGGCCTCATTCCGGGGCTTGGTTTTCTTGGCATATTGGGGCTTTACAGCCTCTACCTTCTCTATCTCGGTCTGCCAAAATTGATGAAAGTGCCTGACGATAAAGCAATGGGTTATACCGTTGTCAGCGTGATCGCAGCCGCCGTGTTGTTCTTCATCATGGCCGCAATAGCAACGCCAGTTGCGAAACTTTTCAGCGGGGGTGCATCTCCCCTCGATTCCGGCTCTGTCTCGGGCACACTCTCCGTACCGGGTGTGGGTTCGGTTGATATGGGTAAGCTAGAGGCGCTTGGAAAACAGGCCGAGGCTGCGTCCAAACAATTTGAAAGCGGCAAAAGTATTGCACTGGCACCTGATGTGCTCGAAGGCCTGCTTCCGGCAACAGTCGCAGGAATGGCGCGCACCAAGGTTTCAAGCGCTGCTGCTGGTGCTGGCGGCATTGGCGGCTCCAATGCTGAAGCGCGCTATGAAGAAGGCGCGAACAGCATCACTCTCCAAGTCACTGACATGGCCGCGATGGGCGCGATTGCTGGGCTTGGTTCGGCACTCAATGTCCAATCCAGCGAAAAAACCGAAACCAGCTATGAAAAAACCGGAACGGTTGATGGTCGTATGACATCCGAAAAATGGGATTCGGCGGACAATAGCGGCAAGTATAGCGTGGTCGTGGCCAACCGCTTCATGGTCGAAGCAAGCGGGAACGGAACGACGATGGAAGCGCTTAAAGCAGCGGTCGCAGGCGTCGGTGTTACAAAGTTGGAAGGGTTGGCGCAGTAAATCACCGCGCTTTGCCAATCACGCCCGCGCACACTAAAGCGCCATCAGCAATGCGGGAATGTTCAAAATGACAAAGATGGCCACAGGGTGGGATCACTGTGCGGAGGCGTGGCTTTCGATCATGGGAGATCAAGGAGATTGGGGACGGACGGCGGTGCTCGATCCGGTCATGCTTGATCTCGCGCGCGCCTATTCAGGAACGGCGCTGGATATTGGCTGTGGTGACGGACGCTTTGTGCGTATGCTCGGGAAGTTGGGGTTTCGCGGCACAGGCATAGACCCAACGGCCCGCCTGATTGCAGCAGCACAGGAAAAAGATCCTGATGGCGATTATCATGTGTGCGGCGGCGAAGCCCTGCCGTTCACTGATGCATCATTTGATCTGTGCGTCAGCTATCTTTCGCTGGTTGATATAGAGTTTCTTGAACCGGCAATCGCAGAAGCGGCACGGGTCACCAAACCCGGCGGCGCATTCCTGATCGCCAACCTGTCGAGCATCAACACGGCCGGCGTCTGGCAACGCGGCCTGACGGGCAGGGTAAGCCATTACAGCGTTGATGATTATATGACGGAACATCCTGTTCAACAGAGGTGGAAAGGCATGGATATCACCAATTGGCACCGACCTTTCAGCATGTATTTTGAACTGCTGTTGCGTCACGGCTTTACGCTCAAAACATTTCTTGAACCAATGCCTCAGGCTGCCAATATCGGTGAAAAGCCAAAATTTGAGCGCGTTCCCAATTTCATTGTCATGCTTTGGGAAAAGCCGCTGAACCCGTGAACGGCTGGATCATTCTCGACAAACCCCTCGGCATGGGATCGACGCAGGGCGTGGGTGCGGTGAAACGCGCGCTGCGGGAGGGCGGCTATGCCAAGGTCAAGGTCGGCCACGGCGGCACACTTGATCCATTGGCCACCGGCGTGCTGCCCATAGCGCTGGGTGAGGCGACCAAACTTGCTGGGCGGATGCTCGATGCGTCAAAAATTTATGATTTCACCATTACCTTTGGCACACAAACCGACACGTTGGACCTTGAAGGAAAGGTGATCGCGACATCAGATGTTCTGCCGACAGTGACGGAGGCACAGTCTGTGCTGGGGCGCTTTACAGGACCGATTGACCAAGTACCTCCGGCCTATTCCGCACTGAAAGTGGACGGCAAACGTGCCTATGATTTGGCACGCGCGGGAGAGGACGTCGTCTTGGCGTCCCGTTCCGTTGTCATCCATACACTCGCACTTCGCCCAGAGCCTGTCGTTGAGAAAACGGATGCGGTGTGCGAAATCACCCTCACCGCCCATGTTTCCAAAGGCACCTATATCCGCTCCCTCGCGCGTGACATTGCATTAGCACTCGGCACAGTTGGCCATGTTACGATGCTCAGGCGGACGAAGGCGGGGCCGTTCACCGCCGCCCAAGCAATATCGCTGGACAAATTGTTCGAATCCGCTAGAGGCGGCGCGTTAGAAGACATTACCTTGCCCATAAGGACGGCGCTGGACGACATCCCGGCTCTCGCCCTTTCCCCGGATCAGGCAAGGCTGCTCCATCACGGACAGGTCTTGACCGGGATCGCTGCATGCGACGGCCTCACCCTTGCTCTGAACGGAGATACTCCGCTCGCGCTGGTTGAAGTTTTGGACGGAAACGTTCGGGTTGTGCGGCGATTCAATCTCTAAATGGGTTGTCGAAGGAAAAAATATGACAATTACTGCTGCGCGCAAACAAGAACTGATCACTGAGCACGCCCGCCAAGAAGGCGATACGGGTTCGCCAGAAGTTCAGGTTTCAATCCTGACCGAACGCATTATCAATTTGACCGAGCATTTCAAAACCCACGCCAAGGATAACCATTCGCGTCGCGGTTTGCTGATGATGGTCAACAACCGTCGTTCGCTGCTCGATTACCTCAAGAAAATTGATCAGGCGCGCTATGCCGCTTTGATCGCGAAGCTTGGTCTTCGTAAATAATATCAGAACGGCCTCCATCACGGGGGCCGTTTTGTTTTCCGGCAACTGCAATTCGGCATTTGACCGGTCCCAGCGGGCGATCTGCTCGCACACAGAAGGAAGCCAGACGGCATTGGGCCGTCGGGCACGAAGGAAATAAAATGTTTAATATGAAGACAGTTGAAATCGAGTGGGGCGGACAAACCCTCAAACTCGAAACGGGCCGCGTTGCCCGCCAAGCTGACGGT
This sequence comes from Chakrabartia sp., assembly GCA_040079575.1. Taxonomy (GTDB): domain Bacteria; phylum Pseudomonadota; class Alphaproteobacteria; order Sphingomonadales; family Sphingomonadaceae; genus Aquisediminimonas. The sequence goes on along the minus strand of JBEBKH010000108.1, from coordinate 149 downwards.
GCCGTGATGGCAACGCTTGGCGAAACCGTTGTTCTTTGCGCGGTCACCGCTGCAAAGTCCGTCAAGGAAGGTCAGGATTTCTTCCCGCTGACCGTCCACTATCAGGAAAAATATTCGGCTGCAGGCCGCATCCCCGGTGGCTTCTTCAA
>JBEBKH010000107.1:0-7198 GCA_040079575.1 Chakrabartia sp. | reverse complement strand
GATTATAGACCACCGTGTAGAATTTGCCTTCAATCAACCCAACTGCTTTGTAACGATCTTCTCCATCAATCGGGCGGAATGATGCCAAAATGATATGCGCAGGATCATCAAACACCTGCCGCCCAAACAGCAGAGATAAGCCATGCTTCGCCACATTGACTGAGTCTTTAGCAGGGTCAAATTCAAATATCATCTATATGTGTTTCACATAGTTTTGTCAAGCCTGACAAACATGGGCTGATTTTTATATGCATCGATATGGTCATATTCTTACTTCCACTTGCCCTATTTATTCCGCACTATACTATAGCAAATTCAGATTTTGAAAGTGATACTTAAATATGGCCATACGTCGCTGGACAGAAGAAGAAACACGGTTGGCACTCTATTTATATTTCCAACTTCCATTTGGCCAATTGGATCAACGAAACCCCGAGATACAAAAGCTCGCGCATATTATTGGCCGTTCTAATTCTTCAGTTGCTATGAAGCTTTCAAACTTTGCTAGTCTTGATCCAAAAATTGTTGAATCTGGTCGTAAGGGTTTGTCTGGAGCTTCTAACCTGGACCGTCAGATGTGGGCGCAGTTTTACAATGATTGGACATCCCTCGTCAGCGCGGCAGAGCGGCATTGGGACCAAGCAGAAGTAACCTTACCGACGCAGCGCGTAAAGGACGTGGCAACACCCTTTTCTTATGAACCTTATCAAGGTGCTTCGAGTATTCAGGCAACAATAGAAAAGCGTGTCGGCCAAAAATTTTTCCGCCGCGCCGTGCTTGCCAATTTTGACGAGCGGTGTTGCATAACGGGCATAGCAGATGTCCGGCTTTTGAACGCCAGTCACATCAAGCCTTGGGGTTTAGACGAGATAAACCGCCATAACCCTGCAAACGGATTTGCGCTCTCTGCAACATTTGACCGTGCCTTTGACCGAGGATTGATTACGATACAATTTGACGGGGGCGTCAATATTTCACGGGCACTGCGCGAAAATCATGATGGCCCTACCCGTGACTATTTTTCGCGGTATCACCGAATGAAAATTCTTGATCCTGTAAGATTTGCACTGAATAAAGATATTGTAGAATGGCATAATAATAATGTTTACATTGATAGACTGCATTTGACCTAAAGAGGGGTTTTACAATGGAAGACGTGGATTTAACTAATATCGTTGCGTGTGATACTGTATTTATACGCCTACCCCACGGTCGGCTTCTGGAACTTGAGTGGCTGGAAGGTATAAATTATTCGATTAAGGTTACTGGGTTTGAAAGTCAGAGTCGATATGAAGCAGATGAGGAATATCGCCTCGCTGGGTTTGAACCACTGCTCCGATCATTCTCCGCTTATATTCCAATGTCCGCAAATGAATGACGAAGGGGGCAACCCCGAACAATCCCCTGTCCTACACATAACCAAATCGGTTAATCACCCTGCTCTGTCAACGGGAGTGATTCGCCATGCACCTTTCAAAACCCAATCCCCGCCCTGCCAAGCCCCGCGCCAAAGCTAAGCTCTACGTCCGCCGTGATGGCTGGACCGCGCAGCGGGTGGTGCGGTTTTTGGAGGTGCTGGCGGAAACCGGCTGTGTTCGCGATGCGTGCCGGACGGTGCATTTGTCATCAACATCGGCCTATCGGCGGCGCGGCGGCGATGCTCAATTTGCGCAGGATTGGGACGCGGCATTGGCGCGCGCGCAGACCAGCCTGATCGCCACCGCATACCGCCATGCCACACAAGGGGTGGATCAGACGATCTTTCGTGACGGCAAAATCGTCGAGGTGCGGCGCAAACCCGATACGGCGACGCTGCATCTGCTGATCAAGCGCGGTGATTTGGGGGCGGGGCGTGATCCGGTCACGGGGCAGTTCACATCTGCGTCAGAATTAGACCCTATTGAGCAGGATGAAATCGTGGAGAAATTGCGTCAGCGCATTGATAAGATGCGCAAACGGCGCATCGCAGAGGATGCAGCGATCGGCATATGCAGCCAGTGTCACCAACCGCTGCTGGCGCCGTTGGCGCAAAAGGATATCCTTGAGGATGGTATCGCTGGAGCGGGCGAAGGGATTCGAACCCTCGACCCCGACCTTGGCAAGGTCGTGCTCTACCCCTGAGCTACGCCCGCTCTGGCGCTGGCGCAAAGACGATGCTCTGCGCGGGAAGCGGGCTATTACAAGCGCGCATCTTGCATTGCAAGTCCCCTTTGCGTGAATTGAGACTTGTCACCGCCCCCCGCCTCCCCACATAAGGGGGATAAGGCAAAGGAGATGGTGTTTTGGCGACCCTGGGGATGAGCGCGGCAGAGAAAGACGCGATTGACGCGTTCAAGCGCGATGTGATTGAGCCATCAATGACGCAGTTGGTGATTCTGGACTTTTGGGCGGAATGGTGCGGGCCGTGCAAGGCCCTGACCCCGCTGCTTGAAAAGGTTGCGGCCGATTATGCCGATAAGGGTGTCATGCTCGCCAAGGTGAATGTTGACGACAACAAACTGATTGCGGAACAGTTTCGTGTGCAATCCATCCCCACTGTTTATGCCATGTTTCAGGGAAAATTGGTCGCAGACCTCACGCCCGCGCGCACCGAAAGCCAATTGACCAAGATGATCGACCAGATCCTCAAACAATTGCCGGTGCAAGGGGAAGCCCAAGCGTTGGAGCAGGAAATTGAACCGCTGATCGCGATGGGCGAAGAGGTGCTGGCAGGCGGCGACGGCGAACGTGCGGCGAGCATCTTCATGCAGATCACCGACATGGCCCCCGACAATATGGCGGCTTTGGCAGGGTTGATCCGCGCGCTGATCGCAGCGGGTCGTATGGGAGAGGCCGAAGCCATTATCGAAACGCTGACGCCCGAACAGCAGGGTGATAGCGCTATGGCGCGCGCGCTGTCGGCATTGACACTGGCCAAAGATGCCAAGCCGGTGGAGGATTTGAGCGCGCTGATCGCATCGGTTGCGGCCCATCCCAGCGATCACGCCGCGCGCTTTACGCTGGCAGGGGGTCTGATGGCGGCGGGCGACCGTGACGGGGCGGCGGACCATTTGCTGGCGATCATTGCCGCCGAGCGCGATTGGAATGAAGGGGCCGCGCGCGCGCAGTTGCTGCGGCTGTTTGAAGTCGTCGGCGTGGGTGATCCCTGGGTCAGCGCGCAACGGCGGCGCTTGTCGGCGGTATTGTTCACATGAGCGTCACCACCATCACACGCCTGTCGATCTTTCCATTGCCCGGCGCGCTGTTGTTCCCGCGCATGCATTTGCCGCTGCATATCTTTGAGCCGCGCTATCAATCTTTGGTCAAGGATGCGCTGGCGCGTGACCGCAAGATCGGGATGATCCAGCCGCGCAATGCGGGCATTCCGGGCAACCGCGAAACCCAGACCCTGTTTTCCATCGGCTGCGTTGGCAAAATCAGCCAAGTTGAGGCGCTGGACGAAGGGCGGTATAACATCGTGCTGGAAGGATTATCGCGCTTCAAACTGGTCCGCGAACTCGACGTCACAACCGCGTTCCGCCAGATTGAAGCCGAATTGATCCCAGAGGGCGATGACACCCCCACCCTTGAACTTGTCGAACGCGCGAGTTTGGAACGGGAAGCGCGGCGTTTTTCCGATGCGCAGGGCTATGCCGTCGATTGGGAAGCGGTGACGCGGCTTGATGATGAGGCTTTGGTCAACGGCATTGCCCAGATCGCACCGTTTGATGCCGCCGCCAAACAGGCGCTGCTGGAGGCCCCCGATTTGTCGACCCGCACTGATTTGATCATTCAGCTGATGCAATTTTTTGGGCGGCACGACGGTGATGAACGCGTGACGTTGCAGTGAACCAGACGACACTCGACCCCGCTTTGCTGGCGATCCTCGTCTGCCCGATCACGCGCACCGCGCTGATTTATGACGCTGCCGCGCAGGAGCTGATTTCAAAGGCGGCAGGCGTCGCTTATCCTATCAGGAAAGGCGTGCCCGTCATGCTGATTGAGGAAGCACGGGTGCTTCAGACCATTTCACCCTGAAGCAATTTGGGCAGGACCCCGGTTTCGCCGCGTGCTTCGGCCATGAACCGGGCCTTGAGCGGCGGGGTGCGCTGGACCAGGTTCATCCCGAAGCGCCGCACTTTTGACGCGGTTTTGCCTGGGATGCCGAACAGCCGCGTCAGGCCGTCGGTGGCAAGCGCGACGGCAAACGTATCCAGACTGCGCCACCGCTGATAGCGCGCGAGCAATTGTGCATCGCCCAGATCAAGCCCCAATCGCGCGCCGTCCACCAGCACCTCAACCAAAGCGGCTACATCACGAAAGCCCAGATTAAGCCCCTGCCCCGCAATTGGGTGAATGCCGTGCGCCGCATCCCCGACCAAGGCCAGCCGCTGCGCGGTAATCTGCGCCGCATGATGGAAACCCAGCGGATAGGAGGAACGCGGCGCGGCGAGCGTGACATCGCCCACGACCCCGCCCGTGCGTTTCTGCACCTCTGCGGCAAAGGCCCGGTCGCTGAGCGCCAACACGCCCGCCGCATCCTTTTCCGCGACAGTCCACACCAAGGCAGAACGGGTGCCGGGCAGCATCGGCAACAAAGCAAAGGGGCCGGCGGGATAAAAGATTTCATGCGCGACATTATCGTGGGGGACGGTGTGATCAAAGGCGGCGATGATCGCGCGGTGATTATACCGCCACTGCGCAATCGCAATCCCGGCCTTTGCCCGCGTTTCTGACCCGCGCCCCTCAACCACCAGCACCAAAGGTGCGGTGAGTGTCTCCCCCGTGGTCAGCACAGCGCGCACCCCGTCAGCATCGCGGTCAAGCGTCACCGTGCGCGCAGGCATGTGGAGCGTGATATGTTCAGCCGCGAGCGCCGCTTTGCGCAAGGCCTGCCGCAAAACCCGGTTTTCAACCATCGTGCCGAGCGGCGCATCGCCAGCGTCGGGCGTAAAATCCAGACAGTCGCGCGACAGCCCGTCGCGCGCCTCAATCCGGCGGATCGCACAGCCATAGGGGGCTAGGTCCGCCGCCACGCCAATGGCATCCAACATCCGCCAACTGGCAGAGGCAATCGCACTGACGCGGCCATCAAATCCGGCAACAAGCGTGGCATCAGGATCGACCGGATCGACCACCGCCGATGAAAGGCCGTGCGCGTTCAGCGCCAATGCCAGCGTCTGCCCGATCAGGCCCCCACCAAGGATGATTACATCATGTCTGTTCATTGCTGTGGTTTAGCCGATATTGGCAGCGAGGCAAAGCCCATCCGCTCCACCTCCCCCCGCTATTGGCTGCGTTTGGACAGCGCGCGCAAAAGTTCAACTTTGGTGTGGACCCCAAGCTTGCTGTAGGCCGCCGCAATCTGATTGCGCACGGTCGCGGTGCTCAGGTCTAGCGTGCTGGCGATGTGGGATGACGTTTTGCCTTCTGCGAATAATGTTGCGGTCCGCTGTTCTGCTGGGGTCAACCACGCGTCACCGCCATGACCCAAAACCTTGACAATATGGCGGCCATCGCCGCGCATCAGCACGAACCGGTGCGCGCCGCAGACAAGGCTGTCCTTGTCCCCCGTCAACAGCGCAAAGATAGGCGCTGGAAGCAATGGCCCCGTCCAATCCGCAAACGCCGTGCGCATTTGCCGGCTGAAATCATCATCCGCCGCCTGAATGAACCCCATATCATCCACCACCGCATGACCGCTGGACAAGGATTCCAGATCGGCCTTTTGGCCCTTATCCCGTTCAAACAAATGTAGCATTTGCCGGTGTCGCCAGACCGCGACAAGATGGGGCAACAACAATTCCAACCGCGCGCAGTCCTCATCAGAAAAATGCGCCGCCGGATCAGACCGAAACAGGAATATCAGTTCACCCACCGTGGTGATGGGGTCTGCACTGGCCGCGCCCAACGCATGTTCAATCCCGCTTGGCCCCGAAAAATGCCGATAAATGTCCGTCTGGTGATAGGCATCAAGCGGCATCACATCTTCATTGCGAAATGCCTTACCGGGAGATTTTACCGCCGCGTCGCGGACAAAATCATGATCCTGCCAGTTAAAGGCATATTCGATCATCCGGTCGGGGGGATAGTTATAGGCAGCGACACTGAAAATCGTGTTCGTAACGTGGACGCCCGACGCCCAGATGCCCGACGTGCAGGGAATGATGTCAGCGATGCTGGCCAGTGTCGCATCCTTAAACGCGGTCAGCGGCAGGTGAAATGCGCTTTCATACATATGGGCGATAAAGTGGTTTGTGTCCGCTTCAATCCCCACACTGCCCTCACTCTGCGCTTGCTTGTCCGCACCTTGTGGATGGCTGTGCCCCATATAGCCATGATGCAAATGTATCATGCCGCAAACGGGTGGAAAAGCCAGCCCGTTATCACGTCCGATCCACCAAAACACCAAACAGAGCCTGCGTCCCATTTCCAGACAATGTGAATTATTTGTTAGCCATGATGCAAACGCACTATTCACGCGCGCTTTTGGACCCGTCAGATGTGCCAATGGAAGTGCGCCGCATAGGACGGCCCTCCAACGATCCGGGTCGCGCCGGGATCAATCGCTGCACATGCGCGGCGTTATATGTGGGGTATATGATGAAAAAGATGCGTAAAATGATGCTGCGAGCAGGCCTTGCCGCAATGGCACTGGGCATGGCGGGAAGTGCCAGCGCGGCGCAATATCTGATGACGTATCAAGGTACTGTCGGTAATCATCGGGACAGCACGCGCCCAGCAATTGATGAAGTTGGGTTGTTTGGTGCGCCAAATTCAATTTTGACTGGGATGGCGTTTACGGCAGTCTTCACATTTGATGACTCTGTTCCCGGACAGAATATCACAACTGATCAATATACTAATTTTCGAAGTGGCACGATTTCACCGTCCAATCCGTTTCTTTCGGCATTGATCACGATTGGCGGGAACAATTTTCTATTTGCTGAAAACAGCCGCTTGACGGGTGTCGCCGGACGAACCGTTTTTGCACCATATAGTTCGGTTACATCCCAAATTTACAGCAATACTACCGGATCGGGCATCGTCTTTAACGCTAATAGCCCGACAGGAAATTTTTTAAGTTCGCCCAACTTAGGAGACCCCTATTCTTACAACTTTCGCCCTGGAGATAGTTTTGGTGGGTTATTCCAATATGCCGTCCCAGGCGTTGGTAGTCGTAACAATGGTTATCGGTACACAATTGCAGAGTTGAACA
>JBEBKH010000106.1:0-7225 GCA_040079575.1 Chakrabartia sp. | reverse complement strand
TCCTTGACCTTATTCAAGAAGGTAACATCGGCCTGATGAAAGCGGTCGACAAATTTGAATATCGGCGTGGTTACAAATTCTCAACCTACGCAACATGGTGGATCCGTCAGGCGATCACCCGCTCAATTGCGGATCAGGCACGGACCATTCGTATCCCGGTACATATGATCGAAACGATCAACAAATTGGTGCGGTGCAGCCGTCAGTTCCTGCACGAACAGGGCCGCGAACCCACGCCCGAAGAAATGGCAGAGCGTCTATCAATGCCGCTCGAAAAAGTCCGCAAGGTGATGAAAATTGCCAAGGAGCCAATCTCCCTTGAAACGCCCATCGGCGACGAGGAAGATTCGCACCTGGGCGATTTCATTGAGGATAAGAATGCGATTATTCCTGTGGATGCAGCAATTCAGGCGAACCTGAAGGAAACCGTCACGCGCGTGTTGGCAAGCCTGACGCCACGTGAAGAACGCGTGCTGCGTATGCGCTTTGGGATCGGGATGAACACCGATCACACACTCGAAGAAGTCGGCCAACAATTCTCGGTTACCCGCGAACGTATTCGTCAGATTGAGGCAAAAGCACTTCGCAAGTTAAAGCACCCCAGCCGTAGCCGCAAAATGCGGAGCTTCCTTGATCAGTAAATAATGGCTTGAGCGGATGGTGAGACCATGATGAAAACAAACGCATGACCGCTGCCACACCTGAAGGCCTGTTTCCGCTGACGCAAGAAAACGCTCAATCCGTCTTTGATTGGGTTTTTGCCCCGTGGATCAAGGAAATGGGGCTAACCGATTTCGTGGTGCGCGAGGGCTTTACCTCAATGCGGCTACCGCTGAATGATAAGCTCCGCTTTTTTTCGGGCGCTGTGTGCGGGCAAGCGCTGATGGCCGCCATCGATACCGTTGCCAGTATGGCTGCGATGACGGGGCCGCGTGTTGGCAGGGGGACCGTCTATCAACACACGCACTTTCTGCGCCCGGCAATGAATGATGATTTCACAATCGCTGCAACGGTCAAACGCTTTGGAAAAACAAGTGTTTATGTCGAATGCAGCATCACTTTTGTTGGATCAGGGGAACTTGTTGCCCATGCCGTGCTGGAATTTGCCTTCTAATTATTGGCAATCTTAACCCCGCGTCACCAAATGGATAACATGTTGTAAACCAGACCTTTACTCCCTTCGTATAGACACGCCTCTGTAGTGCGATGTTTCACCTTCGCATTCAGGTAAAGTAAGGGTTAGTATGGCGACGCAACCAGCGCAAAATTTAGGGTCCAATGCGACAGAAATGCTGTGTTCTTTGGCGCAAGCTGAGGGCAGTGCTGGCCATGCTTATCCCCACCACATTGCATTGTCGCAGGGGCGACTCGCATCGCGCAACCTTGCTGATGTTGTTCACCATATTTGCGCGCTTCACGGTCGCATGCCAGGCGTCGTCGATCATGCGGCCCAGCACACGGTCCACGAAGCCGCGCGCGCTTGGTTGATTAAAGCAACAGACGGGTTCGCTACTGAACGTCTTTATCTGACCAAATTGGTCGTTGCAGCAGGGCCATTGCCCAGTACCCCGGGACAGGCAGAAAGCGAATCAGCCGTCATTGCTCAGCACCATGCGCTCGATATGTTGGCGCAATCGGATCGCAAAGGATGCGCCATTGGGGCAGCGACCGCACTTGTACTCGATTGGTATGGCGTGCGGCCGTTGCTTGATAAAGCGGCACTTCGGTTCGGGGTTGATGCAGTGGCATGCGCCCTGCCCTCAATTGACGATACCGTCGCGGTCCTAACCGCGATTTCCGAAACACCTGCGGTTGAACGCGCTGTTGTGTTCGGCGCTCAACAGCTATTGGGACAACACCGCGGTCTTTGGGATTTGCTAGAAGCACGCCAGATCGCACGCGGCGAACACTAGGTCTGAACCAAAACTTTATAGGGTTGCACCGATGTAAAACCCGCCGTATCGCAGATGTGAGTTTACGTTCACGTCAAAGGAAAGCCGCGCGATGCGTTTCACCGGAACCAAAGATTATGTTGCCACGGATGACCTGAAGGTCGCCGTCAATGCCGCCATGACCCTGCGTCGCCCGCTCCTCATTAAAGGGGAACCCGGCACTGGAAAGACCGTATTGGCTCAGGAAATCGCCAAGGCGATGAACGCCCCGTTGATCGAGTGGAATATTAAATCGACCACAAAGGCGCATCAAGGCCTGTATGAATATGACGCGGTGGCGCGGCTGCGCGACGGTCAGCTCGGCGATGAACGCGTCCACGACATTCGCAATTATATCCGCAAGGGAAAATTGTGGGAGGCGTTTACTTCCCCTGAGCTGCCTGTGCTGCTGATTGATGAGATCGACAAGGCCGACATCGAATTCCCCAACGATCTGTTGCAGGAACTCGACCGGATGAGCTTTGACGTTTATGAAACGCACGAAACGATCACAGCGGCTGAACGCCCCATCGTCATCATCACATCAAACAATGAAAAGGAACTGCCCGACGCTTTCCTGCGCCGCTGTTTCTTTCACTATATCAAATTTCCGGACCGCGACACGATGCAAGCCATCGTCGATGTCCATTTCCCCGGCATCCAAAAGATTTTGGTCAAAAAGGCAATGGACGTATTCTATGAAGTCCGCGACGTACCCGGCCTGAAGAAGAAACCATCGACGAGCGAACTGCTCGATTGGCTGAAACTGCTTTTGGCTGAAGATATGCCACTCGACGTACTGCAAAACCGCGATCCAACCAAAGCAATCCCCCCACTCCACGGTGCGCTCCTTAAGAATGAGCAGGATGTGATGCTGTTTGAACGGCTGGCATTCATGGCACGCGGGGGGCGGAATGGCTGAAGCTCGGCACAGGATTGCTGCAACGCGATTTGCGGCAATTCGTGCGCAGCTTGAATCATTTGAACCTCGCGCTGGCTGGCGGGCCTATATTTATGAATTTTTGCTCTTTGGATTTAAGCAAGGGTGGGCATGTTTATTCGGCGGACTGTTATTGGCGCTGCTAATCGGGACACATCTTTTTTATCCAAGCGATACCTTTCTTACTCGGTATGATTTTTTAACGCTTTCCGCTGTGCTCATACAGATAGCGATGCTCTTGTTTCGCTTGGAAACGTTTGACGAAGCGAAGGTCATCTTAGCGTTTCATATTGTTGGAACAGTAATGGAAGTGTTCAAAACCGCTTATGGTTCTTGGGAATATCCGGAACCGAATATACTCCGGATCGGGGGTGTTCCTCTATTTTCTGGATTTATGTATGCCGCTGTTGGCAGTTACATAGCGCGTATTTGGCGTATTTTTGATTTTCGTTTTACCCAATATCCAAAACGCGTTGTTACCATGCTTCTCGCGGTTGCAATTTACGTTAATTTCTTCGCCCATCATTGGTTACCAGACGCACGCATTTTACTTTTCGCCGCCATGGTTATGCTCTTCTGGCAGACCACGCTAAGCTTCCGCGTATGGCAAGCAGATAGAAAAATGCCTTTGCTCTTTGGTTGGTTTTTAGTGGCACTGTTCATTTGGTTTGCTGAAAATATAGCGACCTTCTCGCGCGCTTGGGTTTACCCGGATCAGGCAGATGGCTGGTCAATGGTATCACCAACCAAACTGGGAGCATGGTATCTCCTAATGTATATCTCCTTTATCTTGGTTGCTGCTGTTCACACACCACAACCACCTGCCAAGGGTCAAAACTGATGTTCTTCAACTTCCTAGACGAACTCCGCGCGGCGGGTATTCCGGCCAGCATGAAGGAGCATCTTGTGCTGCTGGAAGCGCTCGACAAGGATGTGATTGAGCGCAATCCGGAGGAGTTTTATTATCTCTCCCGCGCGACATTTGTGAAAGATGAAGGGCTGCTTGACCGCTTTGATCAGGTGTTTGCCAAGGTTTTTAAGGGCATTATCACTTCCTACGGCGAACAAAATGCCGATATTCCTGAAGATTGGCTGAAGGCCGTTGCCGAGAAATTCCTGACGCCAGAGGAAATGGAAGCGATCAAGGCGCTTGGCAGCTGGGAAGAGATTATGGAGACGCTCAAAAAACGTCTCGAAGAACAGCAGAAAAAGCATGAGGGCGGCAATAAGTGGGTCGGCACTGGCGGCACCTCCCCTTACGGCAATTCGGGTTATAATCCGGAAGGCGTCCGGATCGGCGGCGAAAGCAAGCATGGCCGCGCTGTCAAAGTGTGGGATAAGCGTGAGTTCAAAAACCTCGATTCAACCAAAGAGTTAGGGACGCGCAACATCAAAATTGCGCTGCGCCGTTTGCGCAAATTTGCGCGCGAAGGTGCTCAAGATGAGCTCGACATTGACGGAACCGTGCGCGGTACGGCGAAGCAAGGTTGGCTCGATATTCAAATGCGTGCGGAACGGCGCAACGCGGTTAAGCTGCTGCTGTTTCTCGATGTCGGCGGGTCAATGGACCCGCACATCAAACTGTGTGAAGAATTGTTCAGTGCAGCGACGACTGAATTCAAAAATCTGGAATTTTTCTACTTCCACAATTGTCCCTATGAAGGGCTATGGAAGGACAACAAACGGCGCTTTAGTGAACGGACGCCGACATGGGATGTGCTTCACAAATACGGCCATGATTATAAAATAATCTTCGTCGGTGACGCCGCGATGAGCCCCTATGAAATCAGCCATCCTGGCGGTTCAGTTGAACATTTCAACGAAGAATCCGGGACCGTGTGGATGCAGCGCCTGACAACAACCTATCCAGCGGCGGCGTGGCTCAACCCCGTGCCAAAAGAGCATTGGGGATATTCGCAATCAACAAAGCTTTTGAAGGAAGCCATGAATGACCGCATGTTCCCCCTGACTCTGACCGGTTTGGATGACGCCATGCGGGCCTTAACGCGTAAGAATTGAATGGTTTTAATAACGAAGAAACGCTTGTCTTTCCTTAAGCCAAGCCTCTTCATCTTTGATTGTTAGCGCATCTAGCTCGTCCGGCGTGGCGGCCGGATTATCCACCCATTCACGTAAAAGTGGGCCGCCATTGATCACGTCAATCGCCAATTTTCCCAGTTCATATTCATACGGAAAATCACGCCAAAGCGGATAGTCTGGATAAAGGGTGCGGATCGCCTTGAACGCCAGCGCCTGCACCCGCCACGGCTTAAACGCCACATGGTCATACTGCGGACCTTCGGCGTGAATTTGGACACCGTGACACAATTGCCCCACATGTTTGTGGAACGTCGGTTCAAACCAACATTCGCGCAGGATACAGCCTTTTAACCACTGCGGCGCATACGCCTGCATGTGCGCAATCACCGCGCGCGCATCAATGTCTGGTGCACCAAAAATTTCGAGCGGGCGGGTTGTCCCTCGCCCTTCTGAAAGCGTTGTTCCTTCGAGCATGACCGTGCCCGCATAGGCGCGTGCCATGCCGATATTGGGGGCATTCGGACTGGGGTTGATCCAGACACGGTCCTGCGGCCAGCCAAAACCTGGCGCGGTGTCAGGCTGCCAGCCGTCCATTGCAACAATATGGTAATCCACATCAAGTTTGAGTGTGTCGATGAACCACAGACCCAGTTCACCAAGCGTCATGCCGTGCCGCATCGGCATCGCCCCTGCCCCCACAAAACTTTCCCAGCCTTCGCGCAGAGTCAGGCCTTCAACAGGGCGTCCGGCAGGATTGGGGCGGTCGAGCACCCACACAGATTTACCCTGTTCGGCGGCAGCCTCCAAAATGTAACGCAATGTCGTAATGAAGGTGTAGATACGGCAGCCAAGGTCTTGCAGGTCGATCAAAATCGTATCGAACGTGCCCATCATCTGACCATTGGGGCGGCGCACTTCACCGTAAAGGCTGAACACCGGAATGCCGTGGACCGGATCGGTAAAGTCCGGAGATTCCACCATATTGTCTTGTTTATCCCCGCGCAGGCCGTGTTGCGGACCAAAAGCAGCGGTAACATTGATATCACCCAGCGCCATCAATGCGTCCAAGGCGTGCGTGAGGTCGCCTGTGACGGATGCTGGATGGGCGAGCAAAGCAACACGTTTCCCGGTCAAGGGTGCGCGCAGGGCGGGGTCTGCCAAAAGGCGATCAATTCCGAATTTCATAAAGTTTCCGGTGGCGTGAGTTGCAGCGCAAAGCAATCACTATGATGAAAATCAGGTGCACCGTGAGGATGTGCCAGCGCCCAATAGCTTTTGGTTTCCGATTTTTCTTCAAGGACAGCCGAAAGGCCAAAGGTCCAAGACATCAAATCCTCCACAGTTGAGACGTCAACCAAAGCTGTGAGCAATAGGCGATTTTCCCCTGCACGCTCCCAACTTATATCAGGCGGCGAAAGGTCGATTGCGTCGGCCATACCCGAACGGTAGGCATCAAAATGATAAGCCGCCCATTGCCCAGAAGGCGAGAAATTCAACTCAACATAGCCCCCAGTGTTCAACCCAATAAATGCCTCAAAACAGCTATGCTGCCAAAGACCGTACGTGCGCTCGGGCAGTGCAGATTTTGGGATAAGGAGTTTTTCAACTGCACCAACAATGGCAAATTCAAATTTGAACGTGTCAGCACCAACCAGTGTCACTGTCGTCATTACCTGCAATGAAGCCGACACAAAGTCTGGGTGAGGAAACAATGTCCGCGTGGCCAAAACTCTACTCAATCCACTTTCTCCATGCTAAGCGCCGCCCACTATGACACATTATGCATCAACACTCTTAACAACGCTCGCGGCGCGCGGCTATATCCATCAGGTAACAGACACGGATGCGCTCGATGCCCTTGCGCACGCTCAGGTCATTCCCGCCTATATTGGCTTTGATGCGACCGCGCCGTCGCTGCATGTCGGCAGCTTGGTTCAGATTATGATGCTGCGCCGTTTGCAACAATCGGGGCATAAACCCATCGTTCTCATGGGCGGCGGCACAACAAAGGTTGGTGACATCAACGCCAATATCGCGTCGATCCAACGCGTATTTGAACGTTTCTTGACCTTTGGCGATGGCCCTACGGACGCGGTGATGGTCAACAATGCAGATTGGCTTGATGCACTCGAATATGTGCCATTCCTGCGCGATGTCGGGAAACATTTCACGATCAACCGGATGTTGACCTTCGATTCGGTTAAACTCCGCCTTGAACGCGAACAGCCGCTGACCTTCCTCGAATTTAATTATATGATTTTGCAGGCTTATGATTTTCTGGAATTGTCACGTCGCGCGCAGTGTCGCTTGCAAA
>JBEBKH010000105.1:0-7260 GCA_040079575.1 Chakrabartia sp. | reverse complement strand
AAGGCGGCTGTAAAATTCAAAAGCATCAGATTTTTTCATTTTGAGATCATGCCTCGTTGCTGCCATCCTCTGCAAGACCCGCATTTTTCAAAAGAGGCATCACATAAGCATCTTTTTTTGATAATGTGTGCTAGTGCAATTGACTAAGAGGTGGAGCAGCGTTGAAAAGGCTCTCGAATCATGACGCACTGCCCCCCACCCACCCTAGGTTTGCGTCATGATTCACCCCTTGGCGTTGAGGCGATAAAGTGCACATAAAAGCGGTGATTGTTGGTTTCATCTTCGCCGCGGCGCTTGGCGGGTGTTCAAATGATGCCAAGAGCAATGCCGATCCGGTGGTCCAGATCACTGAAAAGCCGCAACGCGCGCGCATGCTCGATTTGAGGTTCGTCAAGCATCCCGGTCCGCTGAACAATATTCAGGCGACCGCCAACTTTGTGGTCGATAATCGTGCCTGTGTCGCGATGGATTATAAGCGCGCCCTTGGCGGCGTTGTCCTTCCTCCCGAACATAACGTACCGTTGGCGCTCAAAAAGATCGGTCCCGATCATTATGAAGCGGTTTTTCATGAAGACGCGCTGCGGGACGAGGATTATTTCGGGTTGGGCCTGTGCCATTGGGCACTGAAATTCGTGACGGTCCGGTTCCAATCGCCGTCGACGCTGTTCGTTGCGGGGCTTTCTGATGATGAGATCAAGGCGGAAAAGCCCGAAATTCATTATTATCTCAACAGCGATTATGCCCAAAAACCGCCCGTAGGGGACAAGGTATTCGGTGAGAAATCCCGTAATTTCTACCTGCCCAAAATGGGTCCGCAATTTCAGGCCATTCTCACGGCGCGCTAATCCGTGTGTCGGAAGGGAGCGCGGTCCTATCCGGCCAAAATTGTCGCGGCGGTTTCTTCCAGCGTGCCAGCAACGAGGATCGCATCCCCACCGACCAAACCGACTTTCGTCTGCCCATTTTCATCCGTGCGGAGGTAAGCGAGATTCGCCGCAACCACCAAATAATTGCCACCGCGCGAATGGAGTAAAACGAACTTCATGATTGTGTCTCCTGACGATCACCGCGTTAGCGAGAATAGGTTAACGTCCTTGCCGTCGGGGAGGATGTTTGAAGAATAAGGGGATTGCTGAAAAACTAACGCACTAGTGCGGTGTTCCTGCATGCCTACACGGCGATATGAGCACCGACGACGCGCGCAAAACCGGGCTTTTTTGCGCTTAGCTTCGCAAACTTCTTAGGGACACGGCTTCCACTGCGAAGTTAAGCGCAGAATTGGCGTCAAATCGGGTGTCGGGATGTTGTCCAGCGGGCATCGCACTATATCCAAAATGAGAAAGAGCGCGCCAAAACTCCCATGGAAAATCCTACATTGCAAGGGTGAGGGGGGAGGGCGCTTTCGCTAAGTTTTCGGTCGTTAGTTAACAGTTTTGCGCAGCTCAAAAGCTGCCATTCAGTTATGAGGTTGGGTTGGGTCGTTGTTCTATTTTCGACCTTGCAGAGATTTGCTCTTTGAAATTGGAAAAGACCCATATTAGAGCGTTAACGATGACGCTGCTCAACACATGACCATCTTCTCCCGCCGCCGATTGCAATCCATGCTGGATGAGCTTGCACCAATTCTGGACGACAGGAAGCGCAAAGACTTATTGGCGCGCTTGAACCATAAAAAGAAGGAGGATCAGGCGTTGCCAGCGGAAATGGAGCTAGCCCTGCTCTGGGCTACACATTCGTTGGGAGAAATGGAAGTCGAGCCAGAGTGGTGGGGTGATAGCAAAAGACCCGACGCCGTAACGAACTTTCTTGTGCAAGGCAGAACTGCAGCCATTGAGATCGCCGCTACCAACGACAACTCGCTCTCAGGCGAAGCGGAAATGGATGCCATCGCTCAGCAAATCGGAGAGGTCGCCAGTCGTGCCAAGACGGGCGTAGGCGATTATCTCAGTTATCGCTTTGGCGAAACCAGCGGTTACGAAGCGGGGAAACACTATCGCCGCCGTCTTGCACCTAAAGACTTCCGGCTTGACGAAAACCAATGTACGGGCATCGCGGGTTGGGTCGCATCTGGCCAATCAACCAGCATCGGCTTGCGCATCCAAGCCGAAGGCTTAGATGTTGTGATTGAGCACAAGTCCTACAAACAAACTCGCTTCCACAACATTTCATCAAGTATGCCAGCGGAGGCGCATTCGCTTAATGATAATCCGCTTTTTGAATTGCTCAAACGGAAGAAGCGCCAGTTGAAGGCCGCTGCACCAGGAACGCTGCGTATCCTGTTTATCGCCGATGTCGGCTCCAGCTTGCTCAATCGCATGGGTCGCCTAGGTTGGTCAGACCCCGTGGGCAGGACAGTTTCAGGCGAGCAAATCATCCGGCATTTTGTCGGCACCTATGCTGAAGATGTCGACGCCGTAGTCATATTCTCCCCAACAATAGAACACTCTTCATGGCTGGGCAGTGATCCGACGGGGCGCAAGCCAAAGCGTTGGACGGTCGCAATGTTTGGAACGAGTGCCTTGCCCGAAATACCAGAAGCCCTTGGCCGCATCGCAGCAATTTTGCCCGCCCCGCATTATGAGGGCTATCAGGCACGTTCCTTGTTCAGGCAAGGTGCGTTTTCAACCGAAACACATGGACAATATTTGGGGATCACAGTGATAGGAAATACTGCGGAAAATCGCCATAGCATCCACTTTCCCGCACGGCTTTTGGTCGATTTTCTGGCGGGCCGTATCACTGAAGAATGGTTCCGCAGCTACCACACCAATGGTGGACGCAACAGCAACCTCTTCGCACATTGGCTAAACATGGGCATGACCCTATCGGGTGTCGAAATGGCTCCTCGCAGCATTGATGAAGACGACGATCATGTAATTTTGCATTTTTCTGATGATCCAGCAGCGCGCCCGTTCAAGCTTGACGGTGATTAGTGTTGCATTACTGAAATGGGTTCGAACGAAACAAATCTAACTCGAATAATGTTTGCTTTCCTTGATTGCGCACCTTAAGTTGCCTGTTCGCTTCTCCCAACATCCCAGCCATTCAGCAGCAATGAACAATCATCACATGCCGAATTGGCGCAGACATCCAAACCCCTCACCCTTGTGATTCACGGCGAATATCATGCGCGTGCTGCATCGCATTTGGTCATCACACCGCCAGATAGCGGGGCACCTCTATCTGGCGTTCCGTGGCGCGGGCTTGTGCGATTTCATAGGCAGTTTGCATGCGCAACAGTGTATCCATTTTGACGGCGAATGCCTTTTCGATCCGCAGCGCCATTGAGGGGGACAGGCCCCACCCCAACCCAGTTGCCTTATTGGTCCAATCCGGGGGATTGGACTGGTCAACCCCTAAAGAGGGAGGGGCTAAAGCAGTTGTTCGAAACATTGGAATCTATCCACTAAGCATGATGACCTATGATGGAATGATCACTCGGTTCTATCTAAATTCAAGACACAAGAAGACCCCTAAAGTCCCAGCACCTGATCCATGCCGTAACGCCCCGCTGGTTGGCGGATCAGCCAGGTGGCGGCTTTGAGGGCGCCGCGGGCGAAGATGCTGCGGTCTTCGGCGCGGTGGGTGAGTTCGATGCGTTCTTGGTCGCCCGCGATGATCACCATATGGTCCCCCGCGACTGTGCCGCCGCGCAGGCTGGCGAAACCGATGGCTCCCTTGGCGCGCGGGCCGGTGACGCCGTCGCGCCCGCGTTCACTGTTGCGGTCGAGCGCGATGTTACGGCCATCGGCGGCGGCCTGACCGAGCATCAGCGCGGTTCCCGACGGAGCATCAACCTTCATCCGGTGGTGCATTTCGACAATTTCAACGTCCCAATCATCGCCCAGCCGCGCGGCGGCTTCCTTCACCAAACGCGTGAGCAGTGTGACGCCCAGTGACGTATTGCCGGTTTGCAACACCGCAATATGGCGCGCGGCGTCATCAATCGCTTGGTGGTGGTGATCTTCCAGCCCTGTAGTGCCGATGAGGATGGGTTTGCCCGCCGCGACCGCTGCGCCGATATTGGCGACCAAGGCCTTGGTCGCGGAAAAATCGACCAATACGTCACTGATCCGTGCCAGATCGAGCACATCACCGCCCGCGTCGACGCCGCCAGACACGACATTACCACTGGCGCGGATGGCGTCTGCCAGTGCGTGTCCCATCCGGCCTTCGCTGCCGATTATCCCGATTGCTGTCATGCCTGCGCTCCTTTTCAAACGGGCTATTCGACCCAGTCCAGACCCATATCACCGTATAGCCCGCGATCATCCTGCCATTTCGGGTTGACCTTCACATGCAAATAGAGATGCACGCGTTTGCCGAGCAAGGTGGCGATTTCGGCGCGCGCGCGCGACCCAATTTCCTTCAGGCGCGCGCCGCCTTTGCCAAGGATGATCGCGCGTTGGGTGGGGCGTTCGATCAGGATTTGTTGATGAATTTCAACCGATCCGTCGGGACGTTCTTCATATTTTTCGGTCTCCACCGCGCTGGCATGGGGCAGTTCTGCGTGGAGTTGGAGGTAAAGCTGTTCACGGGTGATTTCGGCCGCACTCATCCGGTCGGTGGCGTCGCTCACCTGATCTTCGGGGAAATGCCATGGGCCTTCGGGCATGCCGGCCGCAAGGGCCGCCTTCAATTCAGGCAGGCCGTCACCTGTGGCCGCGCTCACAAACCAGGTTTCGTCAAAGGTGATCCGCGCGTTCAATTTTTCGGCGTGGACCAACAGCCGGGTTTTATCGGCAATATCAACCTTGTTGAGGATCAGGATTTTGGGTTCGGGGCGGTTTTTGAGCGCTTCAATAATGGGTTCGATTTTATTGCCCAGTCCGCCCTTGGCATCGATCACCAGCGCGATCATATCCGCCTCACTCGCGCCGCCCCATGCCGCTTGCACCATCGCACGGTCAAGGCGGCGTTTGGGTTCGAAAATGCCCGGCGTATCAACGAGCATGATCTGGGTGTTGTCCTCCATCGCGATACCGAGCAATTTTGTGCGCGTGGTCTGTGCCTTTGGCGACACAATAGCGATCTTTTGCCCAACGAGCGCGTTGACCAGGGTTGATTTCCCAGCGTTGGGTGCGCCAACAATGGCGACGAGGCCACATTTTTTGGGGGTGTTCATAACGCGTACCCCCCACCGTCCGTTTGGCCTGAGCTTGTCGAAGGCATTTCTTCTTCCTTCCCACTGTGTGCGAGTGCGCTAATCAGCGGCCAATCACCCCTGATCAGGGCTGGTTTTTTTGCACGGCTCCAGCCTTTGATTTGGCGTTCAACGTTCAATGCATCTATCCTTGTTTGAAAATATTCCGACCATACCAACGTGACGGGTCGCCTTGAATGCGTGTAGCCGGGATATTTTCCAGAATGATGCTCGCTCATCCGTTTTTCGAGATTTTCTGTGTGCCCAACATAAAAGCTGCGATCTCCACAGTGAAGCATATAAGTCCAAAAGGCCATGTCCACTGCATAAAAGAAGGGAAGGGCTTCGACAAGCTCAGCCCCAACGGAGAGTGGAAGGGTTAATGAAAACTCACCCCAACGTCCCAAGTAAGGCCAGTGCGGCGGCGGTTTCGGCTTCTTGTTTTGATCCGCCCTCGGCCACGGCTTCTCCGGCTGTGCCCAGTGATACTTGCACAGTAAAGCGCGGGGCGTGGTGGGGGCCGGAACGTTCGATCACGTCATAGACCGGGGCTTTGCGGTTGTGCGCGGCGGCCCATTCCTGAAGTTCGGATTTGGGATGGCGCGGGGCGGTGCGCTGTCCTTCGACCAAGGACTCCCAATGGGTGCGGATGAAACGGTCGGCGGCGTCATTGCCGTGGTCGAGGAACACGGCGCCGATCAACGCCTCCACCACATCGCCAAGAACGTTGCCACTGTTGAACGCGCCGTCATCGCGGGCTTGTTTGCCCAGACGGAGGAACGGCGCAACCCCAATTGCGCGGCCAATATCGGCGCAGGCCTCACCCGAGACAAGCGTATTGAACCGCCTCGACAATTGCCCTTCTGCATCATCAGGGAAGCGGACATACAGCCATTTCGCAACATTCAGTCCAAGGATGCGGTCGCCGAGAAATTCTAGGCGTTCATAGGTGTCTGCACTGTGGCTGCCGTGGGTGAGCGCGCGTTCGTAAAGAGTCAGGTCGACCGGCGCGATCCCGAACAGATCGGTCAGCCAAAGTGCCAACGCAGTCAATAGCCTTCACCAATGCGCGACCAGCGGGCGGCGGTGAACCATGTCCACGGCTTGATCCAGCTGGCGGAACCATCGGTGGAAAATACACTCACCCAGGCGCGACCCACCAGATTTTCCTGCGGGACAATGCCAATCCCGCCGTCCGCTTCGGTATCAAAGCGGCTGTCGAGGCTGTTGTCGCGGTTATCGCCCATCATGAACAAATGCCCCGCTGGCACAGAGAAGACCTCTGTATCATCACCAGCAATCGAGATCAGATCGAGGACGTTATAGCTTTTCCCGCCCGGCAAAGTTTCGCGGTACCGCGGGTAGCGGCACTGACGGCTGCCATTTGATGTGGTTTCTTCAAAAGCGGCGGAAAAACACTGCGTGTTGGGGGTGACCGGCACGACCATGTCTGCAACCCGTTTTTTGGGGATTGCGACGCCGTTGAGGAACAACTGACCACCCTTCATCTGGATCATATCACCGGGCAGACCGATCACACGCTTGATAAAATCAATATCGTTGGTCGGCGGGGCCTTAAACACCGCAACATCGCCGCGTTTGGGTGTGGTTGCCAAAATACGCTTTGGAAGCAGCGGCAAGGAGAATGGCATTGAGTATTTTGAATAACCATAAGGCCATTTTGACACGAGCAGATAATCCCCGACATAAAGGCGCGGCAGCATGGATTCAGACGGGATATTGAAGGGCGCAAAGATGAAGCTGCGTAAAATGAAAACGAAAACGGCCAGTTTAACCAAAAATTTCATGAAATCCTTGGTTTCAGAGGGCGGTTTTTTTGCCAAAATTGCCGTTTCAGCGTCTTTCGGGGTCTGATCAATCTGTGTATCTGTCATCATAAAGGCGATGTGCTGTCCCAAGTCCCAACCGTCAAGCTTTGCTGTATAAAAACTAAGGATTCAAATGAACGAACAATGGAATTTTTTGGCATCAGCCAAGCCTCAAACGCTTGTTTCTCTGTTTGCTGAGGATAGTGACCGCTTGGCCGCATATACGGTTGAGGAGGCTGGGCTCTATTTTGATTTTTCCAAAACTCATTTGACCGCGCCCTTGGTGGA
>JBEBKH010000104.1:0-7277 GCA_040079575.1 Chakrabartia sp. | reverse complement strand
GTTCAGACACTACTCACACCGCTGCATTTGCAGCACTCTTTTCACTGAATTGGGAAATTGACCTTTGGGGCCGAATCAAGGCCGCCCAAAGCGCGGTTGAACAAGATGCGGGAGCGGTTGCCGCAGATTTACAAGGGGCGCGGTTATCGTTGGCTGCCCGCACCGCACAAAGTTATTTTGAATTGATTGAGGCAGACCTGCAGATTAAGGTGGCTGAACAATCTATCCAGGATAGGCGGGTGATTGCCGATTTTGTCCGCGGGCGATTTACGCGCGGCTTAAGCCGAGGCTTAGATTTACGGCTGGTGCTGACCGATTTGGCGAATGCCGAAGCGCAATTGGCGGCGGCACGCAACCGTAAGCAGATTGTGATGCGGCGGCTGGAAGTCTTGCTGGGGCGTTACCCAAACGGGCAGTTAAGCAATGCCGTTAAGCTGCCGGAACCACCGCTACATTTATCGCCGGGACTGCCTTCCGAGTTATTGGAGCGGCGGCCTGATCTGGTTGCGGCCTATTTGCGCCTGCGCGGAATGGATTTCCGGGTTGAAAGTGCAAAAAAAGCCTTGTTACCGCGCATCACCTTGACTGCGGGCGGCGGCACGAGCAGTGCGGCCTTAACAGACCTGATTGATCCGCGTGCCGTCGCGTGGAACCTGGCAATGGGATTAGTTCAACCGCTGTTTACGGGTGGACGCCTAGAAGGTGACATTCGTTTAAACGAAGCGCGTACCGTTGAAGCCCTCAACCAATACCGCAGCACCGCGCTGAATGCGTTTCGTGAGGTTGAGCAAACCCTGGCGGCTGAAAGCTGGCTGCGGGCACAGGAACAAGCCCTCAAGGAAGCCGTGCAACAAACGCAAGCCAGTCGCAAACTCGCAGTCTATTCCTATCGGCAGGGGTTAATTGAAATCCTGACACTGTTGGACAGTTACCGCAGTACCCTGAATGCCCAAAGCGCCCATCTTTCGGTACAACGGCAATTACTGAGCAATCGTATTGACCTTTATCTCGCGCTCGGTGGCGGTGTATGAGCACACCGCAAAGCCGCCTGAAAATACTTTTACCGCTGCTACTGTTGCTGCTTGGCATCGCCACGGCTTGGGCTATTATTGCGAATCGTCCGCAAATCATCCCTGATGCCCCCCAAAAGCAAGTCCCTGTGGTTACCGTCATGCAGGTAAAACCAGAAACTCTCCGCTTAAATGTAATGTCCCAAGGTGTTGTCACTCCCCGTCATGAGATTGATTTAATCCCGGAAGTCGCGGGAAAAGTTATTAAACTGCATCCCCATTTTGTAGCTGGGGGATTTTTTGCGCACAATGAGGTATTGCTGGAAATTGATCCCCGTGATTATGACTATGCACTGGTACAGGCAGAAGCTCAAATCAGCGAGGCCAGGCGGCAACTGGCGATGGAAGAAGCACAGGCCGAACAAGCCCGCAACGAATGGGATGCGTTGGGCGAAGGCTCCCCTACCCCGTTAGCGATGCGTCAACCCCAATTGGCTGAGGCCAAAGCAAAACTTAAAGCGGCTGAAGCCAATTTGATGCAAGCGCGGATCAAACGCAGCCGCTGTGTATTACGTGCGCCCTTTAGCGGTAGCGTACAAAGCAAAACCATTGGCTTGGGACAGGTTGTGCAATCCGGCGAAAAATTGGCACGACTTTACGCTACCGATGTGGCGGAGATTAGGTTACCGGTTGCCACCGATCAACTGGCTTTTGTTGATCTACCGTTAGGCATAGAGGGACAGGATACGCATAAAAAAGCCCGACTATCACCCAAGGTTTCATTATCCGCCGAGTTTGCGGGTGCGCTGCACACCTGGCAAGGCCACATTGTCCGCACGGAAGGCAAATTGGATGAAAGCACTGGGGTCATGACCATCGTCGCTGAGGTGACCGAACCGTTTAAACCACAAGGTAGTCGATCGCCGTTGTTAAATGGCCTGTTTGTGCAAGCGGAAATCCAAGGTAAGGAATTCCCCGCTATTTTTTCGTTGCCTCAGATTGCTGTTAATGCCGCGCATGAGGTATTTGTGGTCGATGCAAAGCAACAACTGCATATTCAACCGGTCAAGCTGTTACGTAATGAAGCTGACCGCGTGTTAATTAACGGCGGTTTGCAGGCTGGTGACCGGGTGGTCCTCTCAGGGGTGCAAATGCCCATTGAGGGCATGGCAGTAAAAGTTGATCAACCCCCTGCCCCGCCACCCGTCACTAAAGATCCATGAGCACATTGCCTAAATCTCAATCGACTGCCAAGGATGGCGGAAGTGTCGCAATCGGTCGGGAACCGATGCGACCAAGCAGCCTGTTGGCTTGGTTTGCCTCCAATCCAGTCGCCGCCAATTTACTCATGTTGTTGATTGTGATTGGCGGGATAGTGAGCCTTAACCATATCGACAAGGAAGTTTTTCCCCGCTTCAACCCACAGCAAATTGAAGTGGCTGCGCTATATCCAGGCGCTGGCCCGCTTGAAATAGAAACTTCCGTTTGTATACCGATTGAAGAAGCGATCAAGGATGTGATCGGGATAAAACGCTTAAACAGCGAAATTTCCGAGGGAGAATGCAGGATCAAGGTTTCAGTGCTGCCGGATCATGACACTGAACCACTAATAAACACTTTATATGGCCGCATTCAAAGCCTGCCCCGACTGCCCAAAGCGATGGAAAAAATTACCGTGCAGTTGGCAACCCGTGACGGCGATGACGGGGTGATTTGGGTGGCCTTGCATGGGCCAACGGATATGCTGGCCTTGCAACGTTTTGGAGAGCAAGTTCAAACGGACTTTGAGAAAATCCCCGGCGTGCGTTGGGTACGCAATTATTATGAATTGCCTTACGAGATGGTCATTGAAGTGTCAGCGGCCAAGTTACGCCAATACCACTTAAGCATCCGGGCAATTACTGAAGCCGTTCGCCGCGCTTCATTGGATCAGTCCGGCGGATTGGTTAAAACACCTGCGGGTGAGTTGCAATTGCGCGTCTTAGCCAAAGCGCAAGACGCCACCAGTATGGGTAAGCTGGTGTTGCGCACCCAAGCGGACGGCACGCGCTTATTATTAAAGGAGGTTGCCAATATTCGCGATGGTTTGGCTGAACGTCTGTCCGAATGGCATCATAACGGCGAAACGGCTCAGGGTTGGGAAATCCATACCCAACACAGCGCGGTGGAAGTCGCCCGTGCGGTCAAAGCGCACGTAGCACAACTGCAACCGACATTACCCGAAGGCTTGGTCATGACTACCTGGTGGGACGATTCTCAAGCTTATGATGAACGGGTGACGGCCTTACTGGAGGATGGCCTGGCGGGCTTTGTCCTGGTTTGTTTGGTGTTGACGCTGTTTTTGCGCTTACGGGTCGCTGTTTGGGCGGGTGTCGGCATTTTTACGTCCGTGTTGGGGGCATTATGGTTAATGCCGATGCTGGATATTTCGCTGAATATGTTGTCCTTATTCGGTTTTTTGCTGGCGATGGGGATTTTGGTGGATGATGCGATCATTATTGGCGAAAGCGTTTATTCACAACAAGAAAATAGCCCAGAACACCAAAATGAAGATACGCAAAACCAGTTGAATAATAGCTTGGCAGCCGCCATTAAAGGCGTGCAAGCCGTCGCGTTACCCGTGGTGTTGTCAGTATCTGTGGCACTGGTGGCCTTTTTGCCGGGATTATTTTTGCCGGGTTGGGCAGGCCAGATGATGCAACCCATTTGTTGGGTGATGATTTTGACGCTGCTATTCTCATTGATTGAAGCGCTGTTGATCCTGCCCGCGCATTTGGTCGCAGCCGCTGTCAAGCGCACAGAATCCAGGCTAGACCGGTGGCGGAATCAACTGAATGCGGGCTTACAGCACTGGGTAAACCGTTATTATCGCCCCTTTTTACAAGGCGCTTTGGCTTGGCGTTACCTGACCCTGACGGTGTTTGTGGTACTGATCATGCTCTGTGCGGCCTGGTTAGAGAGCGGGCGCATCCGTATGGCCTTACAGGCCGATGTGATCAAGGACAGTTTTTGGGTTTCGTTAAAGACCCCTCAAGACATGCCGTACAGTGAAGCGCGCAATCGCGCTAACCAAGTGGAACAGGCCTTTTTTGCGTTGCGTGATGAGCTTGATCAAAAACAACCGGTCGCAACGAACGACCCACAGGGATGTGGGAAGTGCGGTAAAACGCCTGGAGCGTTTTCCGCGTCTGAAAAGCAAAGTGTGGTGGTTGGGCTGGAAACCATTGTGTGGGAGCATGGTGCAGGCTTTTGGACGGAATTTTCCCCGGCCGGTCGGCAAAGCATAGTGGTTGAGGATTTTATTGACGCGTGGCGCAAACGCATAGGGGATTTGGGGCGGACTAAAATTGACTTTCTCTATAAAGAAGGTGATGTGCCTTACGATATTGAGTTTAGCTTAAGCGCTGATAATGCAAATGACTTGACCAAGGCCGCTGAACAGCTCAAAACGCTGCTCACCACTTATCCGGGTGTTTTTGATGTGACCGATTCCAGCGAACCGGGAACACCTGAAATCCATCTGGCCTTAAAGCCGGAGGCGGAGCGTTTAGGGTTAAGCCTTGAAGACTTATCCGAGCAAGTGCGCCAGGCTTATTTCGGCGATGAAGTGCAACGGCTGCAACGCGGGCGTAATGAAGTGAAGGTCATGGTACGCTTCCCTTATGCCGAAAGACAATCGTTAGCCAATCTACAAAGCTTGCCGATACAGTTGCCTGATGGACAACACGCGCCCTTAAACACCCTGGCCAACATTACCTTAACGCCAGGGATTGGCAAACTGATCCGGCAAGATCGGCACCGTGCGCTCAATGTGCAGGCACGGGTGGACACCCAAAAAAATGATGTCAATGCCCTGTATGCCCAGCTTGAATCCGCTGAGTTGCCAAAACTCCAGCAACGTTTTCCGGGCTTAAACATTACCATCGGCCAAGAGCGTCAAGACCAGGAAGCAATGACTAAAAGCTTAAGCCAAAATACCCTCATCGCCCTGTTAGTGATTTATGTGCTGATCGCAGTGCCTTTTCGATCCTATTTGAAACCCTTGATTTTTTTATTCGCGGTACCGGTAGCCTGGTGCGGTGCCATCATCGCGCATGGCTTGGTCGGATTGCCCTTGTCAATGGAATCCTTAGTCGGCATGATTGCCGCGAGCGGCGTGGTGGTGAACGACAGCCTCGTGCTTTTGGATTACCTGAAGGAACATGATGACGGTAAAACCCCAATCAGCGAACTGATTTGCGAGGCCTGTACCGCAAGGTTTCGCCCCATCTTTTTGGCCTTTCTGACCAACTTTGCAGGTTTTTTACCAACGCTACTCGAAACCAGCGAGCAGGCGCAGTTTTTAATTCCAATGACCTTGTCCTTATCAGCAGGGTTGTTGTTGGGCATGTCGGCCAGCTTGATTTTCACGCCGGTTTGTTATGCGCTTTTGGTGGATAATAGGAGCGCAAACCGTTCGCTGGTGTAACAACGAACAGAGTGCCCAGCCACTGTGTTGATTCGCCTGCTGCTGTCTCTGAATCAATATTGATCATATCCCTTCAGCGAGAACCTGTGGCCTAACGATTGTTAGTCCTTTTTACAATTAAACTAGACATATCGAACGCTGGCGTGTATTGGCATTGAAGATATTATAACCACTATAGTTATCCTGATTGGATTTTGAAACAATCGCGCCTATAATATTCCCATGTAATATTCCTATTAGGTAGTCCCATGAAAACAGTGAATGTCAGCGGCTTAAAGAATAATCCCAGCGAGGCATTGAGAATGGCGCATGATGACTTGGTGTTGGTAATGAACAGAAACGAACCGGACGCCTTAATGATCGGGCTCAAATCATCCAAAATCATCGATTTGCCCGGTGTGCGTAAAGCGTTGGCAACGGCATTGTTCAAAGATGGTGATTTATCATTGGCCCGCTCTGCCAGCTTATCTAACCTATCACTGGCTGACTTTATTGCCCATGTGTCGCGCTTGGGTATTCCGGTCGTTAATCAAACGGCTGAGGAAGTGCAACAGGATATAGATACCCTGGAACAATGGTTGAAAGAAGTCTAAACCGGCGTGGCAGGGCTCGTTGTTATTGATTCCAGCCCGTTGATCGGACTGGCGATGGTAGATGGCTTAAAATGGTTACCCGAACTCTTTGGTTCGGTTTACCTGCCTGAATCTGTAAAACAAGAAGTGTTGCCGGGTAAGGCTGCGCGTGGAGAGGAAGCCATTGCCCACGCCATCGACTCAGACTGGATAAAGGTGTGGCCTAAACAGATAGAGCCGCTATTGGATATCGATCTGGATATGGGTGAAACAGACTGTATCAATTTATGCTTGAGTCATGTTGCCGGGACTTTGTTGATTATGGATGAGCGGGCAGGTCGTGCCGTGGCGAAGGAGAAAGTACTGCTCGTCATCGGTACTGCGGCAATTATCGGCAAGGCAAAAAAACAAGGAATGATCGCATCCGCGCGGGAGGCTTTTAGGGTCTTGCATGCCGCTGATTTTCGTATTTCAGCGGCTGTTATCAATCAGGTACTGATTAGCGTGAATGAATAACGCCATGCAGTGCGCCCCTTGGCGTTTTTCTGCGAATGTTTAGCCAACAATCACCAACCAATCGGTCATATAGGTCATCTTGACCGACAGGGTTTTCCCCAAAACATTGAGCATATCGGCTGGCTCGCGCAAATTGATGCGGCCATTGATCTTAAGTCCGCGTAAAGAACTGTCCTTGTAAACCACCAAACCTTTTCTATAGCGGCGGATCTGATTAATGACGCTTTCCAAAGAAGCATCCTGATAGACCAGAAAACCTTTTGTCCAGGAAGTCGTCAGCACCGAATCCAATGATCGTATTTCACCACCCCCTTCGGCATCAATCGATACCGCTTCGTTATCATGCAAAACCAGTGGCGGATTCCGGGCACGCCAGTCGGTCACTTCCACGCGACCTGACGTGACCTTGATCTCGTCGCTATCAGCCATTTCATGCACGAAAAAGCGGGTTCCAAGTACGCGAGTCTTTGAATGATCGGCTTGAACAATAAACGGACGGCTTGGGTCTGGTTTGACCTCGAAGTAAACCTCACCTTTCAACAGTTCGACCATACGTTGCCGTCCATTCATGCTAACGGCAATAGCACTGTCGGTGTTGAGCATTGCGCTAGATCCATCGTCAAAATTGACCGTTTTACGTTCACCCACCCTCGTTGAATAATCGCCTTGCGTCAAAACCACCAGTTCACTTTGAAACAGCAAGCCTAAGAC
>JBEBKH010000103.1:0-7365 GCA_040079575.1 Chakrabartia sp. | reverse complement strand
GTGGGCAAGGCCCATACCGTCTGAACCAACGCCCGTGGGGAGGGCGTTGCGACCCGCCCTCTCCACTTTTCACTGAACAACGCGGTATTGATCTTGGTCTAGCTAATTTCAATTGCACTCAAGCTATTGAAAAATAACAAAAAAGCGCGCTATCCTAATCAATCATCGCCTCAACAGTTTCGTGTGGATATTGCGTGAATTCCCGATAAATCTTAAAATGCGTTGTGTCCTCCAACATCGTTGGTCGTATTCCAAAACGGTCTATCTGCCAAAGATCAGCATCAGGAAGCGCCATCAAGATCGGAGAGTGGGTTGCCATAATGACCTGACAATTATTGGCACGCTGCATTCCCCTGAGTAGCTTCAAAAAATCGAACTGTTTGTGAGGAGAAAGTGCCGATTCTGGTTCGTCGAGAATGAATATACCTTGGCGGCTGAAACGCTCCTCAAAAAAATGGAGAAACCCTTCACCATGTGAGGATGACAAATAGTCAGCAAAATCCGATCCAGAGTCATCAAGATAACGCGCAACCGAAAAGAAAGTCTCGGCTCTAAAAAACCAGCCGCGTTTCACTTGCGGTAGCCACGCACCCCGAAGTAGCGCACCAAGTGCAGCGCCGTCCTCACCAGACGCAACTGATGCTTGGACAGCCCGCATGCCCTGCCCACCGCCGGAATCGCTGAATCCCGCCATATGCGCGATTGCTTCTAAAACCGTTGATTTACCTGTTCCATTTTCCCCAACTATTATCGTTACTGGCTTTTCAAAATAGAGATCAAATCCACCATCATGAATGAAAGGTATCGAAAGTGGGTAGCTATTCCAATCAAGCGCGGACTCCTCATCGCGCTCTGGCAGCCAAGCACGTTTTAGAAAAGGTGGTGGTAATGATGTGTTACGTTGCTTTCGAGCCATCATATTTAGCCAATACTGAACGGAGAATAATCTTCTAGATAAGTATCATATCAAGCTGCTCTTATTGGAAAGTAAAGACATCCTCAAAGGCTTGGAAGCAGTGAGGTAGTAAACCAACCCCCGAACCCTTGATGGCCAACCCTTGACGGCGAGTCACCCTACGGCGCATTAAGCAGAGAGGGAGGCCGAACATGGCAACGCGCGCGCCGGGATGGCGGACATCGGTAAAACGCGGCGCGGTCCGCAGTGGGGCTTTGATCGGCGCGGTGGTGCTGGGTCTGGCGACGCTGCTGATCGTCCTTGCGCTGACCAGTTATCATCCCAGTGATCCGTCGATGAACACTGCTGCAGGCGGCCCCGCGCGCAATTTGTTGGGCAGTCCGGGCGCATGGTTGTCCGACGGCCTGTTGTGGACCATTGGCCCGGTCGTTGGCCTGTTGGTGCCGATGCTGTTGCTGATCGCCCGGCGACTGTGGCGCGCCATTCCCGTCGCGGGGTGGGGCCGGCGGATGCTGTCTGCGCTGTTGGGCATCGGTTTGATTGATACCGCGCTCTCGCTCGTCCATCCCGGCACGATTGACGGCCTGCCTGCGGGGCTTGGCGGTGCTTTGGGCTTTATGGGCGCAGGTGCTGTGTCATGGCTGATCAGTTTTGTGCCTGTCACCCCCTATGCCGTGTGGATCCTGTGGGGAGTCGGCGCGCTGTTGGCGCTGAGCGGCATCATCATTTGGGCCAAAAGCCTTGGCCTCGACGCGGATGAACGTGCTTGGTTCCAGCGCAAAGAAAGGTTGGATGCTGGCGAAGCCGCCCCGCCTGCACTCTCCGCAACACCCACCGTTAAGCCCGCGCCTCGTGATGGGGGACGCCCTGTACCGGTCCCGAGTGCAGAGCGGCCAAAGCCCGTCATCAATGATCGCAGCGCCGCCGCAGCGCCGCCGGTGCGCACCGAAAAACCGCGCCAATCGCAGCTTGATCTGCGCGACCGCTATGTCCTGCCGCCGCTCAATCTGCTCGCCCCGCCGCCGCCGTCCACCGGCGGGACGCTGGATAAAGCCGCGTTGGAACGCAATGCACGGCTGCTGGAAACCGTGCTCGATGATTTCCACGTCAAAGGATCAATTGTTGAGGTCCGCCCCGGCCCCGTGGTGACGATGTATGAACTTGAACCTGCGTCGGGGATCAAGGCGAGCCGTGTAATCCAGCTGGCCGATGATATTGCCCGCAATATGTCGGCCCTGTCCGCACGCGTTGCGACCATTCCGGGCCGCACCGTCATCGGCATCGAACTGCCCAATGCCAAGCGCGAATCAGTGGTGCTGCACGAACTGGTCGCATCAAGCGCGTTTGAGGACCAAACTGCCCAACTGCCGATCATCCTTGGTAAGAATATCGCGGGCGATCCGGTGATTGCCGATCTCGCCCCGATGCCGCATTTGCTGGTCGCGGGGACCACGGGGTCGGGTAAATCGGTTGGTCTGAACGCGATGATCGTGTCGCTGCTGTATAAGCTGACCCCTGAACAATGCCGGATGATCATGATCGATCCCAAAATGCTCGAACTGAGCATTTATGACGACATTCCCCATCTGCTGTCCCCCGTCGTCACCGAACCCGCCAAGGCGATCCGCGCGCTCAAATGGGCGGTCGAGCAGATGGAGGACCGGTACCGGATGATGGCATCGGTCGGGGTCCGCAGCCTGTCGAGCTTTAATGAAAAGGTCCGCGCCGCCCGTGCCAAGGGGCAATCGCTGGGGCGGCGGGTACAGACCGGCTATGATGCTGACACGGGCCAGCCGCAATATGAGGAAGAAAAACTCGATTTCGAACCGCTGCCGCAAATTGTTGTGATCGTCGATGAACTTGCCGATCTGATGATGACCGCGGGCAAGGAAGTGGAGTTTCTGATCCAGCGGCTCGCGCAGAAAGCACGCGCGGCGGGCATCCATTTGATCATGGCGACACAGCGCCCCTCGGTCGATGTCATCACCGGCGTGATCAAGGCCAACCTGCCGACCCGCATCAGTTTTCAGGTGACGTCCAAAATCGATTCGCGGACCATCCTTGGCGAACAGGGTGCTGAACAGCTGCTCGGCAAGGGCGATATGCTCTATATGCCCGGCGGCAAGCAGATTGCGCGCGTCCACGGGCCATTTGTGTCCGATGAAGAGGTCCGCGCCATTGCCGATCACTGGCGCGGTCAGGGCACACCTGAATATATCAAAGCGGTGACCGAAGAACCCGAAGAAGGCGGCTGGTCGCTCGACGGCGCGCCTTCGGGTGAGGACAGCGCCGAAGATCAGCTTTACCGCCGCGCGGTGCAGGTCGTCGCCGAAAGCCAGAAAGCCTCCACCAGCTATGTCCAGCGCCAGTTGCGTGTCGGCTATAACAGCGCCGCGCGCCTTGTGGAACGGATGGAAGCCGACGGACTGGTCAGCCGCCCCGATCATGTTGGCCGACGCGAAGTGATGATCGACACCGACGGCCACGCGATATGATGGCAACTGGACTCATCCAAGACTCGCCTTATCGCATTGTGCTTTGCGTGACTTCTGATCGGGTTAAAAATGTAGTCAAAGGGAGTGCCTCATCGTGGATGTGCTGAAATCAGAGGTCGATGCCAATTTCGACTATTTTGAACGCAACCTTTCGCAGTTTTTGCCGGACCATCTCGGCCAATATGCGCTCTTGCATCAGCGCACCCTTGTTGATTTTTTTGACAAAGCGGGGGACGCCTACCGTGCTGGCTTGTCGCGCTTCCCCGACAAGCTTTTTTCGATTCAAGAAGTGAATGACGAACCTGTGGACCTCGGCTTTTTCTCACGTGTTGGCGGTTAATGGCCGTCATAACGGCCGCCGGATTGTCCTCCCGGTTGCCATACTCGGCGCGGAGAACCCCGCAGATTTAACCCATGTGCGGGCCCTCGCTTTGCTGGATACGGGAGCGACCGTCAGCGGCATTGGCCCCCGCATCATTCACGAACTCGGCCTTGAAAGTCATCAAAAACGAAGGCTCGTTTCAGCCACGGAGATTCGATTTGTCGATTATTACCTCTTTCGCATTGGGCTTTTTGCTGAACAGGGAGACGTGAGCGCGCAAGAATCCTCTATACCCTATATTTTTGGCGAAAGTGATGGATTTAGCTGGGGCCGTGAGGGTGATTTTGAGGTTATTTTGGGCATGGATATTTTGAAACAGTGTGAATTTTCGAGTGACCGTTCGGGCCAGTGGGCGCTGCTTTTCGGATAAGACCCTTCAGATCAAATTCATAATCAAACCGCCATTGCGCTGCCTATTCCTGTTTCGGAGTGCCCATGAAACCCTATGCCCTCGCCCTTGCGACCGTCGCCGTTACAGCAATTGCGCCGCAAAGCGCCGCCCAGAATAACCCGCTGGCCACGGTGTCCGCGCATTTGAAAAGTGTGGACACGATGGTTGCGGGCTTCACGCAGACCGACCGCGCGGGCAAAGTCCTGTCGGGCACTTTGTCGCTCAAACGCCCGGGCAAGATCCGCTTTCAATATCAGAAGGGCGTACCGATTCTGATCGTCGGGGACGGGAAAGCCCTGACCTTCATTGATTATCAGGTGAAGCAAGTGCAGCGCTGGCCGATTGGCAACACCCCGCTGGGGGTCTTGCTCGATCCTAACCGCGATATCACCCGCTATGCCAAAATCCGCGCCAGTGCCGATCCAAAAATCCTGCTGGTCGAAGCACGCGATGCCAAGCACCCCGAATACGGCGTCATAACGCTGGCCTTCACCAAAAATGCAGAAGCGCCCGCTGGCCTGATGCTCAACGGCTGGGTCGCGCAGGACAGCCAGAACAACCGCACGGTGATTCGCCTCTCAAATCAGCAATTTAATGTGCCGCTATCCGATAAGGCGTTCAATTGGAGCGACCCACGGCCCAAAACACGGGGTAAATGAACAGCCATTCATGTTGGCGACAGGAAAGAAGGCCTATATTCCAAGGGCTTTCACAGAGTGGCTGCGGCGGGATTCCCCCCTGTTACTCGTCCACCCTCTGGGATCGCCAGCGTGACGAACGCTAAGCTGACCCCCGTTCCACGCCCCCGGAGCGGGGGTCTTGCTTTGTTTGAAGAAGAGCCGCGCGGGTAAGCGCTTGCGGGCGTGCCGCTCAGCGGGCTAGAGCATGGCCCATGAAAATAGCATCTTGGAACATCAACAGCGTCCGCGCGCGAATCGATATCGTTGAACGATTTTTACAGGAAGTAGCGCCTGACATTCTGTGCCTTCAGGAAACAAAGGCTGAAAACGGCGTTTTCCCAACCAAGGCCTTTCGTGATCTTGGCTATAGCCATATCGTTCCCAATGGCCAGAAAATGCACCACGGCGTCGCGATTGTCAGCAAAGTACCGCTGATTGAGGAACGAAAATTTGATTGGCAAGATAACGGCGAAGCGCGCCACATCGGGGTGCGGTTACCCAACGGCATTTTGCTTGAAAATGTCTATATTCCCGCTGGCGGTGACGTTGCTGACCGTGCCGAAAACCCAAAATTTGGCCAGAAGCTTGATTTTCTGGACCGCATGACGCGCTGGTCAACTGCGCTCAAAGACCCGTCGATCATCGTCGGTGATTTCAACATCGCGCCCTTTGAACATGATGTGTGGAATCATAAGCAGCTGGAAAAGGTTGTGAGCCACACGCCCATTGAGATTGAGGCGCTTGAGACGCTCCGCGCCAGCCATGACTGGGTTGATCTGGGTCGCCATTTCATCCCCGAACCCGCAAAATTGTTCACCTGGTGGAGTTACCGTTCCCCCGATTGGGAAACGTCAGACCGCGGCCGCAGGCTTGACCATATGTGGGCATCTCCGGCGGTGGCGAAGCAGGCCGTTGGCCATGCGCTGTATAAGGAGTGCCGCAATTGGGGGAAACCTTCGGACCATATTCCCATCGTCACTGAGTTTGCCTTTTGAGCGATCCCGCAAATACCGCCAAAGCGGCCGCGCGCGCGATTGATGCGCTGCGGCGCGGCTGGCCGGTCGTGATTGACGGCGTGATCACCGTGTTGAGCATTGAAACGGCTGACGACGCACGGTTGGCGGCTTTTGGTGGCCCCTCTGACGTCTTGCTGTCAGCAAGCCGCGCTGCAACGCTCAAGCTTGCCAATCAAGTTGATGCTGCGACGCCTGAAAAACCGGTGATGATCGCCCATATGCCGTGGTTGGACATCGCCGCCGCACGCGCACTGGCCGATCCGGCAACCGACCTCGCCAATCCGTTTCAGGGCCCCTACACAGCCAAGCCGTGCCATCATGACGCCGCAGCGCGCGGTGCATTGGCGCTTGCGCGCATTGCTGGGTTGCTCCCCGCTTTCTTTGTGGTGGAGGCGGACAAGGGCGACACCCACGTCAGCACTGCCGCCATCGCCGCTTATGAAGCGCCAGACCGTTTGGCGATTGTCACCCGCGCGCGTTTGCCTGTCGCAGCGTGTGAAAGTGCCGAAATCATTGCGTTCCGCTCACCCGAACAAGCCAGCGAACATGTCGCGCTGCTGATCGGTAGCCCCAATGGTGCGCCGCCATTGGTGCGGCTCCACAGTGAATGCCTCACCGGTGACGTGCTGGGCAGCCTCAAATGCGATTGCGGGCCGCAGCTTGACGCCGCGCTGCGCCTGATCGCGGACAATGGCTGGGGCATTTTGCTCTATCTGAGGCAAGAAGGGCGCGGGATTGGCCTGATCAACAAATTGCGCGCCTATGCCCTTCAGGATCAGGGGTTTGACACGGTTGACGCCAACACGCGACTGGGTTTTGCCGTCGATGCGCGCGATTTCGGGGTCGCCGCGCGGATGTTAACACTGCTCGGCCAAGACAAAATCCGCCTGCTGACCAACAACCCCCAAAAGGTCGCGGGGCTGGAAGCCTCAGGCATCACCGTGATCGAACGCGTACCCCATCATTTGCCGCCCAACCCGCACAACGCCCGCTATCTCGACACAAAACGCGATCGGACGGGGCATAAGCTCTAGGGGTTTCACGCAAAGGCGCTAAGAAAATAGGGACGCAAAGATGAGTGCTCATGATGATCTTGAAAGACTCGCTCGGATCGCCATCGACTGCGGAATGAAAATTCATCAGCGGCTAGGTCCGGGTTTACTTGAGTCCGTTTACGAGAGACTGCTTGCTGACAGCCTAACGCGACACGGCATAACGGTTGATCGTCAGGTCCCAATCAGTTTTGAGTTTGACAACATCGTTTTTAATGATGGATTCCGTGCCGACCTTATGCTCGACAACAAACTGATCATTGAAATCAAATCGATTGACCGACTTGCACCGGTTCACACGCGACAACTGCTCACTTACCTGCGGCTGACTGAGGGGCAGCTGGGATTATTGCTCAACTTTGGTGGCGAGACTTTCAAAGAAGGCATCAAGCGAATCGTCAATAATTACGCCCCTTAGCGCCTTTGCGTGAAA
>JBEBKH010000102.1:0-7419 GCA_040079575.1 Chakrabartia sp. | reverse complement strand
GCGCAGTGCGTTTGAGGATCACCACAAGGTGCGTTATACGCCCGACGCAATCAAGGCGGCGGTGGAATTGTCCGCGCGTTATATCAACGACCGCAAACTGCCTGATAAGGCCATCGATGTGATTGATGAAGTCGGCGCGATGCAGATGCTTGTGCCCGTCAACAAGCGCAAAAAGATCATCACGCCCAAGGAAATTGAAGCCGTGATCGCAACCATGGCGCGCATCCCGCCCAAATCGGTATCAACCGATGATAAGGCGTCGCTTGCGTCGCTTGAAACTGATCTCAAGCGTGTGGTCTTTGGCCAAAATGATGCGATTGAAAAATTGGCGAGCGCGATCAAGCTTAGCCGTGCGGGGCTGCGTGACCCTGAAAAACCGATTGGCTCTTACCTGTTTACCGGCCCCACAGGTGTCGGCAAGACCGAGGTTGCGCGCCAACTCGCCAGCATCATGGGCATTCCGCTTCAGCGATTCGACATGAGCGAATATATGGAACGCCACAGCGTCTCCCGCCTGATCGGCGCGCCTCCGGGCTATGTCGGTTATGATCAGGGCGGTCTTCTCACCGACGCGGTTGATCAGCAACCACACGCTGTGCTGCTGCTCGACGAAATCGAGAAAGCGCATCCTGACTTGTTCAACATTTTGTTGCAGGTGATGGACAATGGCCGCCTCACCGATCATCACGGCAAAACCGTTGATTTCCGCAACATCATCCTGATCATGACGACCAATGCGGGAGCCAGCGACATGGCCCGCGAAACCATTGGTTTCGGGGCGCTCACCCGCGAAGGCGAAGACGGCGAAGCGGTGAAGAAAATGTTCACGCCCGAATTCCGCAATCGCCTCGATGCGGTGGTGCCGTTCGGTTATCTGCCCACCGAAGTGGTCGCGCGCGTGGTTGAAAAGTTCATCCTCGAACTCGAACTCCAACTCGCCGACCGCGATGTCCATATCAAGCTGGATGATGATGCAAAGGCGTGGCTGACGTCAAAGGGCTATGACAAAATGTACGGCGCGCGGCCAATGTCACGGCTGATACAGGAAAAAATCAAACAACCGCTGGCGGAGGAATTGCTGTTCGGCAAACTCGTCCACGGCGGCGAAGTGTCAGTGCATCTCAAAGACGGCGCAATGGCATTCGAAATCGTCGCCGCCGCCCCGCGCAAGGGCAAGAAGGGCGGCAAGGCAAAGGTGAAGACGGGGGTTTGATTAGCCCCCGTTCATCCTTGCGACAGGATTATAGGCCTAGCCTTTGATGATGAAGAGCATCAAATTTGTCGCGTGCGCAGCTGTTCTCGCAGCATCCTCACCCGTTTGCGCGCAGGCGGAAACGTCATCCGCTGATCCTGCTGGCGGCGTTGTTTTCCGCCTGACGCCGGACCAAATCGCCGCCATTGAAGACCGTAAAATTGACAGCGCGCCGCTTTCCGCGCTGGATGCCAGTGACGTAATGATAACCCCGCAGCGCAAAATCCACGGCGAAGTTGGTTTCGGGATCGGGACCGGCGGATATTCGGAAATTTTTGGCACGGTGATCGCACCGCTCGGCGACACGGGTTATCTGGCCCTTTCGCTCAGTCAACAGAATGGCAGGCGGTTCCGCAACTGGCGCTGATCACAAATTCAAACGCATGATCAGTCGCGTTTGCACGTGAAGCTCAGCAGGAACGGCTCCACGGTGTTGCACTACGGCGAGGACTTTGTTATAACGGTTGTATGAACATGCAACTCAAAGTATCGAAAATTGGTAATTCTGCAGGGATCGTCTTGCCGAAGGAACTGCTCAGCCGACTGCGCGTTCAACTTGGCGACACTTTATTTGTGACCGAAACAACCGATGGTGTTCGTCTAACGGCTTCAAATCCTGACTTTGCGACAAAAATGGCGCTTGCTGAAAAGATCATGCGTGACGATCGCGATATTCTACATGTTCTCGCTCAATGACAAAAAACGATCGGCTTGAGCCAATCTGGCTTGATGCTGATGTTGCCCTCGCCATCCATGATCGCCAATTGGCCGAACATGGAGGAGGTGTTGGTGTGCGTGATTACGGAATGTTAGAATCGGCATTGGGTAGGCCGGTCAATCGCTGGGCATATGGTGAGGATGATCTTTCCACACTTGCGGCGACCTTTGCATTTGGGATTGCGCGCAACCACCCCTTCATTGACGGTAACAAGCGAACTGCATGGGTTGTCGCACGTCTGTTTCTGGTGCTCAATGGGATCACGCTCTCTTACACGCCTGAAGACGCTGTCAATACCGTCCTCGCCCTTGCATCCGGCGACCTTTCCGAAGAAGAGCTGGCCGAGTGGTTTCGCGCGCAAATTCTCAAGGTGTAACACTGCCCCCATCCCCACAAAAAAAGGCCCGGTAGATCGCTCCGCCGGGCCTTCCTTATTGGGTTCAATCAAACGCTCAGTCGCGTGAGCCCATGAAGCTCAGCAGGAACTGGAACATGTTGACGAAATCAAGATAGAGGTTGAGCGCACCCATGATGATGGTTTTGCCCATCATGTCAGTGCCGGCTACGTGCGCGTACATCGATTTGATCTTTTGCGTGTCATAGGCGGTCAGACCTGCAAAAATCAGGACACCGACGAAGCTGATGACCAGGTTCATTGTGCCAGACTGCAAGAAGATGTTGATGACAGACGCCACCAGCAGACCAACCACACCCATGATCAGGAACGTGCCGAAACCCGACAGATCCTTTTTGGTGGTGTAGCCCCACAGGCTCAACCCCGCAAAGGCCGCGGCCGTTGCAAAGAAGGTCTGCGCAATTGATGATCCGGTATAAATAAGGAAGATCGATGACATCGACAGTCCCATCACAGTCGCAAAGCCCCAGAAACAGGCCTGCAATGCAAAGGTCGAGAGACGGTTCAAGCCAAAGCTCATCACCATCACGAACGCCAGCGGCGCAAGCATGATAACCCAACGCAGCGGCGTGCCAAGCACCTGCGCGGCCAGACCCGAGTTTGCAAACAACATTGCGACAACGCCGGTCAGCAAGACGCCGGAAGCCATATAGTTGTAAACAGACAACATGTAGGACCGCAGACCCGCATCATAAGCGGCGCTCTGCGTCCCTACGCCGGTCGCGGCCGGCGCGCCCATCAGGGGATCAGACCAATTGGCCATGTGAATATACTCCATTTGCCCGGCATGATAGCCGGATGCATGCAATATCGGTGTATCCGAGATGATTTTCAAGCGAAACACGACATAGCGTCGTTTCACCCTTGCTTCGCATATCAACTCTGCGATGGTATCAAACAGAAAAAGGGGAGAAATTCATGCGTGGCACCATCTACCGCTATTATGTTCTTGCGCTCTTAGTGGTGATGATGGCGTTTAATTTTCTCGATCGGCAGGTCGTAACGATTGTCGCACCCTATCTAAAAGAAGACCTAGGTGTCTCTGACGCTCAAATCGGACTGTTATTTGGGACTGCTTTTGCGCTTTTTTACGCCGTTTTTGGTTTGCCGCTTGCAAAGCTGGCGGACGGATGGAGCAGGGTTAAAACCATTTCGCTGGGTTTAACATTCTGGTCAATGATGACCGCTGTATCGGGGCTCGCCGCGAATTTTGGTCAATTGGGGGCGGCACGCGTCGGCGTCGGCATTGGTGAAGCCAGCGCCTCACCCGCCGCATATTCGCTGTTGCAAGATTATTTTCCTAAGGCGATGCGCGCAACCGTTCTCGCTATCTATTCCGCTGGAATTTACATTGGCGCCGGTGCTGCGCTGGTTTTTGGTGGTGAAGTCATCAAATATTGGGATGCGCATTACACAGATGCAACAGCCCCGTTTGGGCTTAGTGGGTGGCAGGCAACATATATTGCTTTCGGCGTCCCTGGTCTCATTCTCGCGCTTTTGGTGATCACAACCGTGCGCGAACCCGTTCGGGGGGAAATTGACGGGCTTCCAACACCGGGGGATCCAACACCGTTCAAATCGGTGTTGCGCGAATTTTCGGCAATGCTGCCTCCTTGGAATTGGCGGGGCTTTGTTAAAGAGGGGTCAGATCGCAAGCCGCTGATCAACAATTTGCTGCTCTTGGCTGGTTTGGCGATACTGGTGGCGATCACCATTCAGTTTACCGACGGATTATTGAAGCCAGAAAAACGTGCCGTCGTAGGGATGATCGGCGACTTCTCCATTACAACCAATATGGTTCAATGGATTGCGATTGCGATTGGCGTTTATTGTTCGGTGAGCTGGATGCAAACCATAAGATTGCGCGACGCGCCAACCTTTGCACTGATTGCCAATCGCGGGTTTATCTCCCTTACCCTATTTGGCGGTTTCATGTCCTATATCAGTTACGGACTGTCGCCCTTTCTCTTTCTCTACGCCAAAACTGAATTTGGGGTCGGCGCAGAGGCTGGTCTAACGCTCGGCATGATCACGGCAATTGCGGGGGGATTAGGCGCAAGTTTTGGCGGTATTGCTGGTGATTTCTGGAAAAGATACACAATATTAGGGCGTATGTTGGTGATGGGCGTCGCCGCACTTGGATCCACCGTGACAATCCTATTGGGATACACAACCAGTCATATTGGCTCATTCTATGTCTTCGCCGCTGCTAACCTTTTCCTGCATATCATGTGGCTTGGCCCCTGCGCCGCAACGATCCAAGATCTCGTTCTGCCCCGCATGCGCGGAACAGCAACCGCCGTCTTCTTCCTTGGTACAACTATTATCGGCCTAGGGCTGGGGCCCTATATCACGGGACTGATCAGTGACGTATCTGGCGATTTACGCTTGGCGTTGATGTGTTCGATCATTGTGATGCCGATTATCCTAACCTTGCTTTGGCTTGCCATCCGCACCGTCCCGCATTTGGAAAATAGCTTGCTTGATCGCGCACGTGCGGCCGGTGAACCGGTATAGTTGGGAGCAGTTTTGATGCGTTATCTTGTAACGGGCGTTGCCGGCTTTATCGGGCACCATGTAGCGGCGACGCTGATCCAGCGGGGAGATGACGTGATTGGGATTGATAATCTCAATGACTATTATCGCGTTCAATTAAAGCATGATCGTTTGTCCCGATTGAAAACGATAAGCGGAGGCAATTTTTCTTTTCGCCAGACTGATTTTGCTAACCACATTGCTTTGGATGAGGACCTAAAGGGCGAGCATTTCGATGCGATTGTTCATCTCGGGGCTCAACCCGGGGTCAGATATTCGATTGAAAATCCCCGCGCCTATATCGAGGCCAATATTATGGGCCACCTCAACATACTGGAAATTGCGCGGCATCGTAAGACCAAGCACATGGTTTATGCATCATCGTCATCTGTCTATGGCGGCAATAAGTCTATGCCTTTTCGTGTCGAAGACCGCGTTGATCATCCCGTTTCACTTTACGCTGCGACTAAAAAATCTGACGAGTTGATGAGTGAAACCTATGCCCATCTTTATCGCATTCCCCTTACCGGGTTGCGGTTTTTCACGGTCTATGGCCCTTGGGGCCGCCCTGATATGGCCAATTGGTCTTTCGTTGAAAAGATTCTCGCCGAAAAGCCCATCCCTGTTTTCAACCAAGGAAAGATGCAGCGCGACTTCACCTATGTCGATGATATTGTTGCAGGCGTGGTGGCCAGCCTTGATAGCCCACCTCCAGATGATGGGGCGGTGAAGGCGGGAGGCAGCATCACGCCGCACCGCATTTACAATATTGGCAACCACCAATCAGAAGACCTGATGCGCATGATTGCCCTGACCGAAGAGGCGTGTGGGAAAAAAGCCATTGTCGATTTTCTGCCGATGCAGGCCGGCGACGTTGTCGAAACCTATGCTGATATTAGCGCCATTGCCACTGATTTAGGTTATGAACCGACAACGCCAATTGATGTTGGAATTCCAAAATTTGTCCGCTGGTACAAGGATTACCACGGCTTATAATCAAGTAAACTCAGCCCGCCATACCAACCGAAGAATAGTGCAGCCCCGCACGTTCAGCCTCATCCCGGCGGTAAATATTTCGCAAATCGACAAGGCAGGGTGTCGCCATAAGACCTGCCAAACGTTTGAGATCGAGCGCGCGAAATGCATCCCATTCCGTAATGATAGCGACAGCCTCCGCATCCTTTGCAACCGCATATGGATCGTCAGCATAAGCAATATCTGGCATCAGTGTTTTTGCGATCTCCATCCCTTCTGGATCATAAGCCGTCACAATGGCACCAGCATCAATGAGGGATTGAACGATGGAAAGTGACGGGGAATCCCGCATGTCGTCCGTATTTGGTTTGAAAGTAAGACCCAATAGACCCACTTTCTTACCCCGCGCGTCGCCGCCCATCGCGCTGATGATCTTGCGGCCCATCGCGCGCTTGCGGCTGTCATTGGCCTTAACCACAGCCTCGACAATCCGCACCGGCGCATCAAAATCTTCGGCAGTTTTGAGCAGCGCTAGCGTGTCTTTGGGAAAGCAGGATCCGCCGTAACCAGGCCCTGCATGAAGAAATTTTCCGCCAATGCGGTTGTCCAGCCCCATCCCGCGTGACACGTCCTGCACATCAGCACCGACCGCTTCACACAGATCAGCAATTTCGTTGATAAAGGTTATTTTGGTCGCCAAAAATGCGTTGGCCGCATATTTGGTCAATTCCGCCGTGCGTCTGCTGGTAAACAAAATTGGTGCTTCGTTGAGGAACAAGGGGCGATATACTTCCTTCATCACAGCCTGTGCTCGCGGATCGTCCGTGCCGATGATGATCCGGTCCGGACGCTTAAAATCGCCAATCGCCGCGCCTTCACGCAGGAATTCTGGATTGGAAACCACGGCAACATCAAGGGTCGGCACGACATCCCTTAAAATGCGCTCGACCTCATCCCCGGTGCCAACCGGCACTGTCGATTTGGTGACAATAACAGTCGGGCGTGTGATCGCTGCTGCAATATCGCGTGTCGCCTGATAAACATAGCTAAGGTCGGCATGACCATCACCGCGGCGAGACGGCGTGCCGACGGCGATAAAAATTGCGTCGGCATTGGCGACACCAACGGCAAGGTCCGTTGTAAAATCAAGCCGTCCCGCAGCGGCATTCGCCATCACAAGCGCGGCGAGGCCAGGCTCATAGATCGGCATAATGCCAGATTTAAGGGCGGCGACCTTGCCTTCATCAAGGTCAACGCAGGTCACGTGATGGCCGAAATCAGCAAAGCAAGCCCCAGATACGAGTCCGACATAGCCTGCACCAATCATCGTAATTTTCATAAATACACACCCTGAACTGCGATTATTCACCCTTGAGAAGGCATTGAATCTGCCTAAGCGCCAAGCCTTACAATTTCA
This sequence comes from Chakrabartia sp., assembly GCA_040079575.1. Lineage (GTDB taxonomy): Bacteria > Pseudomonadota > Alphaproteobacteria > Sphingomonadales > Sphingomonadaceae > Aquisediminimonas. Next base: position 107 of record JBEBKH010000102.1, on the reverse strand, counting down.
ACAAGAGGCAAAAGAAAAGGGCCAGTCTTTCGACCAGCCCTTTCCTTTTGATCATGTGATCGTTCAAACCCGAAGGTTTGAAATGGCTTACATGCCCGAACCTGGAC
>JBEBKH010000101.1:0-7433 GCA_040079575.1 Chakrabartia sp. | reverse complement strand
GCTTAACCCCCACCAAATCCCGCACATCACAAAGCCGCCCGGTCACCGCTGCCGCTGCCGCCATAGCAGGGGATACGAGGTGCGTCCGTGCGCCGGGGCCTTGGCGGCCGACGAAATTGCGATTTGATGTGGAGGCGCAGCGTTCTCCGGCGGGGACTTTGTCGGGGTTCATGCCCAGACACGCCGAACAGCCTGGTTCGCGCCATTCCAGACCCGCGTCGATGAAGATACGGTCAAGGCCTTCTGCTTCTGCCTGACGTTTCACAAGGCCTGATCCCGGAACAACGATGGCCCATTTGATGGTGGCGGCTTTCTTCCGCCCTTTGAGGACTGCGGCGGCGGCGCGCAGGTCTTCGATACGGCTGTTGGTGCAGCTGCCGATGAAGATATTCTCAACCGGCACGTCCACCATCCGCGTGCCAGCTTCCAACCCCATATAGGCGAGTGATTTGCGCGCTGCTTCCTGTTTCGACGGGTCGGCAAAGCTCATCGGATCGGGGACGATGCCGGTGACAGGCACAACATCTTCGGGTGACGTACCCCATGTGACGTTGGGGGCAATGGTCGCGGCGTCGATCAGTACGGTCTTGTCATAGGTCGCGCCGGGATCGGTGGCGAGCGTGCACCAATAGGCGACGGCGGCATCCCACTCTGCACCTTTGGGGGCCATCGGGCGGCCTTTCAAATAAGCAAAAGTGACATCGTCTGGCGCGATCAGGCCCGCGCGTGCGCCGCCTTCAATCGCCATATTGCTGATCGTCAGGCGTCCTTCAACCGAAAGCGTGCGGATTGTGGAGCCGGTATATTCGATGACATGACCATTGCCGCCTGCCGCGCCGATGCGGCCCGTGATTTCAAGGATGACATCCTTTGCTGTCACGCCAAAACCAAGTTCCCCATCAACGCGGACCTCCATCGTTTTGGACTGTGCGAGAAGCAGGGTTTGGGTGGCGAGAACATGTTCAACCTCTGACGTACCAATCCCGAACGCCAGCGCGCCGAGCCCGCCGTGGCAGGCCGTGTGGCTGTCGCCGCAAACGATGGTTGTGCCGGGCAGGGAGAAGCCCTGTTCAGGGCCAACTACATGAACGATGCCCTGTTCAGCGGCGGACGCGTCTATATAACGGATGCCAAAGGCAGGGGCGTTGGCCTCCAGCGCTGCCAATTGCGCCGCACTTTCAACGTCAGCAATCGGGATGCGTTTTCCGTCTGCACTCAGGCGCGCTGTCGTGGGCAGATTATGATCGGGCACTGCGAGTGTAAGGTCCGGTCGTCGTACAGTGCGCCTTGCAACGCGCAGTGCTTCAAACGCCTGCGGGCTGGTCACTTCATGGACAAGATGCCGGTCAATAAAGATCAGGCAGGTGCCATCATCACGGCGGTCCACAACATGTGCGTCCCAGATTTTTTCGTAAAGTGTGCGGGGTTTGCTAGCCATGGGGTTCCAATACCGCTCACGGGGTTGATTACAAGGGGCGACAGGCGGTGTGCATCGATGACAACAATCGTCATTGACTTGACTTACGATTATGTAATCAATGACAAGCTTTTAAAATAAAATGAGGGGATGACCATGTTCATTATACCCGATTACAAACCCGTCGTTAAAAAAACGAAAGGGTCTTATGCGGCCACTGCTTTGGTTGGCACCTACTCTGCTTCGATTGGATGGGATGTTGATCCTGCCGTTAAAACGGGGTTGCACGGCTTTGCAGTGCGGAAAAGTGAATATGACGTAACAACGAAAGCACTTGTTGCTGTGAACTGGCTGCGCGGTGAAAAAAGATTTGCAGGCGATCCTGCGGATGGCATCGAAATTCCATCGTCGCGCGCGCCATTCCAAAGGTTTCGGTGGAGTGATTATACACTCAAAGCGCATCAAGCGTATAAGTTTGAAATCTTTCCGGTTCGCGGTACGCCGATGGCACTGACGATGGATGAGCCTCCGGTCGATCTCGTCATTCGGCCATCAGAAGACACCAGCGGAGGATTAGGAGTTCATGTCAATCGCGGGGTGACATCCGCCTTTGCCTATCTGGATCGCTTCAAATTGCAAAACCCGGCGGATGTTGCGGACGGGTCGGCATATCGCTGGCTGTCGCGCGGCCTGAAAGAAGCGTTGTTAGATTTCATTGCAGCGACCCCGGCTGGGGATGCTTTGCACCTTTGTATCTATGAATTTTTTGATGTTGAGATTGCGGCGGCTTTTGCTGCGGCGCGACAACGCGGGGTTGATGTCCGGATCGTGTATCATGCGCCGGCCGGGGACAAGGCGACTTTGGAAAATGAACATGTTCTTGCGCAGGCGAACCTTGGTCCAATCGCCATTGCCCGCACCAATGTTGGCAACATAAGCCATAATAAATTCATTGTGCACTTGAGCGGCGGCGCAGCCGTGCGGCTGTTTACAGGCACCGCGAATTTCACAGAAAATGCATTTTATTTTCAAACCAATGCGGCGCTAACCATCAATGATCCCAATGTAGCTGCTGCCTATCAGGCGTATTTTGCGATTTTGGCAGATGATCCGCTGAGAACCAAAATCAAAGATGATATCAACGATGCACGCAACCGCGTGAATGCCCTGATGGCGACAGTAAATGCGCAGCAAAATAACAGATTTGCAAAACAGTTTTTCTCACCACTGCGCTCTATGGATATCGTTGAATGTGCGGTTGATCTGATCCAATCTGCGCAATCCTGTGTCTTTGTCAGTTCGCCTTTTGGGCTTGATAAAGACGTCGTTGATGCGCTGCTGGCAAACAACCCAGACATTTTGCAATATGGATTGGCAAACACAACGGCAAAGAAAAAAATTGAAATGCTGAGTGCCAATAATACGCGATTTTTCACACCAAGCCGATTAGAAACATATATGGGACGTGCTTGGGATTCAAAGGCTTTTGGTCAGCACAAAATCCATATCAAGATGATTGCTGTTGATCCGTGGGGTGATAATCCGCGCGTACTTTTCGGCTCCGCCAATTTCAGTGAAGGATCGTGCAAAGACAATGATGAAAATGCTTTCTTGTCATCAGATCCACGTCTGACCGCGATTTTGACGACCGAATTTTTGAGGATGTTCGATCATTACAAATCACGCGCCTTTATCAACCAAATTCACAACAATGGTGCTGAAGACAGCCTGAGTGAAGATGGGTCGTGGATGACGACATCATTTAACCCTGCATCACGCAGCCATAAATTTAGAGACCGTCTCGTCTTCATGGGTGGCTAATGTCGATTTTTCAGCCACGATTAAGGCTAAACATTTTAAGGGTTCGCTCTTCGTTTTACACGTTCAATTGCAATTTTGAAGGTTGATGTGCGGCCAGCCCCTGCAAAGCGCGGGCGCATACGCGCCAAAAAGTCCCACGGCTGTGTGCCCAGTTCACAAAGAATGACATGCGTCCCACTCGCTTTTGCCTGCCGCACAAAGGTGGCAAGGGCCCCTGCACCCGTTGAATCGATGTAGGGAACCCTGTCCATCCGCAAGATGACGGTGCCAGGCGTGCGCCCTATGCGATTGAGCGCTTCGAGCATTTCGCCAGCCACGCCGAAAAACATAGGGCCGCTGAACCGAAATACTTCAACACCGCTTGGCAATTCAGCGCGCTGAGTGGGGTCGCCCGCATCACTATCGTCAGGCAACATCCCTGCAGCATCACTCATCCGTGCCATGAACAGCAATGATGCGAGGGTGACACCCACACCAATCGCCACCGTCAGATCAACGAGCACAGTCAGAGCAAAGGTCAGTAGCAACAGCGTCCGTTCGCCTGCATCCATCCGCATCAGCATCTTGAAACGCTCCGCCTCACTCATGCCCCATGCCACCACCAGCAGGATCGCGGCGAGCGCTGCCATAGGAACGAGCGCGATCAATTTGCCAGCTGCGAGTAGGAAGAGAAGCAGAAACAGCGCATGGAGAATTCCGGCGATCGGCGTTTTTCCGCCAGCACGTATATTGGTTGCGGTGCGCGCGATGGCGCCTGTCGCGGGCAGCCCTCCGAACAGTGCTGACGCCATATTTGCGACGCCCTGTCCGACAAGTTCTTGGCCCGAACGGTGATGATCGCCCGTCATGCCGTCTGCCACGACCGCAGAGAGCAAGGCTTCAATCCCTGCAAGAAAGGCGATGGTGAATGCGCTAGGCAGCACATCCTGCACCATTGCGAAGGTAAAGGCGGGAATATGCGGCGCGGGAAGGGTTGTTGGCATCGTGGGAAAACGGTCCCCAACCGTCGCGACAGAAAGATCAAACAGTGCGGTCACCGTCGACGCGATGACGATTGCAATCAAATATGCCGGAAGGCGCGGGGCAAACCGCCTGAGTCCAAGGATGATGGCCAATGTACCAACGCCAATCGCCAAAGTTCCCACGCCGACTGTATCAAATGCGTTAAGATAAACCCCCCATTTTTCTACGAATTCTGCGGGCAGCTTTCCGGTCTGCAAGCCAAAAAAATCCCCAATCTGACTGGAGGCGATGATCACTGCGATACCGGCTGTAAAACCAGTGACAACGGGCATCGGGATGAAGCGCATTAATTTCCCCAACCCCGCATAACCCGCAACAATCAGGATAATACCAGCGAGCAAGGTTGCCAACACCAACCCCGCAAAGCCGTGGGCTGCAATTACCCCCGCAACCACAACCACGAACGCACCTGTTGGGCCACCGATCTGGACGCGCGATCCGCCAAGTGCAGACACAAGGAAACCCGCGATGATAGCTGTTATCAGGCCTTTGTCAGGGGATGCGCCGCTGGCGATCCCCAATGCCATTGCAAGCGGTAAAGCGACAATCGCGACTGTTATTCCGGCTAGCGCATCTGTTTTAAAAAGCGCAGCGCCATATCCTTCGCGCCATACTGTCAAAAGTTTTGGTGTGTAGCGCGTGGGTAACCCGACCATTACCCTGTCCGGTAATCTGCGATCACATCGCCGCATGCGCGTAGTTCGTCTTCATGGCCCACTTCGTGCCAACTTTCCGCGAGGGCTTCGGCCTCCCATTGGACCATCGCTGGGTGGTTAAGCATGGTTGCGATCCAGGCTTTGCCCTTGGGACCAACCTGCAATCCGTAGGTACGAACGCGGAAAACGACAGGGGCGTAGAAGGCGTCGACGGCGGTGAAGCTATCCCCAGCGAGGAATGGCCCACCAAAGCGGGTCAGTCCTTCTTCCCACAATTCTGAAATCCGTTCGACATTGCGCAAAAGCGCCGCGCTCATCGGCTTGGGGCGAACGCGGACGCCCACATTCATCGTGCAATCATTGCGAAGTGCAGAAAAGCCACTGTGCATTTCAGATGCTGCGCAATATGCCCAAGCCCGTGCCGCCGCTTCCATTGGCCAGACACCGGGATGCCGTTCTGCAAGGTAAAGCGCAATCCCAAACGAATCCCAAACTGTCCTGGTGCCATCGATGAGGCAGGGCACTTGGCCAGTGGGTGAAAAAGACCGAAACGCATCATAATTTTCAGTTGCGGTGAACGGCTCAAGCCTGTCCTCAAACACTATGCCCAGCGCTTTCATCAAAATCCACGGGCGCAGACTCCAGCTTGAATAATTTCTGTTCGCTGTGATCAAGGTGTAGGTCATTTTGATCCTTCTGGTTTTCGCAACGAAAACATGGTCATATTACCGCTAGCCGGCATCTCTGCGCGAGGTATGATAAAGGCTCAGACCTGCACCGAATATCACTGTTTTTCCTAAATTTTAATATTTTTATGTCACTGCCAGATCATGAACGATTATCGCCCACCGTGGATCATCGCATTTTTGTTGGCTAGCCTCAAGTCTTCGCTCCTTTTGATCTGGGGCGGTGGGCTGTTGTGGTATGGCATGTCTCTAGGAGATTTGCCGTTGTTTGGAAACGAGTCAGTCGGTCATTACTCGTTCCACATCATGGGTGCCATTTTTATCGTTATGGGGCTTGGCGGATTTGCCTATAATATCACGAAACTCCGTGCGCCAACGAAAGCCGAAGACAAGCTTACCGAAGCGAGCGAGGTTACATTCGATGCCGATGCAGCCATCGCGCGCTACTTAGCCAGCAAGACAGAGCCAGACGCGATGCAGCCGCCGCCCGCACCCAGTTCAGCCTCGACGCGGCCCGTCTTTGGGCGCAAGAGCACCAACACGCTGTAACCAAGTAAAACCGACAATCCACGCCAAAATCCCGACGACAAAACCCGCTGCAAGGGCCGGGGCCCACGGCGAAACGAAATCGGGCAGGGTGACGCCCTTAAACAGCACGAAAAACCCCATAACCGAAAAGGTGATCCCGCCAAGCAACCGGTAATTGGGTTCCGCGACGGCTTGCTTTCCGGCCAACGTTGGCGGCAGTGGCACTTTAGTAATGAGCGCGTGCGCGATTGCATCACGCAAATTCATCACCGATTTCTCCCATTTCCAAGCGTCATGAAGTAGCGCAAGCCCATGGACCGTGTACAGTCCGTAGGACAGATAGGACAAGATTTCGCTGAGCGGTGGTTTCAGCCCAGCCTTGATATACTGAATGCTGATAACGATCCCAACGATAACAACAGCGTGAATCGCCATGCGTTTTTGCAAATTTGCATAAGACTGAGCGATAAATTCTTCCGCACCAGCCCTGATACCCAAGGCCATATCTTCGCTGATCGGAAGCGCATTGCCATTACCGGGCAGAAAGGCAGCGCCCATTGGGGTTGTCGTGAACCAGCGATTCACGTTCGCTTTCGCCGTGCGTATCGGGCTATTGTCCAGGCGCGCCATATGAGCGTTCAATAGCGCCCTACTCTTTAATCTTTGCCTAACGGTGGATATTTTTCCATAGAACGCCGAGAAAGTCAGGACTCAATTCAAAAAATGCGCTGTTGTCTTCGCTGCAATCTCGTCCGCCATCACACCCGGAGCCAATTCGATCAGCTTGAACGGCGACGCATGATCTGGCCGCGCGAACACCGCGAGGTCGGTGATCACCATATCGACAACGTTTTTGCCAGTGAGAGGAAGAGTGCATGACGGGATAAATTTGGGTGTGCCATCCTTCGCACAATGCTCCATCACGACGATGATCTTCTTGACGCCCGCGACCAAATCCATCGCGCCACCCATGCCCTTGATCATTTTTCCCGGCACCATCCAATTGGCGATGTCGCCGTTTTCGGCCACTTCCATTGCGCCGAGCACAGTCAGGTCGATATGCCCGCCGCGGATCATCGCGAAACTCGCCGCGCTATCGAAATAGGCGGACTGCGGCAGTTCACTGATCGTCTGCTTGCCCGCGTTGATCAGGTCAGGGTCTTCCTCGCCCGCAAATGGGAAAGGACCAATGCCAAGCATCCCGTTTTCGGATTGCAGCGTGACTTCGACACCGTCAGGAATATGGTTTGCCACGAGCGTGGGGATGCCAATGCCGAGGTTCACATAGAAACCATCTTGCAA
>JBEBKH010000100.1:0-7558 GCA_040079575.1 Chakrabartia sp. | reverse complement strand
GTTATGATAAGGACAAGAACGGCCTGATCAGCGGCGCAGAATATTTCGTGACGCGCCAAAAAAACTTCGCAAAACTTGATCTCAACGGGGACGGCCGGTTGGGATTTGATGAATATGCGGTCAAGGCGCGCGGTAAATTTAGCGCGGCAGACCGCGATCGGTCCGGCGGGTTAAATGCAGTGGAGTTTGCGACGACGCGTGTGATCCGCAAACCGAAACCAAAATGCGCCTGCCCACAGCCCCGCTCTGTCGTCGCGCTCCCACCTGAAGGCGGGGAAGGAGAGGATGAGGGTTAGGCCAACCACCCCGCCATTGCAGCGCGTGCGCGCTGGGTATGGAGCAGCTTACGATTGGCTTTCTTGGTTTTTCCTTCCAGAACAAGGGGCGGAAACAAACCAAAATTAACGTTCATGGGTTGATATGTTTCCGCGTCCGCGCCGCCGGTGATATGGCCCAACAGCGCGCCGAACGCCGTTTCGGGCGGGGGCGGGGTCATCGTGATCCCCGCAAACTCCGCCGCCGCAAATCGCCCTGCAAGTAAGCCGATCGCCGCACTTTCGATATAGCCCTCACACCCCGTAATTTGCCCAGCAAAGCGTATATTGGGGCGTGACTTCAGCTTAAGCAGGGGGTCAAGCAGCTTGGGTGATTTGATGAATGTATTGCGGTGAAGCCCGCCCAATCGCGCAAATTCGGCATTCTCTAGCCCTGGGATCATACGGAATACCCGCACTTGATCCGCGTGCTTGAGCTTGGTCTGAAACCCCACCATATTCCACAGCGTGCCCAGCGCATTGTCCTGTCGCAATTGCACCACGGCATAGGGCCAGCGTCCGGTTTTGGGGTTGTCGAGACCAACCGGCTTCATTGGCCCGTAACGCAGTGTATCCACCCCGCGTTCCGCCATGACTTCAATCGGCATGCAGCCATCAAAATAGGGAGTATTTGCCTCCCATTCCTTGAATTCGGTTTTCTCACCCGCAAGCAAAGCCGCGTGAAAGGCCAAATATTGATCCTTATCCATGGGGCAGTTGATATAATCCTTGGTTTCACCCTTATCCCAGCGGGATGCCATCCAGGCGACGTCCATATCGACGCTTTCATGATAAGCGATGGGGGCGAGCGCATCAAAAAAGGCGAGGGCTTCTTCACCCGTTTCCGCCGCAATCGCCTCTGCCAGCGCGCTGCCGGTCAGCGGGCCTGTCGCGATGATGCAGGGGCCATCAGGGAGAGTGTCGACGCGCTCACGCACCAGATCGATATTGGGATGACCAGCAATCGCAGCGGTTACGGCTGCGGAATAGCCATCCCGGTCCACCGCCAGTGCTGAACCCGCAGGCACACGGTGCGCATCGGCACAGCGCAGAATGATCGACTCCATGCCCCGCATTTCTGCATGAAGCAGCCCAACGGCATTGCTTTCAGCATCATCAGACCGGAAACTGTTGGAACAGACCAGTTCCGCCAAATCATCTGTTTTATGCGCCGCCGTCCCCTCAACCCCGCGCATTTCGGACAGGCGCACCTTCACGCCAGCCTCCGCCAGTTGCCAAGCCGCTTCTGATCCGGCGAGCCCGCCGCCGATAATATGGATTTGATATGTCATGCGCGGAAGCGTTATGGGGGATTGAACAAATATGCGAGGGGGAAGCGACAATGCCGAACGGATCACTGATAAAAATAGTGCTGATTGCTGCGGTTGTTGCCGCTGTCAGCTATATTGCGTCCTGGAATATGGCGCTTGATCCGACCATCAGCATCGCATGGAAGGGAGCCGGCGTTGGTTTGTTGGCACTTTATGCAGCACTTCAAGCGCGAAGTCTGGATGGCTGGCTGATCACAGCGGTGATGGCTTTTGGTGCGTTGGGCGATGTCTTGCTTGATGCCATAAGTATGGAGGCAGGGGCAGGGGCCTTTGTTATCGGCCATATATTGGCGTTTTGGCTCTATGTCCGCAACTGGCGTCCTCAAACGACGGGCAGTCAACGGCTTCTTGCCGCACTGACTGCGCCGCTCACGATCGTCATTGCACTCGCTTTGGTGCGCGATCCGATGATTGGCATTTATGCGGCCTTTGTTGGCATTATGGCAGCAACCGCATGGATCAGCCGTTTTCCGCGCTTTCGCACGGGCATTGGCGCGATGATGTTCTTGGCGTCAGACCTGCTGATTTTCGCGCGAATGGATGCTTTGGCAAGCGCGGCTTGGGTTGGATTGGCCATTTGGATACTCTATTTTGGCGGGCAGCTGCTTATCGTGTTGGGGGTGACGGCCACGTTGAGCACGGCTCCCATCGGCAAGTCTGCATAAAGATGCGGAAACAGCGCGCCGCCGCGTGAAGCCTCCCACTTAACCGCCTCACCCAGCGGGGTCAGGTCAATCGACGCGACCACTAAGCCAGTTTGCCCTGCAAAATGCTTGGCCATTGTTTCTTCTACCTGATCAGTGGTCGACATGTGGATATAGCCATCCGCAATGTCGATCGGCGCGCCGGTGAAAACACCGTCGGCTTGGAATTGCGCCCACTGATCAGCGGTTAGAATTTTATAAGCGTGATTTGTCATTCCGCTACGGGTGTTTCGCTTTCTGTGGGGACTTCGCCCACAGTTGGAGCATCGCTTTCTTCCTCATCGCTTTCTTCAATCTTTGCCGCACTGACAACATGTTCATTGTCGGCAACGTTGAACAGCCGCACACCCGATGAATTGCGACCAATCACCCGCATACCGCTAATTTCCATGCGGATCAATTTGGCTTGATCGGTCACCAACATCAATTGTTCACCGTTGCCCGCTGGGAAGCTGGCGACAACAAGGCCGTTGCGATCAATATTGTCGATGTTCGTGATGCCCTGACCACCACGATTGGTGCGGCGATATTCGTAAGCAGACGACCGTTTGCCATATCCATTGGCGCAGACAGTCAGAATGAATTGCTCCTTTTCCGCCATTTCAGCCATGCGTTCAGGGCTGAGTGTCGGTTCATTGTCATTGTCTTTCCAAGGCGCCGCCCGCAAATAGGCTTCGCGCTCTTCAGTGGTCGCGCCAGACCGGTGGAGGATAGACAGAGAAATTACCTCATCCTTTGGCTTCAATGTAACACCGCGAACCCCAGTGGAGGTCCGGCTTTGGAATTCGCGGACATCTGTGCCTTCAAAACGGATCGCCTTGCCCGCGCGCGTGGCGAGCAGGACGTCATCTTCTTCAGTCAGGAGCGCAACACCAATCAGCCGGTCATCACTATCATCATCAAAACGCATCGCAATCTTGCCGTTGGATGGCACATTGGTGAATGCGTCCATACTGTTCCGGCGGACGGTGCCGTTCGCGGTTGCGAACATGACGTGGAGCGCACCCCATTCATCCTCATTTTCTGGCAAAGGCAGGACGGTGGAGATGGTTTCATCCTTTGCGAGTGGCAACAGGTTGATCATCGGCCGTCCGCGCGTATTCGGACCGCCTTCTGGCAAACGCCAGACCTTCATCCGGTAAACTTTACCTGCTGTGGAGAAGAACAGCACCGGCGTGTGCGTGCTCGTCACGAACATTTCGGTGATGACATCTTCGTCTTTGGTCGACATCCCCGCACGTCCTTTCCCGCCGCGTTTTTGGGCGCGGAAGGTGTCGAGTGTGGTGCGTTTGATATAGCCATCCAGCGTGACAGTGACGACCATTTCCTCACGTTCAATCAGGTCTTCATCATCGATACCATCAGTTGCAGGCGCAATAATTGAGCGGCGCGGGGTCGCAAATTCATCCCGGATCGCAACCAATTCACTACGCATCACTTCATAAAGACGCGCGCGGTTGCCCAGAATTTCAAGCAGTTCGGTGATCGAACCGGCCAAAACCTTCAGTTCATCACCGATTTCGTCACGCCCAATTGCGGTCAGGCGGTGGAGGCGCAGATCAAGGATCGCACGTACCTGAATATCGGAAAGACGGTATGTGTCGCCTTCAACCTCAGTGTCGACCGCCTCAACCAAAGCGATATAGGCGGCGATTTCAGCAATGGGCCATTCGCGCGCAGCCAGTTTTTCGCGCGCCTCAGCAGGGCTGGAGGAGCTGCGGATGATACGTACAACTTCATCTAAATTGGTGACGGCAATGACAAGGCCGAGCAAGATATGCGCACGGTCACGTGCTTTGGCGAGTTCAAATTTAGACCGGCGGGTAATGACTTCTTCACGAAACTTTACAAAAGCTTCGATAATGTCGCGCAAGTTGAGTGTTTCAGGACGACCGCCGCGAATGGCGAGCATATTGGCAGGAAAACTCGATTGCGCAGGCGTATGCCGCCACAATTGGTTGAGCACAACTTCAGGGGTGGCATCGCGTTTCAAATCAATCACGATCCGCACACCCAGGCGGTTTGATTCGTCGCGAATGTCCGACACGCCTTCAATCCGCTTATCCTTGGCGGCTTCAGCGATTTTTTCGACAAGGTTGTTCTTGCCGGTTTGATATGGCACTTCGGTCAGGACGATGGAGCGCCGGTCACCGCGACCCTCCTCAACTTCATGCTTGGATCGCATGATGATTGAGCCCTTGCCCGTGTGATAGGCCGATTTTGCGCCGTGTTGCCCCATGATGAGCGCGCCGGTTGGGAAATCGGGACCGGGAATAATCTCAATCAGTTCATCAATACTGATCGCGCCGTTTTCCATATAAGCGAGGCAGGCATTGATGACTTCCCCCAAATTGTGCGGCGGAATGTTGGTCGCCATACCGACCGCAATCCCACCCGCGCCGTTGACCAGTAAATTGGGGAAACGGGCAGGGAGCACCTGTGGCTCGCTCTCGCTCGCGTCATAATTGGGAGTAAAATCGACAGTATCTTTTTCAAGATCATCAAGTAACGCATTGGATATTTTAGATAATCTTGCCTCGGTGTAGCGCATCGCGGCGGGCATGTCTGGATCCATAGACCCGAAATTTCCCTGACCATCGACCAGCATCACGCGCATCGACCAATCCTGCGCCAAACGCGCCAACGCCATATAGATCGCGCTGTCGCCGTGTGGATGATATTTACCCATGACATCACCGACGATGCGGCTGCATTTGCGATACGGTTTGCCCGCGACATAGCCAGCCTCATGACAGGCATAGAGAATCCGCCGGTGCACAGGCTTAAGACCGTCCCGGACATCGGGCAGCGCGCGGCTGACAATGACGGACATCGCATAGTCGAGATACGATGTTTTCATCTCATCAACGATGTTGATCGGGGTAATGTCCGAAGGATCGGCGAGAATGGGCTCGTCGGTGCTCAATGTGTCACTTTCATATGGAGTTTTATTAGGAGTAGTTGTTAGCGGTAAACTTCACAAAACGCCACCCCAAAGGGTGCTAATTCAATAGGGAATTGTTGTGCCATCCCACGCGAAAAAACCGCCTGAATCAGAAGAATTTAGCCCTTCAAGAACCGAAATGAGACGGTCTGCGGCAAAGGCTGGTGTAAATAGTTTTTCAGGAGCAAGGCGCGCCTGAAATGGTTTGCTCATCCCTGTATCAACTGTGCCGGGATGAAGGGCGACACAAATGCATTCAGGATGGGTCCTTGCGAGTTCTACGCTGACCGTCTTGATGAGCATGTTCAGGGCCGCTTTTGATGCGCGATAGGCATACCAACCGCCTGTCTTATTGTCATTAATACTGCCGACCCGCGCAGACAAAATCGCAATTTCACTGCGACCTTTGCGGGGGATCAGTGGTATAAAATGTTTAAGTATGATGGCCGGCGTAACGGCGTTAATGACAAAACTGCGTGACAGAGCATCCCAATCGAAGTCGCGCCATGTTTTTTCCGGGGCTTGTTGCGCATCATGCAGCATACCAGTTGTGATGATCAATCGTTGAACCGGCCCTGCCACAGATTGAGCCGCCTGTTGAATGCCTTCACCATCTGTAACGTCTGCATGAATGGCGCACACACCAATGTCACTTTCGATATTGGCCCTGCGAGATACCCCATAAACATGCTCAAACTTCTCGCTGGCTGCAGTGCGCGCGGCCAAGGCGCGCCCTATACCGCCTGAAGCTCCGAAAATAACTGCTTTGCTTTCTTTAGGCTTGTCCAACATGATTATGGCTCTCACTTCATAATATGGTTCAATCCGCATTCAGATCAGGTCTGGCAATCAGAATTTTGCGCGGCGGCTTGTGCGAATGCCGCGTTCGGACTAGCAATAGCAGCATAATGCCGTCGCTAAATGTTCGGTATCGAGGAGGATATGACTGATGAAATTGGTTTCGACTGTATCACTTGGCCTGTTGCTTGCCTTGGGAACAGCAGGGAGCATTGCCCCCGCTTTTGCTGCAAAGAAGGAAAAAGCACCCGAACCTGCGAAACTCATTTTGAGTAAAGAGTTCAGGGCCGCGTTGGGAACGACGCAGGCCGACATCAAGGCTGGCAAGCTTGAAGACGCCAGAACAAAGGTGGCAGCGACAGACCTTGTTGCGAACACGCCTGATGAAAAATATGTCGCCGCTGCGGTTCGTCTCGAACTCGCAAGCGCGCTGAAAGATCAAAAGATGCAGGCGGCGGCGGTAAACGCCATGATTGCAAGCGGTTCTACACCGGCCACAGATTTGCCCAAATTCAATTTCTATGCGGGTGAATTCGCTTATGTTTCTGGTGATTATCCCAATGCAATTCGTCTTCTAACCGAGGCAGACCGTCTTGGGTATAAGAGCGTTGATTTGCTGCTTCGCCTTGCAGAAGGCAATTTCAAAATCAACAAATTGTCGGAAGGCCTTGGCTTTATTGAACGCGCGATTGCATTTGAAGCCAAGGAAGGACGCGCGGCGCCAGAAGCGTGGTATGCGCGTGCCGCCTCAATGGCATTCAAGGCAAAGGCCTCTGTCGAAGTATCAAAATGGACCCGTGCGCAGGTTAAAGCTTTCCCTAGCAATCAAAACTGGCGTTCGGCGCTTGTCACTTACAGAGACACCAACAAATTGGACGGTCAGGTTCAACTCGATCTATTCCGCTTAATGCGTGACACCAAATCGCTGGCTGGTGAACGCGATTATTATGAATATGCTGCACTCGCCACAGAACGCGCGCTGCCAGGAGAAGCCAAATCCGTAATTGAAGAAGGCTTTGCCCTTGGTACGGTGAGCAAAACCAGTCAGGCTGTTCGTGAACGCTTGGCAGAAGCCACGGGCAAAATTCCGGCTGATCGTGCTTCTGTTACAGCGGATGAGAAACGTGCTGGAAATGCTGCTGACGGAAAACTCGCTGCCAATACGGCAAATGCCTATTTGGCTTACGGCGACAATGCTAAAGCCATTGAAATGTTCCGCCTAAGCCTCAAAAAAGGCGGGGTGGATATGGATACAATCAATACACGTCTTGGCATTGCCCTTGCGCGCTCCGGTCAGAAAGCAGAAGCCCGCACCGCTTTGGCAATGGTCAAAGGTCCGCGCAAGGAAGTGTCAGATTTCTGGACTTTGTGGATTGATTTGAATCCCTAATCGCACGCGCGAATCGAGAAATATAAAAGGCGGTTTGGCGTAAATGCGCTGAACCGCCTTTTTTGTTAGCTGTCGTC
>JBEBKH010000099.1:0-7788 GCA_040079575.1 Chakrabartia sp. | reverse complement strand
GGTCAGCGTCGGCGACATTATCTTGTCGGGCGGGGAACCAGCGGCGCTGATGATCCTTGACGCTTGCATTCGCTTGCTTCCCGGCGTAATGGGCGCGGCTTGCAGTGGTGTTGATGAATCGTTTGAAAATGGTTTGTTAGAATATCCACAGTACACCCGACCACCAACGTGGGAAGGACGCACGATCCCGCAGGTGTTGCGATCGGGGGATCATGCGAAGGTTGATGCGTGGCGTAAAGCCATGTCTGAGGCCGATACACGGTTACGCAGACCGGACCTTTGGGAGCGTCATACTGACACTCGGGACCAGTCTGCCTCTGGCGCGCGACAAGAGAAGAAGGACTAATTGGGGCATGAACCTCATCCAAACGATCGAAGCGGAACAGATCGCAAAACTGACCGCAAACAAAAAGGCTCCTGAATTTCGCCCCGGTGATACGCTGAAAGTCGGCGTGCGCGTTGTGGAAGGCGAACGGACCCGCGTCCAGAATTATGAAGGCGTATGCATTGCGCGTTGTAATCGCGGCATGGGATCAAGCTTCACGGTGCGTAAAATATCCTTTGGTGAAGGCGTGGAACGTGTATTCCCGCTTTATTCGCCGAATATCGACAGCATCGAAGTCGTCCGCAAGGGTGCCGTGCGTCGTGCAAAACTCTATTACCTCCGCGGTCGTCGTGGTAAATCGGCACGTATCGCCGAACGTCGCGACACCCGAATTACAGACGCTGCGAAAAAAGGCCCAGAGGCCTGATCCCGCTCGTTTGAGAAAACGAAATGCCAAAAAGGCCGGGATCCTAACAAGGGTTCCGGCCTTTTTACTGCGCTACTAAAGGAAAAAACATGGGTTACAAAATTGTCGTCGCAGGGGCCACTGGGAATGTCGGCCGTGAAATGCTCAATATTTTGGCGGAACGCGAATTTCCGATTGATGAAATTGCGGTGCTGGCTTCCGGGCGTTCACAGGGCCTGGAAATTGAATTCGGCGAAACCGGCAAAATGCTCAAGGTTCAGAACATCGAACATTTCGATTGGACGGGCTGGGACATGGCATTGTTCGCTATCGGATCAGAAGCAACCGCAAAGCACGCGCCCATTGCCGCTGCGGCGGGCTGCGTGGTGATCGATAACAGTTCGCTCTACCGCATGGACCCTGATGTGCCGCTGATCGTGCCAGAGGTGAACCCAGAGGCGATTGCGGGGTATAAGAAGAAAAATATCATCGCCAACCCCAACTGTTCCACCGCACAGATGGTTGTCGCGCTTAAACCGCTGCATGATTATGCCACGATCACGCGTGTTGTGGTCGCAACCTATCAGTCCGTGTCTGGCGCAGGCAAAGAGGGTATGGACGAACTGTTTGAGCAATCGCGTAACATCTTCGTTGGTGACAGCGCCGAAGCGAAGAAATTCACCAAGCAGATTGCGTTCAACGTCATCCCGCACATCGATAGTTTCCTTGATGATGGTTTCACCAAGGAAGAATGGAAAATGGTCGTCGAAACCAAAAAGATCATGGACCCCAAGATCAAGGTTGTCGCCACGTGCGTGCGCGTGCCCGTGTTTGTGGGCCATTCAGAAGCCCTCCACGTCGAATTCAAAAATGAAATTTCGGCCAAAAAAGCACAGAGCCTGCTCCGTGAAGCCCCCGGCATCATGTTGGTCGATAAGCGTGAAAACGGCGGATATATCACCCCGGTTGAATGCGTCGGCGATTTTGCGACTTTCGTGTCGCGTGTTCGTGAAGATCCGACAGTGGAAAATGGCCTCGCGCTATGGTGTGTATCAGACAACCTGCGCAAGGGCGCGGCTCTGAACGCGGTGCAGATTGCTGAATTGCTCGGGCGGAAGCATCTGAAAAAAGGCTGAATATGCGCGCAATGCCAGTGATGCAGCGGTACATGATGGGTCTGGTTGCGGTGATTCTGATCATCGCCCAGATACAACAACCCTATCCAGAGATTGCGCCGCTTCAGCATATTCCGACGCTGTTGCTGCTGATCGCATCGCCGTGGCTGCTGCGTCGGTGGCCACTATCAAACGGTGCGTTGGCAAGTCTTGTCGCCTTTTTCCTGCTTCACACACTGGGCGGGCGCTATACCTATAGCAATGTCCCCTATGATGTATGGAGTGAAGCGGTTTTTGGGCATTCGCTCAGTGCTCAATTCGGTTGGACCCGCAATCACTATGACCGGCTGGTTCATCTCGCTTTTGGGCTGCTGTGGGTGCAGCCTGTTTGCGAATGGCTGGTGATGTATCGCGCGATGTCCGTGCGCGGCGGATTGGTTTCCGCTGTGGCCTTTGTTTTGGCCGTATCGTGCCTGTATGAGATATTTGAGTGGATGTTGACCATCGTTGCTGCCGGTTCTTTGTCCGAAGGCTATAATGGCCAGCAGGGTGATATATGGGATGCCCAAAAGGATATGGCATTGGCGTTTTTGGGGGCGTTGGTCGGGATTATTATTTATTCGCGACCTGAGGCGGAGGTTTCAAAAGAATGATGAACGGAATGCAGATCAGCACAGCGATCATCATCATTTTGAAATCATCCAGATAGGCAATCATCGCGGCCTGACGATTGATTTCAAGATTGACCATGCTTAGAGCAGTGTCGCCGACTGACCCCAGCCGATCTGCACTCGATGGGTCCACCGATGACATTGAATAAGCTGTGATGTGCCCCGCCAAATCTTCGTGGCTAACTTGAATATTACGGGCCAGCATGGTCGTCATCACCGAAATGCCCATGCTGCCGCCCAGACTGCGAAAAAGAAAAAGAAGGCTTGAGCCCTCGGTTCGTAAATTGATCGGGATTGTCGCAAAGGCGAGCGCATTCATTGGGATGAAAATAAGGCCCATGCCGATCCCCTGAATGAAACCAGTATAAACGACCGGATGCCAATCCATTTGCAGTGACCAATGAGTCATTTGCCACAGCGAAAATGCAGTCAGCATAAAACCGGCGGCGACTAAGAGGCGTGGATCAACTTTCCCCGTAAAACGCGATGAAATGAACATACTTAACAATGCGCCAACCCCGCGCGCAGACAATAATATACCTGTATTGAGGACTGAATAACCAAATATATTTTGCAACATTGGGGGAAATAACGCAAAAACACCAAGCATCATTATCCCAATCAACAACATGAAACCAAGCGCTGTCACAAAGTTTCGGTTGGTGACAAGGGCACGGTCGAACATGGGGCGTGTGGTGGTCGCCTGATGAACGAAAAACATCCAAATAGCGGATATAGCAATGATTGCTTCGATCCAGATTTCCCAGGATTGTAACCAGTCTTCATGTTGCCCGCGGTCAAGCATCAGCTGAAGCGTTGCAAGGCCCAAAGCGAGCAAGAAAAATCCAAATTTGTCCAAGGGGCGTCGCACGATAGGCCGTGATGGCAGCAGCCACCAAAGCAGCATTAAAGTCGGGATTCCAATCGGGAGATTGATATAAAATACCCAGCGCCAATTATAGCTTTCGGTGAGCCATCCCCCAATCACTGGCCCAAAAATTGGTGCAAGCAAAATCCCCATACCCCACATCGCCATGGCTTTAGGAGCGGTTTTGGGCGAATTTATATCTAGTAGAATCGTTTGGGAGAGCGGAGCGATAAAGGCGGCGCAAACGCCTTGTAAAATGCGAAAGATAACCATTTGTGTCAGGTTCACTGCCGCCCCGCACAACATGGATGTGATGATAAACCCCGTAACGGACAATAGATATAAACGGCGTGACCCAACACGATCAGCCACCCAGCCGGTAATAGGAATAGCAACCGCACTAGCGATGATATAGCTTGTTAATACCCATGTGACGGTGTCTTGCGTTGCATTTAAGCTTGCCTGCATGTGCGGGATTGCGACGTTTGCAATGGTTGAATCCAGCATCTGAATAATCGTCGCGCCCATGACGGCAAGTGTTAACAATCCCTTCTGTTTTACCGGAAGTGCGGCTTCTTCCGCCGTGACATTATTTACCGCCACTGCTGGTGTCGATACGGATGTGGGCAGAAAGACCCGCGATCATCTGGTGCTTGGTTTTGCCATCTATAGCAATCCTAACGGGCACGCGTTGTGTCACTTTGACCCAATTCCCGTTGGCATTTTGTGCAGGCAAAACCGAGAATTCTGATCCGGTCCCAGCACCAATACTGGAAACATGGCCGGTCAATTCCAAATCAGGATAGGCATCAAATGTAATTTTCGCGCGCTGGCCAACCCGCATTTTGTTGAGGTCGGTTTCCTTGAAATTGGCCTCGATCCAAGACTGATCATTGCCAACGATGCTGACGGCAGGCAGGCCTGACACCATCATCTGCCCAACATGCAAACGGTCCGCCTGGCTAATAATACCAGAAGCAGGGGCGCGGATCTCGGTGCGGGATAGATCATACATTGCCTTTTCTCGCTGAACCCGCCCAGCGAGAATGGCTGGATTGATATTGGGAGATTTTGTCCCGGATGAAAGTGCTGCGCGCGCCTCCTGCGCGTCGGCCTGTGCACCGGCCAAACGGCTGCGGGCATTGTTTAAGGCGTGTTCAGCCTCCTGCAAACGGGCGCGCGTCGTAAATCCACGTTCCATAAGTGCAGATTGGCGGCGATATTCGGTTTGCGCAAATGTAATTCCTTCTTGCGCTTGGGCAATATCAACACCCGTCGTGCGATATGCCGTTTGCAGTTCGATCACTTTAACTTGCGCTGATGCAATTGACGCGTCGGACTGCGCAACGGCTATGCGGTAGGGTTGAGGATCAATGCGGAACAAAAAATCACCCGCGTTGACACGCTGATTTTCACGCACCGCAACTTCTACGATTCTGCCTCCAACCTCGGCACTCACTGACACCTTATTCTGCTGGACATAGGCATTATCTGTGTTGATATAATGGTCATTGGCGAGATAATAATAAATGCCGCCAGCACTCAACGCCAGCGGCACCAAAACCATCAGCAGTGTCTTGCTCCATTTGCGGCGGGGCTTTTCATTTTTATGAACCATAGCTTCAAAATTTGCGATATTGGCATCCGCTTCACTCATGAAAGTAGGTTAGATAGCGTATTCAAACATTGTCAACATACTAGTTCAATATTCTGGATTAAAGCTGGTCGATAGTAAAACTCATGCTCGACTTGGGAATAATATAATGTCTATGACCCATATATGATTGAACAATCGCTTACTTTTTTCGCCGCTTTTGATGGTGCAAAGATTGCGGTCCATGAAATAGGAACGGGGCGTCCGCTTGTTCTGTTGCATGGCTATTTTTCCGATGCTGCGACCAATTGGATTAAATATGGTCATGCTGCGACTTTGGCTGCGGCGGGATACCGCGTGATCATGCCTGATTTGCGCGCGCACGGTGTCAGCGCAAAACCTCATGACGCGACCAGTTACCCGCCCGATGTCCTTGCAGATGACGGCTTTGCGCTGATCACGCATTTGGGTCTGACGGATTATGATCTGGGCGGATATTCGCTTGGCGCGCGGACGGTGGCGCGCATGTTGGTGCGCGGGGCCACGCCGCGCTGCGCGATTATTTCAGGCATGGGTTTGACCGGTCTGACCCACACGCAAATGCGTGCGGCCCATTTTCGCTCAGTTTTTGCTGGGCTTGGCTCCCATAAACAGGGATCTCCGCAGTGGATGGCAGAAGCATTTTTGAAAACATCTGGCGGTGATCCCGTTGCACTGGAACAGATTCTAGACACGTTTATCGATACGACAGAGGCCGAATTACGTGGATTGTCTTTACCAATTGGCGTCGTGTGCGGGGTCGACGATCAGGATAATGGCTCTGCTGCCGCTTTGGTTGACACTTTATCCAACGCGACACTTTTGACTGTCCCCGGAAATCACATGAGTGCAGTAGCAAAGCCTGATTTGGGGATCGCAATGGCGCGTTACCTCAATGATCTTGCGTGAAATATGCGTTGCGCATCACCTGTAAATTGCGCATATTATCAGCATGAATGTCATTAGCTCAATGATCAACAATCGATACCGGCCCCTGGTTGCGCTTGATGCCATACGCAAATTGATCCAAGATAAAGAAGATACAAGCCAAGTGTTCCGATTGCTCTATGCTCTGAGGGGCGGGTCGTTTGAACGGAATTTTAAGCGATTTAGGACCACGCCAGTTGGCATGCGCGTTTTGGCCAACAAGCAAGATTTGGTCGATACTCTCTGCGACCGCAGCTATTTGAAAAGCTTGCCACAGGGCAGTCTTGGTGCTGAATTTCTGACCTTCATGGATGGCTGCGGCATTACATCTGACGGATTGAATGAAGCGGCGCGCGATGCAGGCCTAGAAGATATTGTCATTCCAGAGGATATGAAACGTTACGGGATGCGCATTCGTGTTCAGCATGATTTGTGGCACGTCGTTGCGGGCTATGGCTGTGACGGGTTTGGCGAAACGTGCAATGTCGCTTATTCCTATCCCCATACCGGCAATATTGGATTCATGGTCATCGCAGTTGCCGGTGCCTGGAATTATTCCAAAGCATTTCCGGGTGAACCGATTATGGGCGCGATGTGGCAGGGGCTGAAACGGGGCAGGGCAACCAAGTGGCTGCCTGCTACAGATTGGGAAGCGATGTTACCGCTTCCACTGGCCGAAGTGCGCCGTCAATTGAATATCCAAGATTTGCCAACCAAATATAATGCCGCCCCAAATGCCATCGCGCGGTCGCGGTCTGGATCGCCTGTTCTGCAGCCCGTTGGGGCTTGACCAACAGGAATCTTGAGGCCACTCTCTTGCGTAATAAAATTGCGTTTTAGAGGAATTTTCTATGAAAGTCGCTGTTTCAATTTTCGCCTTGGCTGTATCGCTCAGTATCGCCACGCCAGCATTTGCGCAAAGTACGCCGAGCATTGCTGATGCTGATAAATTTGTCGCTGATGCGGAGGCAAAACTTGGGGACTTTGGTGTTTATGCAGCCCAAGTTGCATGGATAAACAACACATACATTACAGAAGACACTGATGCGGTGAATGCGCGCGTTGGCGCAGAGGGAACTGAATTATCCGTAAATTATGCCGTTGAAGCTGCAAAATATAGCAGCATTTCCGGTTTATCTTACGACACAAAGCGCAAGCTGGATGTTCTGCGTGGTGGCCTTGTTCTTCCCGCCCCAACCACCGACGGCGCAGCTGCCGATTTGAACACCATCGCGACCCGCCTAAATTCTGCTTATGGGAAGGGCAAAGGGACACTGGGCGGTCAACCGATCAACGGATCAGACATTGAAGAAAAAATGGGCACCTCACGCAACCCCGATGAGTTGAAGGAAATGTGGACAAGCTGGCACACCAATGTTGGCGCGCCAATGCGCGAAGATTATGCCAAAATGGTTGCCATCGCGAACAAGGGTGCGAAAGAACTTGGCTATGCCGATGTCGGGGCTATGTGGCGTTCAGGCTATGACATGCCTGCAGATGATTTTGCCAAGCTGACGGACAAATTATGGGCGCAGGTTAAGCCGCTTTATGATGAAGTGCATTGTTATACACGCGGGAAACTCAACGAAAAATATGGCGATGCGGTCCAAGCCAAAACTGGCCCCATTCGCGCTGATTTGCTGGGTAATATGTGGGCTCAGGAATGGGGTGACATTTACAACATCGTCGCGCCCGCCGGGGCAGGGGACATTGGTTATGATGTCACAGAATTGCTGAAGACCAAAGGCTATGACCCATTGAAAATGGTCAAAACGGGGGAGGGATTTTTCTCATCCCTTGGGTTTAAGCCATTGCCGGAAACATTTTATCAGCGGTCACAGAT
>JBEBKH010000098.1:0-7876 GCA_040079575.1 Chakrabartia sp. | reverse complement strand
AACCAACACAGCCCCCATAACTGCTACGCCCAAAATTGCTTTGCTCTTTAACGCCATGCCCCATCCCCTTTGTATGAAGAGGCATGGTTTCAAATTCGGGTAAACAAGGGCTTAAAAATTATATTTAACATATTGATAATAATGAAAATATAACTTTCTCATGAAATGCACGTCACATTATATGAAGGATGATTCCTGCAAGACCACAACCACCCAGCACCCGAAATATACTTATCTTAAACAAGAATAACGCTATAGCCGCCCCTAGAGACAGCAATGCCGCAATGGGATCAATCGTCTCCCAAACGGGCATAGAAATATCAACTATGCCAAATTGCCATTCTTGTTGTCGTGCGAACAAAAAATGTGATGCGAACCAAAGCGCAAGGTTGAGGATGACGCCTACCACTGCCGCTGTAATTGCCGAAAGCGCTGCTGAGAGCCCAACATTAGATCGCAACCGTTCAACATAGGGCGCGCCTGCAAATATCCACAGAAAACATGGGAAAAACGTCACCCACGTTGTCAATAAGCCGCTCAATACACCTGCTGTAAGCGGCGACAATTCGCCGGGCGCGCGAAATCCTGCAAGAAAGCCAACAAACTGCGTCACCAAGATCAGCGGCCCAGGCGTCGTTTCGGCCAAGCCAAGCCCATCAAGCATTTCGGTCGCACTTAACCAGCCATAATGATCAACGGCTGCCTGCCCAACATAAGCAAGCACCGCATAGGCACCGCCGAACGTGACAACCGCCATACGACTGAAAAATATGGCAACCTCAGTAAAGCGATTTTCAGGGCCAAGGATCAACAATAGCAGGATTGTCGGCGTCAGCCAGAGGATCAAAAGTACGGCAGGCAGACGAAGCGCTGCCCATCCGGTAACACGGGCGTGATCCGGAATGTCTTCCCCTAAGGCACTATCTTCGTCACGCAATCCTGCGTCAGAACCATCATGCCCACCCCCTGAAAATCCCTTGCTACCTAGCTTAGCGGCGACCCAGCCAATTAAGCCCGCACCAAGAATGATGAATGGGAATGGGACCTTGAATATAAACAGGGCAATAAAAGCGGCAACTGCGACCATTTTGCTTGCTCTTGATTTAAGCGCACGGCCGCCAATCCGCTTAACCGCTTCAAACACAATTGCGAGCACGGCAGCTTTCAAACCGAAAAACAGCGCCGCAACGGGACCAATCGCGCCAAACAATGCATAAATGATCGACAGTCCCATGATCGCAACAGCGCCCGGTATGACAAAGAGGATACCAGCGACCAATCCACCCTTTGCCTTATGCATCAGCCAGCCGATATAAATTGCGAGTTGCTGCGCCTCAGGTCCGGGCAACAACATGCAGAAATTCAGGGCATGCAGGAAGCGCGCTTCACCCACCCATTTCTTTTCGTCCACCAAAATACGGTGCATGAGCGCGATTTGACCAGCGGGGCCACCAAAACTAAGCAGCGCAATACGCCACCAAATGCGAACGGCTTCGGCGAAAGGAATGCCGTGCGCTGGTGTCATAATGCATGCATTTTCCGAGCGCGCACGAAACGTTGATCAACGACTTCCCAATTCACATTGCGGAACCACGCGTCGACATATTTTGCCGCTGCTGCGCCGTAATCCATCTGAAAACTATGTTCATACATATCAAGCGTCAGCAGCGGGATGCTTGCCGCCGCCCCTGACATATGGTCCCATGCCCAATAATTTTCCAGGCGACCTAAATGCAGGTTTAGCGCAAGAATGCACCATCCTGAGCCACCAGCAAGTGACATTCCTGTGCGCCGAAAATCAATCTCCCAATTTTCCCACGACCCAAAGGATTCTATAAGTGCCGTCTTAATGCTGCCACCGGCCACGCCATTGCCGCCGAACGTTTCAAAATAATGTTCATGCAGCACCACTGATCCGGTGCGGTGCAGAAGCTCTCGCTTCAGACCGCCATAAACGAGTGCTGGAACGTCGGGGTCGGCAAGCGCTTTGGCAATTTGCCCCTCGATCATGTTCAACGCCTTGACTGAACCCGTGTAATTATTGGCCCAATGCGACGTGATGAGTTTTTCGGAAATGCCGTCCAGTTTCGCTGGATCAAATTTGAGCGCAACCGGCACATGTCCTCCGGCAAAGGCCGAGATGATGGGTTTCAACTGGATAGGAGCTTTGTCAGTTTTTTTTGCTAGCGCAGGCGCAGCGATGGCACCGCCTAAAGCACCACCGATGGCCATACGTCGAGACAAATCAACCATGCGTAATCTCCGATCCAGAAATATGAAGTGACGCCATAACCCCGTCTTGCAATCGAAACAATCAAGGCCGACATATCGCTGGACAGAATCAAACATCTGAAAGGATTTTCCATGACCATCGCAGTTGGCGAAAAAATTCCCGCGACCAATTTTGTTCAACCCACGGCAGACGGCCTCAATCCCGTTTCCAGCGATGCTTTTTTTGCTGGACGGCGCATTGCCCTTTTTTCGGTGCCAGGCGCCTACACACCAACATGTTCGGCCAAGCACTTACCCGGATTTGTTGAACAGGCTACGGCGCTAAAGGCCAAAGGCATTGATGAAATTGCTTGCACGGCCGTCAACGACGCCTTTGTTATGGGTGCTTGGGGCAAAGCAAACGGTGTGGATGACAGCGTAACAATGCTTGCCGATGGCAATGGCGATTTCGTTAAATCCATCGGCCTTGAAATGGATGGCAGCAAATTTGGTATGGGCACACGCGGCCAACGTTTTGCCATGGTTGTAAACGACGGCGTTGTTGAACAACTCCATGTCGAAGCGCCAGGCGAATTCCGCGTCAGTGCTGCGGAATATGTTCTCGAACATTTGTAATGCGGTGCTGGGGCGGCCATAAAACTGCCGCCCCTGTTCCTCAAAAGACACGCTTAAAAAATAAAAAAATGATTTGAATCTTTACGCTTGCGTCAATTCCCGCATTTCCCCCATACAATGTTCAGACAGCGGTATCAGTCGCGTCATCGAGATGGGAGAGAATATGAGAAATTCATTTAGAACGAGCATGTTTGTATCAGCTGCATTGTCAGCGATCAGTATTGCCAGCCCTGCATTCGCCCAAGAGGCAGAAGCAGAAGACAGCACCGAAATTATCGTTACCGCGTCAAAGCGCGAACAGACATTGCAAGATGTGCCGATTTCCGTTTCGGTTACCGATAGCAAGACCATTGAACAGTCGTCGATCAACGATCTGATCGATCTTCAGGTTCTCGTTCCTTCCCTAAAAGTACCGCAGTTCCAGAGCGCTGCTCAGACAAACTTCGTGATCCGCGGATTCGGTAACGGCAGCGGCAATATCGGTATCGAAAGCTCGGTCGGCGTTTTCGTTGACGGCGTTTACCGGTCAAAATCAGCATCGGCGATTGCAGATCTTCCCGAAATTGAGCGTGTCGAAGTTCTGCGTGGCCCGCAATCGACCCTGTTCGGTAAGAACACTTCGGCAGGTGCGATCAGCATCATCACCAAGAAACCGCAATTTGAATGGAGCGGCAACGCATCACTGACGTATGGCAACTATGATACCAAAGAAGGTACACTGGCCGTGAATGCTGGGCTCAGCGACACTGTGGCACTGCGCCTTTCAGGATCATTCAGCAAACGTGATGGTTATTTCAACAACATCAACTTGGGCACAAAAGTCAATGATCGCGATCGGTTTTCCGTTCGCTATGACATGTTGTTCGAACCATCTGATTCAGTCTCTTTCCGTTTGATCGCCGACTATAATAAGCTCACCGAAGTCTGTTGTGGCGCGGTGCCGATTTTCAACGGCCCCGTGACAACGGGGGTCATCGGCGGACTCCTTGGCGCGCAGATTGGCAATACCGGCCGCGTCTTCAATTATGAACTTGTTTACGACACAGACCCCGGCAACGAATTGGTCGGCAAAGGTATTTCGCTGCAATCTGATTTCGAATTGGGCTTTGCCAAACTGACGTCGATCACCGCGCTGCGCAATCAAACCGATAATGCAACTCTGGATGTCGATTTCACTGCGGCAAGAATTGTTGATCAGCAGATCGACAATAAGATCAAGAATTTCACCCAGGAATTTCGTCTCACGTCAGACGGTGACGGGCCATTTTCTTGGTTGGTCGGCGGCTTCTACGGCACCGAAACAATCGACAAATTCGAATTCATCAAATGGGGCACACAGGCACGTGGCTTTGTAAACGGCCTCGGGCAAGGTCTGCTGCCGCTCTTAGAGGGATTACAAATTGCCAGCGGCGGCGCAGCCCCAGGGACGACGTACATCCAACCTGGTCAAGGCGTTACAGTCGATTATTTGCTGAAGAACAAATCTTATTCGCTCTTTGGACAGGCAGATTACAAAGTCACTGATAAATTCACAGTGTCGGGCGGTTTGGCCTATCTGAATGACCGCAAAAATGGGTCAATGAATGGCAATACAACTGATGCGTTTGCACGCCTCAATTTGAACAACCTTCCCAACATTGCCCTTTTGCCGATCGCAGCACTTGCTGTTCCGGGTAACGCTGCAGCAACAACACAATTGAGGAACATCGCACTTTCGTTGTCACCTGCGGGCGCGACACTGGCGTCACCAATTCCGGGCAATTATTTTGCGGCCCTTGGTTTCGGTGGATTTCAGTTCCTTTCGCAGCCATTCAATTATCAGAATGAAATCCTGAAGGCCAATAAGGTCGTTTATATGGGCCGCGTCGCTTATGACTTTTCCAAACGCCTGAATGCTTATGCAAGCTATTCAAAAGGATGGAAAGCCGGGGCATTCAACCTGTCCCGTGACTCGCGCCCGCCGTTGAACGGCGTTGGCCGGTCGACAGATCCAGAAAACGTGACCGTGTATGAAATTGGTGTCAAAGGCAGCTTTACTGGTGGTTTTGTCAACCTTGCTGTCTTCCAACAGAGCATTAAAGGGTTCCAGTCCAATGCCTTTACCGGCACAGGGTTCAATCTGGTCAACGCGGGTGAACAATCAGTTAAGGGTTTCGAACTTGATTTCTCTTATCGTCCGATACGGGCCCTCACCTTCAGTGGCGGCGTCACTTACCTTGATCCAGTCTACGATTCGTTCACACGGGCACGCTGCATTCCGGCAGACCCGCGCTGCACACCTGGCGTTCAATTCCGCGACCTATCCGGAACCCGCCCTGACGGCATTTCCAAATGGAGTGTGAATCTCAACTCAACCTATAATTTTGAAATTGGTGGCAATTGGGATGGCTACATCCGTGCTGAATATTCCTATGCCAGCACGATCAAGACAAACACGGAAATCACTTCGGCGATCCCCATTGGCATTAATGATTATAACAATGTCAACCTAAGCCTTGGCATCGGCAATAAGGATGTGATCCAAGCGCAGTTCTGGGCACGCAATCTATTGAAGGACAAGGCGCTCATCGCTTCGTTCCCATCAGTGGCGCAGGCTGGCAGCTTTGCTGGTTATCCAATCCAACCGCGGACTTACGGGATTACACTCAAAAAATCCTTCTGAACGCAGTTGAATGAAAAATGATCTGGCGGCGGATGGGCATCCCATCTGCCGCCTTTTTCATGTCTGACTTGCGTGAAGGGCCAAGGTTCCTCTAGATCAAGTTATGACTCTTACAAAAACCATCATTAAAGAATTGGAGGCGCACTACGCCGCCTCTGTTAAGCGCTTGCGCGATGCTGTTGAACATTATGTCGCGACAGGTGAACCTCCTGCGCCATCGACGCGGACGGACGGTTCATTTTCCTATCCCGAACTGCACATTCACTATCTCGGCACAGAAAAATCCCCACACCCCATGCGGTCTTTCGGTCGATTGGAAAAACCGGGGGACTATGTCGTTACCGTCACGCGACCACAAATTTTCGGGGACTATCTGACCGAACAGCTTGACCGCATTGCTGAAGAATATGAAGTCGTGATTTCGGTGCAGCCAAGCGCGCAAGAGATTCCCTTCCCCTATGTCCTCGATGCTGGTGGCACATTGGCGCTGGCTGATGTGAGCGCGACTGATTTGGGCCGTTGGTTTCCGACAACAGAACTCGCGGCGATTGGCGATGAGCTCGCTGACGGCTTGTTCCTAAGCCATGAAGGGCAATCGCGTCCCCTTGCTCTGTTTGACGCACTGCGTACCGATTTTTCATTGGCACGCCTTCGCCATTACACGGGCACACCCCCTGAACATGTTCAACGTTTCATCTTGTTCACCAACTATAACCGCTATGTGGATGAATTTGTTGCTTGGGCATGCGAACAATTGGGCAAGGACAATCGCTACACTGCTCTTTCGGCGCCGGGCCATGTGATGGTGAGTGCTGACACGCCCGACCCACAATCTGCAATGGCAGACAGTGCATGGCGCAAACATCAGATGCCAGCGTGGCATTTGATGGCCCCAGACCGTTCAGGCATCAGCCTTGTCAACATTGGCGTCGGGCCGTCCAACGCCAAAACAATCACCGACCACCTTGCGGTTGTGCGACCAGAGGCTTGGCTGATGATCGGGCATTGCGGCGGGTTGCGGGACAGCCAAAAAATTGGCGATTTCGTTCTCGCCCATGCTTATCTGCGCGATGACCATGTCCTTGACCATGTCCTACCGCCTGAAATTCCAATTCCACCAATTGCTGAGGTTCAGCAAGCCTTTGCCAGTGCCGCGATGACGGTATCTGGTGAGGATGAAAAGGCGCTCAAGCGACGCCTGCGTACCGGCACGATTGTCACCACTGATGACCGTAATTGGGAACTCCATTATTCCAAATCGGCGCTGCGTTTCAGCCAGTCGCGTGCGGTTGGCATCGATATGGAATCAGCAACGATTGCGGCGCAGGGTTACCGTTTCCGCGTCCCCTATGGCACCCTTTTGTGTGTATCGGATAAGCCGCTCCACGGCGAATTAAAGCTACCCGGCCAAGCCAATGCTTTTTACGAGCGTGCCATTGCCGAACATCTCCGCATCGCAATTGAAACCTGCGAAGAATTGCGCCGCAAAGGCCCTAAGCTTCACAGTCGGAAGCTTAGGGCGTTTAACGAACCACCGTTCCGGTAATTACCAACCGCAGCTTTTGCCTTTGTTTTCCTTTTTGAGCCACGTCATCAGAGGCTTGAAATAGGCGATCATCGCCGTACCGTCCATTTCGCGCTTGCCGGTAAACGCCTGAAGCGCGTCTGGCCAAGGCTTGCTCGCGCCCATTTCAAGCATCGCGTTCAAGCGCGCGCCAACCTCTTTATTGCCGTAGAAAGAGCAGCGATGAAGCGGCCCTTTCCATTTCGCAATGTCGCAGGCTGCCTTGTAAAATTGGAACTGCAAAATTCGCGCAAGAAAATAACGCGTATAAGGCGTGTTGCCCGGGATGTGATATTTGGCACCAGCATCAAAATTGCTTTCATCGCGCGCCACGGGCGGCGTGATCCCCTGATATTTAAGGCGTAGGTCGGTCCACCCCTTATTATAAGCGTCGGTCGGGATCGTGCCGGAAAATACGCCCCAGCGCCATTTATCAACCAGCAACCCAAACGGCAGGAAAGCGACCTTATCCATCGCCTGACGCAGCAATAGGCCCGTATCCTTATCCGCACTTGGTACTTTTGAAGGGTCAAGCAACCCAATTTGGACCAGATAATTGGGGGTCATCGACAAAGCAACCGCATCGCCGATCGCTTCATGGAAGCCATCATTGGCACCATTCAAATAGAGATAGGATTGTTTGTTATAGGCGCGCTGGTAATAATTGTGGCCGAGTTCATGATGGATCGTCACGAAATCTCCGCCATTGACCTTGGTGCACATTTTGATGCGCAAATCATCTACATTGTCGATGTCCCATGCGCTGGCGTGGCAAACGACGTCACGGTCCGCCGGTTTGGTAA
>JBEBKH010000097.1:0-7885 GCA_040079575.1 Chakrabartia sp. | reverse complement strand
AAGCCAGTATTTTTTTGGAAATTTTCACGATGCAGCTCCTGTTTGTATGAAATTTGCTGCGACCAAAAATAGCAATTTTTATTGCTTAACTGATTATTAATAAAAATTTTGAGTCGTGTAAACAGCATTAAGTGATTGTCCTGAAAAGAGACAATTCACAAAATATTCTTATTTGAGGCACGCATCCAACGCATCGCGCCGCACCACGCCGACGTTTGCGGCAAGGCGGTTGCCGTGTCGGCGAACAAACCCACCGGGGTCAACCGCGTCACGCCTTTTGGGCAGTGGCAGAATTGCAGCAATGCGCGCGGCCTCAATTGGGGACATCATGCTGGCGTCATGCCCGAAATAGCGCAGAGACCCAGCGTTTGCGCCGTATGTGCCGATACCGGTTTCTGCAACATTGAGGTAAACCTCCATAATGCGCCGCTTACCCCAGATATTTTCAATCAGGACAGTGAACCAAGCTTCAAGCCCCTTGCGGAAAAATCCACCGCCTTGCCACAGGAAGGCATTCTTTGCAGTTTGCTGTGAAATGGTGGATCCACCCCGGATACGGCCGCCCCGTGCGTTACGTTTTATTGCTTTTTCAATGGCTTCGCGATCAAACCCGTCATGGGAACAGAACTTTCCGTCTTCGCCAGCAATCGCTGCTCTCGCCATGTCTGGGTCCATCGCAGACAGACTCATCCAATTCTTGTGCAGCCCGCGCCCAGCGACAACATCACCAACCATTGTTGCGGTGATGGGCGGCGGGATAAAGCGGTAAGCAAGAACCCACAGCACTGATCCGATGATAAAATACAAAATCCCTCGGCCAACAATCCAGCCGATACGGTATGAAAGCTTGCGGTCAGCGCGTTTTGCCATGAGGGGACGTTTAGCGGGATAGCAGCAAGGTTCAAGCCGCTGCGAGCATACCTTTGCTTCCCGCAATCCCCATCATCGCTTTTTGTAGCTTTTCAAAGGCACGGACCTCAATTTGACGGACGCGTTCGCGGGATACGCCGAACTCTTGGCTCAATTCCTCAAGCGTTTTGGGCTCTTCAATCAAGCGGCGCTCAGTCAAGATGTGTTTTTCGCGGTCATTGAGGCTGCCCATCGCTTCACTGAGCATCGCGCGGTGAACAACGCGTTCCTCAGCTTCGGCGAACACTTCGTCTTGCAAGGGGCCGTTATCTTGGAGTGTATCCTGCCATTGGCCATCGCCTTCGTCATTGAGCGACACGTTCAAAGATGTGTCGCCGCCGTTGGACATACGGCGGTTCATGTTGACGACTTCGGTTTCGGATACGCCCAAATCAGTGGCGATTTTGCGTACGTCTTCTGGGCGCAAATCGCCGTCTTCATAGGCGTTGAGCGTGTGTTTCATTCGGCGCAAGTTGAAAAACAATTTTTTCTGCGCGGCAGTGGTGCCAATTTTGACAAGGCTCCAGCTGCGCAAGATAAACTCCTGCATCGATGCCTTAATCCACCACATTGCGTATGTGGCGAGGCGAAAGCCGCGATCAGGCTCAAACTTTTTCACGCCTTGCATCAGGCCAATATTGCCCTCTGAAATTAGTTCGCTGACAGGAAGGCCGTAACCACGGTATCCCATTGCGATTTTCGCGACCAGACGGAGGTGCGATGTGACAAGCTTAGCCGCCGCATCTGTATCTTGATGTTCGGAAAAGCGTTTCGCGAGCATATATTCTTCTTCGGGGGTCAGTAGCGGAAATTTACGGATTTCAGCCATATAGCGGTTCAGCCCTGCCTCACTGCCGAGAGACGGGATCGTCGCAGGAACATTTGATTTCACTGTCACTGACTTCGTTGGCACTGACTTCGCTGAAAATTTCTTAGCAGCCATTACTTTTAACTCCCTGAGCACGGATCATACCGTACTGAATTTCTGCTGTCATACACGCAAAGCGCTTAACAGTCGCTGTATATCAGATGGGATGTCACTTTCAAAAGTTAAAGACCCTCCGGTGATCGGATGCAAAAAACCTATTCTTGCGGCGTGCAAGGCTTGTCTTTCAAAGCCGAGATTTTGAAGGAGTTCGCGGTGATTGGGGCGGGGACGGCCGTAAACGGGATCGCCCATCAAAGGATGACCGATTGACGCCATATGCACACGGATCTGGTGCGTGCGGCCGGTTTCAAGGCGGCATTCAATCAAAGCAGCAGACTTCAAAGGCTCAATCATCGTCCAATGGGTGATGGCATGTTTGCCACGGCCTTCGCCGACAATGGCAATTTTTTTGCGATTGATGGGGGAACGGGCAAGCGGGGCGTCGATTGTACCACTGCCAGTCTTTGGCAAGGTGGACACAACCGCCTTATACCGCCTGTCTAGACTGTGATTGGCAAATTGCGCGGCAAGGCCGACATGTGCGCGGTCGGTTTTGGCAACCACCATCAATCCAGATGTGTCTTTGTCGATGCGGTGGACGATACCGGGGCGTGCGACGCCACCAACACCCGATAGGCGACCCGCGCAATGGTGAAGTAGCGCATTAACCAATGTGCCGTCAAAATTACCAGCAGCTGGGTGAACGACCAAGCCCGCAGGTTTATCGATCACCAACAAATGATCATCTTCAAACGCGATTGTAAGGGGAATATCCTGTGCGATATTATGTGCGGGCGTTGGCGCAGGGATAAGGATTTGGTAAGCCGCCGCTGCCTTAATCTTGGCGGATGGATCGCGTGATAAGGCAGCGTTCGATGTGACTTGCCCAGATGAAATGAGCGCTTTGATGCGTTCGCGTGACAGTGTCGGAATAAGAACAGCAAGTGCGCGGTCCAGTCGCCATCCTAGCATGTCGTGGCTTACAAAAACTTCAACTCTGGTCGCATCGTCGCTCATCGGTTAACCTTGGCGCTATGGACGTCATAATTTCAAGTAAATTGCATGATATGCTGATCGCCTATGCCCATGAAGCACCGGATAAGGAGATCTGTGGGCTATTGTTCGGTGATGCGTCAAAAATTACGCATATTCAAAAAACAGATAACATTTCCAATAGAATAGAGGATCAATTTGAGATTGACCCTGCCCAACTTATTGCGGCGCACCGTGCTGCACGCGTTGATGGTCCCGCTGTCCTTGGTTGTTTTCATTCTCATCCAAACGGTGTGTGTTTGCCCTCGATGCAGGACGCCAAAGCTGCGACCCCAGACGGTTCCTTATGGGTAATTATTGCGGGCGGTGCAGTTGGCGCATGGCGTGCAATTCACAATGGTGAACTCTTTGGGCGATTTTCGCCTGTCAGGCTTCATTGCGTCGATTGAAAGCAGACTTGCCAGACTCCGCTGTTTTCGGCAGAAGGGCCCCGCTTTCTGCTTTTAGGAATGCGCGGGGGATATGACGTCATGACAGTCAACGCAGTTGATTTTGCTAGTTTGCTGTGTTCGCGGCTGTGCCATGATCTGCTCAGCCCGGTGGGTGCGCTTAACAATGGGCTTGAGCTCCTCGCGGACGAACAT
The DNA here is from genome assembly GCA_040079575.1 of Chakrabartia sp. Lineage (GTDB taxonomy): Bacteria > Pseudomonadota > Alphaproteobacteria > Sphingomonadales > Sphingomonadaceae > Aquisediminimonas. The sequence continues at coordinate 4,411 of JBEBKH010000097.1, read as the reverse complement.
GATCCTGAAATGCGGACGCGCGTGTTAGAATTGCTTAATGACAGTGCCCGTGCATCGGCCAACAAGCTAAAATTCTTTCGTTTGGCCTTTGGGGCGGCGGGTGGATTTGGGGACTTGGTCGATTCTCGTGAGGCTAAAACCGCAATTGAAGGCCTGTTTGGGAATAATAAAAAGGTTGAACTCGGCTGGCTTGTAAACGAACCTTCGCTTTCCAAGCCGGCGATTAAAGTTTTGCTCAACCTCGCGATGATCGCGGGTGACGCATTGGTACGTGGCGGCCGTTTGGATGTCGGAGCAGAAGTGCACGGCAATGTGACAGAAATCGTTATTCGCGCGGAAGGGGAGCGGCTTGTACTTGATTCTGAACTGCGCACGGCGTTGGTCGGCGATGCGGATGAAAATGCAATTGCCCCGCGTGCTGCCGCTGCATGGCTCGCACATTTGATCGCTTCTGAAAGTGGGGGCGGTGTGCAGGTTTCTGATCCTGATCAACCCTTCATCCTCTTTGGCGCGACGTTAAAGGACGAATAACCGAATTTCTGCGCCAAAATGGTGAGATTTATGCTCTGCTCCTAACGCACCTTTAACCATGACTATGCTTTAACGGCATAGAATTGGGATGGGTGAAAAGTGGACGATCTGATCGGTGATTTTGTGGCGGACACACGGGAGGGGTTTGAAAACCTTGGACCGGATCTAGCTGCATGGTCGGTTGATGTCTCCGACCGCTTGGCACTTGATAGCATTTTCCGCTTTGTCCACACTGTGCGCGGCAATTGCGGTTTCCTCAATTTTGAACGTTTTGAAAATCTATGCGTGCCGACAGAGCATGTTTTGGCTCAAATCCGTGAAAGTCAGCTTCCTGCCTCTGCTGACAGGGCTCGTGCCATTGTGGCTGTCATTAACCGCATTGGCGCGCTGGCCGACGCCATTGAAGCGGGCATCGGATTGCCCGCACATGATGAGCCGGCACTGATTGCTGCCCTAGGTGTTGAGATTGCAAAACCATCGCAGGCGCGGATACCGGCTGTTTCGATGCAACAACAGCGTTCGCGCACCATTCGCATGCCATCGGACCAGTTTGAACAGCTCGCCCAATGTGTTGAGGGTGTTGCCGCGGCCCATCGCCGATTGTTGGCTGTTTTGACATCTGATGAAACGGCGCCAACGATCAACCCTCTTGTATCAGAATTGTCTGTTGCCATTACGGAGATGACACAGGCTTTAACGTTAAGCCGCGCTCAGCCGATAGAGCGGCTTTATGCGGGCTTGGACCGCATTGTCAGTCAGACGGCAACAACCCTTGGCAAGCAAGTTACGCTTGAACTCTCTGGCGGCGCGTTGATGGTGGACCGTGAGGTCGTTGACGGGTTGAGGGATCCGCTGCTGCATATAATACGCAATGCGCTTGATCACGGGCTTGAAACACCAGATGAACGGAGAAGCGCTGGTAAGCATGAAACCGGAAAGATTATAATTTCTGCGGCGCTAAACGAAAATGTCCTCACTCTCACGATTGTAGATGATGGGCGCGGTATTGATCGGCAGGCTGTTTTCCAGTCCGCACAAGAAGCGCACATTCATCTTGTGTGCGCGCCCGAAGAGATCAGCGACGCCCAGCTTTTATCCCTCTTATCCGCGCCGGGGATTACAACCGCGAACAGCACAAATGCCTTTTCAGGGCGCGGTGTTGGTTTGGATGCGGTGAGCGCCAGCATGAAGCGTCTTGGTGGCGATTTCACCCTGACGACAGCGTTGCAGAGCGGCGTGAGCATAACATTAAGCGTACCCCTGCGGCAAAGATCGTACGATGCAGCCTGAATGCCTGATCCTTGATGATAGCCGGATGGTGCGAGCAATTGCGCGCAACCTGCTGGAGAGTTTTGGCTTTCTTGTGTCCGAAGCGGACAGTGGCAGAGAAGCATTGCTGCAATGCCAGAACAAAATGCCCGACATGATGCTGGTTGATTGGAACATGCCCGATATGTCAGGCATTGAGTTTATTGAAACCATCAAGGCATCCAATGACAAACCAATACCAAAACTGCTGCTGTGTTCAACAGAAACGCGGTTGAATGTGATCAGGGAGGCGATGAAAAAGGGGGCGGACAGTTATCTGATGAAGCCTTTTGATCGCGTTGCATTGGCACACCGTTTGTGCCGTTTTGGATTTAACGCGTCCTGACCCTATTGCACTTTCTATGACCTCCCATGTTCATCACCGATTCGGCGGACTCGATCTTGGCGTTGCTGCGGCAATGAACCTGATGTGGGGGCTAAATCTGGTCGCCGTCAAAATGGCGGTGGATTTGACGGACCCAATGACGGCGGCATTGCTGCGGCAGGTGATTGTTTTTGCGGTGTGTTTTCCCGCGCTTAAAATCATTTCAGGGAAAATGCGTGAGCTGATCGGGCTGGGGCTGTTGTCCGGGGGCATTTTCTACATCGTCACAAATCTATCCCTCGCGGTGTCGGATAATATCAGCGCGCTGGCCATTGCGGGTCAGTTGGGCGTGCCATTTTCTCTGATCCTCGCAATGATTTTCTTGGGGGAACGTGTGCATAAGGTGCGGATGTTCGGGATGGCCTTGTCCTTTGCCGGTGTCGTGTTGCTGGTTTTTGATCCAGCCGCCGCGCGCGAGGTTCCTGGTATTGCCCTGACTGCAGTTGCGAGTCTGATATGGGCATTTTGTTCCCTCATTCAAAGGCGTTTGATTGGCACCCCCGTGCTGACGATCTATGCTTGGATTGGCTTGATCGGGACGCTTGTGCTGTTTCCAATTGCTTATATTTTTGAACCCGAAACCGTCAAAGCGGTCCCATCATTACCACTTTCGACCTTGGGCTGGATCGCCTTTTCGGCGATTGGTTCAACAGTGATCGGGCAGGGGTCAATGAGCTGGCTGTTGCAACGCCATGCCGTCAGTACGGTCGTGCCCCTCACCTTGGCCGCCCCGATCATTGCGGTGTTGGCGAGTACGCTCTATTTCCACACACCGTTGACATGGGTTATGATACTGGGAGGGGTGATCGCGATGACAGGCGTCGCAATTGTCACGGTTCGCACAGCGCAAGCAGGGGAAGGTCGCACATGATCCAGATGATCGAAACACCGTCCCCCAATTTCGATGTGCGCTTGGCCCCCATCAGCTTGCTGGTGCTCCACTATACCGGGATGCAGGATGCGGCGTCCGCCATTGCCCGACTTGCTGACCCAGAGGCAAAGGTTTCTGCCCATTATGTCGTGGCAGAGGACGGCCAGATTGTCCGGATGGTCGCGGAGGATAAGCGCGCGTGGCATGCGGGGCGGTCCTATTGGCGCGGGACCACCGACATAAATTCCGCCAGTATCGGGATTGAGATCGTCAACCCGGGGCATGAATTTGGTTATCGACCCTTTCCAGAGGCGCAGATTGACGCGCTGATCCCGCTGGTCGCCGAAATTGTCGCGCGGTACAAAATCACCCGCGGAAACATTGTTGGGCATAGCGACATCGCCCCCGCGCGCAAAGAAGACCCCGGCGAACTTTTCCCCTGGGCCCAACTGGCCAAGCTGCGCCTTGCATTGCCCCGCCCAACCAAGAATTTGATGGACCCGCATTGGACCGACGGCGGCTTTCTGCTCGCGCTTGAACGCTTTGGCTATGACGTGGCGGATGGCCCGGCGGCGATCCGCGCATTTCAGCGGCGTTTTCGCCCAGAATTGATCGACGGCGTGATTGACGGTGAATGCCGTGCGATCCTTTTGGGGCTTTTGCTTCCCAAACCGCAAGGGGATTAGTATAAGGACGACGCCAGAGGGTCGGGCGACCGCCGCCATGTGGGTAACCACGTGGGGGAGGAAAGTCCGGGCTCCAGCGAGGAACGGTGCCGGATAACGTCCGGCTGGGGTGACCCAAGGGAAAGTGCCACAGAAAATAAACCACCGGCATGCGTGCCGGCCAGGTCGAAACGGTGCGGTAAGAGCGCACCGCGCCTTTGGTAACAAAGGCGGCACGGCAAACCCCACCGGGAGCAAGACCGAATAGGAATGGCATATGGCATCCTCCTGCCAGTCATTCGGGTTGGTTGCTTGAGGGCGTTGGTAACAACGCTCCTAGAGGAATGGTCGCACAGGGTGGCCCAGTTCTAAACTGGCCACTTGGACAAAACCCGGCTTACAGACCCTCTGGCATTTTCGTTTTAGACGAGGGCGTGTGACGCATTTCTGCCAAAAAACCGGCTTAGCTTCGCAAACTTCGCAGGGACAGTGCTTCCACTGAGAAGTTAAGGACGCAGGGCAGCCGAGACCGGCGAGCCGAAACTGGCCAAGTTGGGGGATATGTAACGGTTCAAAGACGATGATTTGGTGGAAATAATATTCCTACATGTCAAGGATTGGTGCTCAAATTCAATTGTGATGAATTGAGTA
>JBEBKH010000096.1:0-8065 GCA_040079575.1 Chakrabartia sp. | reverse complement strand
GTCAGCAAACCCCCGCGCTTCAGCCACTTGTTCGACGGGCAAATTCCGTCCCGGCATGGGCACACGAAAATTCTTACCCGCCTGTGTCGGCGCGTCCGCTGTGAATGCCAGTTCAACCTCTGGCTCGTGCGCCATTGCCCGCGCGGTTCCAGTGAGGACAGATTTAAACTGATCAAGGGGGGATTGTTCGGACATGATGGCCATGCCTTAACGCGTATTCGCCCGCGTTGAAAGACCGTGAAGCTACCTTGCTGCAGTAGGTTCACCTTGTGTATAGCGGCCTAGCACATTTTTCTGCTTGTCGCCGTTAGAGACTTTTTGCAATGTATGAAACATTGCGTCTTGATAAATGGAGTGTTGTGCATGCGTCGTTTTCTGGGGATCGCTTTTGCGGTTGCGTTGGTGCCAAGCACCGCTTTTGCAGCCACCTGCCAAGAGAATTTCGTCAAAAAGGGCAACCCGCTTGGCGGCACCAATTACACATCTTCCGTGAACGTGGCCAGCCTGACTCCATTGATTGCAATTCGTCAGATGCGCGGAATCGCTGTCGGCAGAGACTATGATGTGATCAGCGATGAAGCAGAGGACGGCAGCATGCTGTTGGAACAGCGCCAATCGAACAAATCACGCGCCATCGCCATGCTGATTACGGCGACCAGCGAAGGAGGCGGCGTTGGAAAAGTGGAAATGCTCGTCAAACTTCCTAAGGGTGCAACCGCCAAATCTGAGGGCGTGATGAGCGAAATGTGCTTGATGCTCAACGCCATTAAGGGTGGAAAAGCCGGCATGGCTGCGGCCGCTGCGGGTAAAAATGCACTGACGAGCGGTGCGCCAACGAAAATGGATGCGGCGGAATTGGCGATGCAACTTTCACGTGAGGATAAGGCGGGGGCGGCGCTTATTGTCCCGCGTTATAAGAACCGATCATTCACCCTCACCGGACGCGTTGATTATGTCATTAAAAATGGCGAAGGATACCGCGTCGCCTACAACATCCCGGAACCGTCGACGAGCTTGGTCAATGCCGGACTAGTGCCGCGATTCAAAACAAATATCAGCTGCATGATGGCCAAAGGGCAAAGCTCTTATGCGTTGAGCCTCAAAAAAGGCAATAAAATCAGTCTGACTGGAACATTCCTCAACTATGATGAATTCGTTCGCGTCATGTGGCTGGGCAATTGCCGCCCGAGCGCGTGAAGCAATCACTCGCCCATGTCGCGTTGGTTGTTCGCGACTATGACGAAGCCATTGCATATTATGTTAGTGTCCTCGGTTTCACACTGATCGAGGATATTTATCAGCCTGAGCAGGACAAGCGCTGGGTTCTGGTTGCGCCTCCTGGATCGACCGGCACGTCTGTCCTGCTTGCGCGGGCATCATCAGCTGAACAGGAAGCTTTTATCGGCAACCAAGCGGGCGGACGTGTGTTTCTGTTTCTGCAAACAGATGATTTTGCCCGCGACTATCAAGCGCTGTGTGCAAAAGGCGTGAAATTCGTTCGACCGCCGCTTGACGCTCCTTACGGCATGGTTGCTGTTTTCGAGGATTTATACGGTACGCTTTGGGATTTGGTGCAGTTCAAGTGAGCGATTTGCGCGCGAACGGCCAATCGGTAACGCTTCCCGCCCACAATGCCCACCAGATAAAGATCGGCTGAAAAGCGAGACGCGGCGCGTGATACCACCAGCTCATCTGGGTGCCGCCCACCGCGATACCTTCTAACGCATGCTTGATGTTCGCCGGATAAACGCAAACGGCATAAAGTGCGAGGGCGATGCCAGCCGCGCGGCGTAATTTTGGCACAAATGCCAGTGCCGCCGCTCCGGCAATTTCGCATACGCCTGTTATAAATATAATGTGTTCAGGGAAGGGAACCCACCCAGGCGTGATTTGCAAAAATCCAGCGGGAGACCGGAGATGTGCAACGCCAGCGAGCAGATAAATCAACGCAAGCAAGTAACGCGCGCTGGTTCTGACCTTTCCTTGTTGCACCATTTTAACGCTTCTTCACAAATTCAGCGCGCAGAACCAATCCTTTGATCCCATCAAAGCGGCAGTCAATTTCCTGCGCGTCACCGGTAAGGCGGATCGATTTAATCAGCGTACCCCGCTTCAAAGTCTGGCCTGCGCCTTTCACGGTCAAATCCTTGATCAAGGTGACAGCGTCCCCGTCCGCTAGCACATTGCCCACCGCATCGCGTACTTCAACGCCAGACGTATCGGCTTTATCACGCGCATCGGCAGCACTAATCCACTCCCCGCTTGCTTCGTCATAGACATAATCTTCTTCGTCTTGCGCCATATTGTCGTTCCTTATGCGTTGGCGGAATATGACGCTGCCTTACAGTGGCAAATCATGGGCGTCCAATATCCTATTGATGGCCACTGCACGCGGCATCTATGATTTTGTGTCATTGCAATTCTTAGATAAAACAGGCCTACCCCTATGATGCCGCCCCTGTTTCAGTCATTTTTCGTTACCGCCCTCATCCTAGAGCTTACGCCTGGACCCAATATGGTGTGGTTGGCGCTTCTTTCGGCGACAAAAGGGCGGCGCGCGGGCATATTGGCGACACTGGGTATATTCTTTGGGCTGGCGCTGATCGGCTTGACTGCGGCTATTGGGTTGGCAGAAATAATAACATCCCACCCGGTGATTCCGGCGGCATTACGCTGGATCGGCAGTCTTTATTTATTCTGGCTTGCTTGGGAGGCATGGCACGGCACACACGACAAGGCAGCGTTGAAAACGTCCGGCCTCAATCACCTGCGCCGGGGGTTTCTCATCAACCTTTTGAACCCAAAGGCGGCGCTATTTTACGTCGCAATACTGCCAACATTCATTGTCGCGAATGGCACCGTGACAGAGCAGGCCATAATCCTGACCCTGACATATTTGATGATTGCGACATCAATCCATCTTGTCATCGTCATATTCGCCAGTCACGCACAGCAATGGCTGACCGAAAAGAGGCGCGAAAAAATTGTGCGGCGCATTTTTGCCGTTTTGCTGGCAATTGTCGCCGTCTGGTTTTTTATCAAAAGCGCATGATAGCGGCATCAATGCCCATCAAAGGCCAGCAGCGACACCACGGGCACGTCTTCTTTGGCCAGAACCGCCGCCCCGCCCAATTCCGGCAAATCCACCAGAAATGCGGCCGCCACCACTTCTGCGCCGGTGGAGCGGAGCAATGTCGTCGCAGCCACAGCCGTGCCCCCCGTGGCAATCAAATCATCAATCAGGGCAATTTTGTCACCCACACCAACCGCGTCGGCATGAATTTCAATGCGGTCGCTGCCATATTCCAAGGCATAGTTTATCCCGATGGTTTGCCCGGGAAGTTTATCCTTCTTGCGAATGGGGACAAAGCCCAGCCCCATTTCCTTCGCGAGCGCCGCCCCGAAAATGAAGCCGCGTGCCTCAATCCCAGCGATCAAGGTCGGGGCGTGCGGCAAGATGGCATCCCGCATCCGTTCAATCGCCAAACCAAAACCGTGCGCATCGCTGATCAGCGTCGTGATGTCGCGAAACTGAATACCGGGTTTTGGATAATCCGGGATCGTGCGGATAAGCGAGAGCAAATCGGAATTGGGCACCGCGCTTAGTTCTTCAACGTGGCAATCGTCACCGCGCTTGGTTTCGAAGAAGGATTGGACGCATTGGTTTTTTCCTTCTTATTGGCCTTTGGCTTGCGGGTTTCCTTGTTCGATTTCATTTGTGATTTGGCCATGATATTTCCTTAAGTCTGAAGGCTTACGCAAAGACTATCCTATATTCGCTTTGCATGCGCGTCTATTCGATCACCGTCTTACCGCATAATAAAGGACATAAAGCCACGAGAAGAATCCGTGCACAATCGCCCAGATTATGGATTTATGGATGCTCCATGAAATTGTGATGGCCAGCGCACTGCCAAAGCCAATCCCCGCCTTGGTCGCCGAATAGGATGTAGATTTGATGCTGCCCATGTTGAACCTTTCCTGATAGTGTATTATGATAATAGCACACATAAAATGCTTGAACCAGCCACTTTGGCTGATGCAAAAGGATCATATGACAAATATCCCCCTCCCCGTCATTTCTGCCACGGGTCTTTTCACCCCAGCGGACAGCATTTCCAACGCAGAGTTGGTGGCCAGTTTCAACACCTATGTGGACCGTCATAACGCGGCCAATGCGGACGCCATTGCATCAGGTGATATGGAGGCTTTACTGCCCTCATCAGTAGAGTTCATTGAAAAAGCATCGGGAATTACCGCGCGTTTTGTCCTTTCAAAGGCGTCAATATTGGACCCCGACATTATGTGCCCGCGTCTATCCGAACGCCCCAACGAAGCCCTGTCTATCCTTGCCGAAATCGGTGTTGCGGCGGCGCGGGACGCGTTGGCGCGCGCGGGGCGGGACGCGGCAGACGTTGACGCGGTTATTTGTGCCTGTTCCAATATGCAACGCGCCTATCCGGCCATTGCTGTCGAAATTCAGGATGCGCTCGGCATAGAAGGCTTCGGCTTTGACATGAATGTTGCGTGTTCATCGGCAACATTTGGCATTCAAACCGCCGCCGATTTTATCCGCGCGGGCAACGCAAAATCGGTGCTGGTCATCAATCCAGAAGTCTGTTCAGGCCACCTCAACTGGCGCGACCGCGACAGTCATTTCATCTTTGGCGACGTCGCAACCGCAATCCTTGTGGAGGATAAAAGCATTGCACCGCCCCAACATTGGGACATTTTGGGCACCAAATTGAAAACCCAATTTTCAAACAATATCCGCAACAATTTCGGCTTCCTCAACCGTGCCGCCCCCGAAGGCCAAAATGCGCCCGACAAATTGTTCGTGCAGGAAGGCCGCAAGGTTTTCAAAGAAGTGGTGCCGATGGTCGCGCAATTGATTACCGATCACCTGACGCACCTTGGCATTGCGGCCGCTGCACTGCGCCGGATGTGGTTGCATCAGGCAAATACCGGCATGAACCGCCTGATCGCCAGCCGGGTTTTGGGCCATGATGCCACTGCCGATGAAAGCCCCACGGTGCTGGACACCTATGCCAACACATCGTCCGCAGGATCGATCATCGCCTTTCACAAGCATAGCGATGATTTGAAGGCGGGGGATATTGGCCTGATCTGTTCGTTCGGCGCGGGATATTCGGCCGGGTCCGTGGTCGTGCAGCGGGTGGGCAATGCAGTCGATATGTAGCGTCCCTGAGCGTTTTTGCTTGCAGCGCTATTTATTTGCATATACATATAATCTGTGAAAATTGAGTTTGATCCAGAGAAAAATGCCATAAACCGCGATAAGCATGGTATCTCTTTGGCCCGTGCCGTCGATCTTTCGGACATCATTGCCGTGGAAGATGGCCGATACGGCGAAGCCCGATTTCGATTATACGGCCAGATTGATGGCGAATGGTATTGCGCGGCGGTGACCCAGCGCGCGGACGCCGTGCGGATCATCAGCCTTCGCCGCGCACACAGTAAGGAGATTAAGCGCCATGTCTAAACAGAAACCAGTTGTTTTCGACAATGAAAATCCCGAATGGACCAAGGCTGATTTTGCCAGCGCGCGCGCAGTTGCAGATTTCCCCGCCCTCGCCGCCGCCTTTCCAAAGGCGCGCGGTCGCCCGACCGGATCAACCAAACCCGCACGCAAAGAACAGATCGCGCTGCGTGTCGATGCTGATGTGCTGGCCCGCTACAAGGCGGAAGGGCGCGGGTGGCAGACACGGATGAATGAAGTGCTGCGCGCGGGTGTGGGCTAATTGATATATGCCCCTGAAACCTGAAAGGTCACACGAAGGTCTCATCTGACAAACCTCGCGACGGCCCCAAGGCGATCATATGTGCCATGATTGGATGCGCTGATTGCAGGCCCAGACAGCGCGATAGGGCGGTTGGCGATTTTCTTGCGGGTAAGCTGGCAGGAGAAGTTCTACATTGCAAGGGGGTAGGGGTGGCTGTGGGTCTATTGAGCTTTAGCGTTAGCTAAGTTTGCGGACGTTTAGAAGGTTAAAGTTGGAACCCGAAAGCAGACGTTTAGTTGGCAATGAGGCCCTGAACTCAAGAGAGTGTTGAGCAAATCAGAATGTGTCAGCCGGCAGCGTGATGGCGGTGAAAGGGGATTGAGGTTGGGGTGATCGCAATTTCAGATGGGTTTAATGAAGCGGGAGGAGATATTTGTGTGGCGATAGATTAGTGCTTTCCTACAACGAAAATCTCGCATAAGCTTTTTATCGACTGATATTCAGTCTAAATTTATACAGTCTGCGCTACGGTCAAATTGTGGAAATTGATTGTCAAATTAGACAGTTCAATTTGGTACCGCGATAGCTGTCAAGGAAGGAGGAACGTGAAATGAGTGTGCAAAGTAACGAAATTCCGACAGATCAAGAAATTTGGGAAGCCTTGGACTCGAAAGATGGAGGCCTGAAACCAAGTGAATTGGTGGAGATTTTGGAATCGAAGGGCCATGATTTTTCAGATATCGTTAAGGCCGTGCAACGTGTTTTTGATCGCGGCACCGTCCGCTTGGTGGGAGGTGGGCGGCTTGTCACTGATCGCGCAATGGCGGAAGCCGCCTGAGTGAGTTGGTCGGAAGGCGACAGACGAAAGCGTCAGTACAATATATCTAAAGCCGACCAGCGGAAAGATTATGAACGCGACCGAGATCGAATTCTGTATTCATCAGCCTTTCATAGATTGGCTGGCATAACACAAATTGTGCGAGCCGGTGAGCTCGATATTTTTCATACACGCCAACAACATACTTATAAGGTTGCGCAAGTAGGACGGCGGCTTGCGCAACATTGCATTGCTAAGGATGGTGAGTTGGCAGTGTTTCACGGTGTTGACCAAGAGGTTGTTGAGGCAGCTTGTCTCGCGCACGACTTGGGGCACCCACCATTTGGCCATGCCGCAGAAAAGAAGCTTGATCTGCTTGTAACTGGCAAAGGCGTAACTGACGGCTATGAGGGCAATGCACAGACATTCCGCATACTCACTAAACTCGCGGTCCGGTATGGTTCTGACCAATGCCCTGGCTTAGACCTAACACGTGCGACGCTCGCCGCTTGCCTCAAATACCCTTGGATACGCGATGTAAATGACCAGAAAAAAACTGGGAAATGGTCAGCCTATGAAACCGAAAAAGAGTGTTTTGATTGGACACGTGAATTTTCGATAAATGACCAGAAGACCGCTGAGGCCGAGATCATGGATTGGGCCGATGACATCGCCTATTCAGTTCACGATCTCGAAGACTTCCATCGCGTCGGAATAATACCTTGGGCGATGATTCTGTCCGAAGAGAATGCCGACAACCTCGTCAATGCCACGGTAAGGGGCTGGTTTAGCGCCCCCGCTGACGCATCTGCTCAGGTCCGAGATGCCTTGAGTCGTTTGACTGGACTATTCAGATTGTTCCCGGCCGTGCTGAATGAAAAGTATGACGGCAGTCGTGATCAGCGACACCAGCTAAGAAATCTCACATCACAGCTAATAGGACGTTATGTTAGAGCATTGTCGTTGGCTGCGCCTGACGCCCAAAGAGCAGTAAGTATCGATCCAGAGTGCGAGACTGAGGTTAGGCTCTTGAAACACGTGGCGAGACAGTATGTGATTGGACTTCCAGCGCTCCACGCACAGCAATTTGGCCAAGCAAAAATTATATCCGATCTATTTGACATATTTTTTGATCACTCGAGCGATGGCGATGCAAAATTTTTACCTATGAGACTCCGGTATATTTGGAAGCAAGATGGTGCACCTGCGGCTAGGCTTGCGGCGGACTGTGTGGCTGCACTGACGGAAGGGGAAGCCTATGCTCTTCACCGTCGACTAACAGGCGCAGAAAGCGGCTCTGTATTAGATCCTATTGTTCGTTGAATTCCTAGCGCTACTGGAATTTTGGGGGCACCATGAAATCTGAGAATACAACACCAGTTTGTAGCCTCCGGCGGTCAGCGCTTAGAGTCCAACGGCTTTGAATGGCTTATTCAAGACACTTGCCGAACGACTGCTAATCTAATTTTAGCACTAAAGCCTGTCCGTCCGGACTCACCCCAAC
>JBEBKH010000095.1:0-8082 GCA_040079575.1 Chakrabartia sp. | reverse complement strand
CATGGCGGGTCATGATTATTCGTCCTTACGGGCATTCAGGCTGGAACCGGCACGGTCACCGCGAAGGGCAGAAAACCAGCTTAGAGGGTTCCACCACTGGCTGTTTCCATCGAGCGAAAATGTGATCAGTTCCGCCCTGCCTCCAATATTTTCAATCGGTAGGGGGCCGCCAAGGCCACGCTGCCATTCAGGGAAGCGACTGTCCGCGCTATGATCGCGGTTGTCGCCCATCAGGAAAACTTCATCCGCAGGCACGGTGATGGGGCCGAAATTATCAGCGGTATAGGTTGGCCCCATATCAATCGTGTCATAGCTGCGGCCATTGGGCAGGGTTTCGCGCACAATTGGCAGGCTGCACATCATCGTGCCATTGCTTTGCGCTGTGCGGCGACCTGGATAATCGTCTTCATTGCACGGGGCATTGGCATCAATCGGAAAAAGCCGGTCTGTCACGGGTGTTTGTTTGACGGGCACACCGTTGAGGATGATCACGCCGTCACGAATTTCAAGCCGGTCACCGGGCAAGCCAATCACGCGTTTGATATAATCCTGATTCTTACTGCGCGGAGTCGCGATGACAATATCGCCGCGTTCGGGCAGGCTGCCCATCACGCGGCCTTTCCATTTCGGCAATTCGACGGCCAGGCTTTCAATCGGTTGACGCAGGACCAGCCATTTGAACAAAGCGGGCAGTGACGGAATCGTTGGCGACACATGGCTCCATCCATATGGATATTTGCTCACAACCAGCCGGTCCCCGACAAACAAAGTCGGCATCATCGATTCTGACGGTATGTAAAAGGGTTTCGCGATGAAGCTGTGGAACCCCAGCACAGCGAGCAGCAGCCAGAAGATGCCTTTAATTTCACCCCACCAATCAATTGCGGCTGAGTCTTTTGGATTTGTGGTTGGCCCCGCTGGGGTGTCCTTATCCGTCATGGTCTTATCTGGTGGAGTCACGCTGGTTCAGGCTTTCTCGATATTGATGGCTGCGATTGGTCTGGCCTCGATGATAACAAACGCCTGTGCCCAGGGATGATCATCGGTCAAAGTCAGGTGTATATAGGGTTCATAGCCCGCCGGGGTCACGGCGTCGAGACGCGCTTTCGCGCCGCCCGTTAGCGCGAGTGTCGGTGCGCCTGACGGGGCGTTGATGACCCCGATATCCTTCATGAAAACACCGCGCTTAAAGCCTGTGCCAACCGCTTTTGAAAAAGCTTCTTTGGCGGCAAAGCGTTTGGCGAAAGTGCCTGCTTTGGTAAAAGGCCGTTTGGCCGCTTTGGCACGTTCTATGTCGGTGAAAACTCGGTTTTCAAAACGTTCGCCAAAGCGGTCGAGTGAATTTTGAATGCGCTCAATATTGCACAGATCAGAACCAAGACCGATGATCACCGCGCTTTCATCCCCGTGCCGCATCCATCAATGACCGCATCTTAGCGACACTTTTGTCCAATCCGTCAAAGATGGCCTCACCGATCAGGAAATGACCGATGTTGAGTTCCACCAATTGCGGTATGGCCGCAATTGCAGCAACATTATCGAAGGTCAGTCCGTGGCCCGCATGGGGTTCAATCCCGTTTTTGGTGGCCAGAGCGGCGGCATCCGCAATCCGGCGCAACTCCGCCGCGCGCGCTTCACCGTCCAAATGGGCATAGCGCCCGACATGAAATTCGACGACCGGGGTTTTAAGGCGGATTGCCGCATCAATTTGCCGCGCGTCAGGTTCGATGAACAGGCTAACCCGAATGTTGGCAGCAGACAATTTCTCGATGAAGGGCATCAGATGATTATCTTGCCCTGCGGCATCCAGCCCGCCTTCGGTCGTGCGTTCTTCGCGTCGCTCGGGCACGATGCACACCGCATGCGGTTTGTGACGTAGCGCAATATCGAGCATTTCGGGGGTGGCGGCCATTTCCAGATTGAGCGGAATGGTCAGCGCCGCCATCAGCCGTGCCAGATCATCATCACGTATGTGGCGACGGTCCTCACGCAGATGCGCAGTGATTCCGTCAGCGCCATGTTCAGAGGCGATGAGCGCTGCTTTTACAGGGTCGGGATGATCCCCACCGCGCGCATTGCGGATGGTTGCGACATGATCAATGTTGACACCCAATCGGAGCGCGTTGTGACGCAAAGCGTGGCTCAATTGCTGTCCTTTCGGCTGCCCGGCTTCATCGCAGGCACGGCGGCAAGTGCGGGGGGAAGGGCATCAGCGGCATATGTCGGAACATCCAACTGGATCAGCGCGAAAAAGGGAACCCCCAATTCGACCGACCCGTTTGATCGGTCGACCAACGCCCCGGCCGCAATCACAATTCCGCCTGCCTTTTCAATCGCAACAATGGCCTCGCGCGATGACAGGCCGGTGGTGACAACGTCCTCCATCATCAAAACGCGTTGGCCCGGTTCCAAGCGAAAGCCGCGGCGCAGTTCAAATGTGCCATCAGGGCGTTCAACGAACAGAGCCTCTGTCCCTAAAGCCCGCCCCATTTCGTGGCCGATGATGACACCCCCCATCGCGGGCGCAACAACAATGTCGATGGCACTGCGGATTTCAGCGGGCAGGCGCGCGACAAGGGCTGCTGCAAGGCGCGCGGCGCGGGCAGGATCCATCAAAACGCGCGCACACTGCAAATACCGAGGGCTGTGGAGTCCCGACGATAGAATGAAATGCCCCTCCAACAATGCCTCGGCAGCCTTGAATTCGCCCAAAATATCATCTTCAGTCACGGGATGCCCTTATACTTTCGGCCGCGCAAAACGCTACGGATTAGCCTGTCTGATAGGCACGCAACCGCGTTGCTGCAACAGATCAAAAAAATGCCCATTGAATCGGCTTGAGAACCAAGCATGACGGGCGTATAGGCGCGTTCAAAGCACTTATTCTGGTGCTTGGGGTCTATTGGTCTGGGGGCAACCAGGCCGTTGAAACGGAAAATTGTAACGATGAAAATGCTGAAATCCGCATTGATCGCATTCAGCCTTGTGACAGCGCCAGTTGTCGCTGTGGCTGCGATTGCACCTGTGACTGCGCCTGTGGTCGCGGCGGCCGCAAAAACGACAGTGAAAGCGGCACTTCCTGATGCACCGACTGCGCTGGCGCCAACCCAGGGCATGGGCCAACCAGCAAATGGTCAGATTGGTATTCAACCTCAGGTGACCGATTTGGGCCAAGAGGCGCAGTGGTTTCACGACGCGCTTTTGATGCCGATCATCACAGTGATTTCGCTTTTTGTTTTGGGATTGCTGTTCTGGGTCGGGGTGCGGTTTCGCAAGGCAGCCAATCCTGTGGCTTCAAAAACCACGCATAACACTTTTATCGAAATTGTATGGACCCTCGTCCCCGTTGTGATCCTTGTTGTGATCTCCATTCCGTCGATCAAATTGCTCGCGGCCCAATATAAACCGCCAAGCAAGGAAGCTGTCACCATCAAGGCAATCGGCAATCAATGGTATTGGGCCTATGAATATCCTGATCACGGTGGATTTGAAATTGTTTCAAACATGCTGCCAGATGCTGAAGCGATCAAGCGTGATGAACCACGGCTGCTCGCGGTTGATAACCGGATGATCGTTCCGGTTGATACCGAAATCAAAATGATCGTGACGTCGAACGATGTGATCCATGCCTTTGCAGTTCCTGCGTTCTGGACCAAAATGGATGCAGTCCCCGGGCGATTGAACGAAGTCACGTTCAAGGTTCAAAAGGGCAAAGAGGGCGTTTATTACGGCCAATGTTCCGAACTGTGCGGCGCGCGCCACGGTTACATGCCGATTGCGGTTGAAGTGGTTTCCAAAGCGAATTTTGCCAAATGGATCGCTTCCAAAGGCGGCGTGATGCCCGGTGCTGTTAAAACTGTTGCCGCAGCCCCTGCGGCCGTGGTGGCCGCACCAACCCCAACTCTTCCTGCGGCTCCGGCCGTCGCTGCTGCGCCTGTCGCAGCCACCAAGTAAGGTTTGATTGATATGAGTGATATCGCCGCCACCCATGATGGACATGCCCATGACCACCATGACGCTGATCATAAGCCAGGCTTTTTTGCCCGCTGGATCATGTCAACCAATCACAAGGATATTGGGACGCTCTATTTGATCTTTGCTATTTTTGCAGGGATCGTTGGCGGCGGTATTTCAGGTATGATGCGTGCCGAACTGGCACAACCCGGTTTGCAATGGCTTGAGCTTTTCTCAGGGGCAACTGGCGATCAGGCGCTCCATATGTGGAATGTGCTGATCACCGCGCACGGCTTGATCATGGTGTTTTTCATGGTGATGCCAGCGATGATTGGTGGTTTTGGTAACTGGTTCGTACCGATTATGATCGGCGCGCCAGATATGGCCTTCCCGCGCATGAACAATATTTCGTTCTGGCTGTTGGTTCCCTCATTCATCCTGTTGCTCGGATCAAGCTTCGTTTCAGGCGGCACAGGGCTTGGCGCAGGCACGGGCTGGACCGTCTATGCACCGCTTTCAACCAGTGGCTCGCAGGGGCCATCGGTTGATATGGCAATATTGTCGCTCCATTTGGCGGGTGCGAGTTCGATTTTGGGTGCAGTCAACTTTATCACGACCATTTTCAACATGCGCGCGCCGGGGATGACCCTGCACAAAATGCCGTTGTTTGTATGGTCGATCCTTGTGACCGCTTTCTTGCTATTGCTTTCGCTTCCTGTGCTGGCAGCGGCGATCACGATGTTGCTCACCGACCGTAATTTCGGGACGACCTTTTTTGATCCAGCGGGCGGTGGTGATCCGGTTCTCTATCAGCATCTGTTTTGGTTCTTTGGCCATCCAGAGGTTTACATCATGATTTTGCCGGGCTTTGGCATTGTCAGCCAGATCATCTCAACCTTTTCGAAAAAGCCAATTTTTGGTTATCTCGGCATGGCTTATGCGATGGTCGCCATTGGTGTTGTTGGCTTTGTCGTATGGGCGCACCACATGTTCACCACGGGCATGAACGTGAATACAAAAATGTATTTTACCGCTGCGACGATGGTGATTGCGGTGCCAACCGGCATTAAAATCTTCAGTTGGATTGCTACGATGTGGGGCGGTTCACTGTCCTTCAAAACACCGATGATGTGGTCGCTTGGCTTCATCTTCATGTTCACAGTTGGCGGTGTGACTGGCGTTGTTCTCGCCAATGGTGGCGTCGATAACTATATGCATGACACTTATTATGTGGTGGCCCATTTCCATTATGTGCTGTCGCTGGGAGCAGTGTTCGCGCTCTTTGCCGGTTTCACATATTGGTTTGCCAAAATGTCGGGCCGTCATCTGAGCGAAGCCCTTGGTCAGCTGCATTTCTGGATGTTCTTCGTTGGCGTGAATATTTTGTTCTTCCCGATGCATTTCCTTGGATTGCAGGGCATGCCACGCCGCGTTCCGGACTATCCAGAGGCGCAAGCCTATTGGAACGATATCGCCACTTATGGCTATTTGCTGATGGCGGCATCGATGGTCGTGTTCTTTGTGAACATTGCTTATGCCTTCATGGCGGGCCGCAAGGCAGAGGGTAATTACTGGGGTGAAGGCGCAACCACGCTTGAATGGACATTGTCGAGCCCGCCGCCTTATCACCAGTTTGAGACGTTGCCGAAGATCGGCTGATGGCAAAAGCTGTGCCAGCACCCACGCCAATCCTGCTTCCAGCGGATTGGCGTGATTTTCTCGCGTTGACGAAGCCGCGTGTGATGTCGCTTGTTGTCTTCACGGGGTTTTGTGGGCTGCTGGCAGCGCCGGTAACAATCGCACCTGTGTTGGCGTTCACGGCCATCCTTTGCATTGCTTTGGGCGCGGGCGCTGCTGGTGCGCTCAACCAATGGTACGAATCTGATATTGACGCTTTGATGCAGCGCACGGCGGGTCGCCCCTTGCCCGCGGGACGCATGGACCGTCAAAGCGCGTTGCATTTCGGGGTTGGTCTGTCCTTCTTCTCCGTTATTTTGATGGGGGTCGCGACCAATTGGTTCGCTGCTGCGCTGCTTGCAGGATCAATCCTATTCTACGTCCTGATCTATACCGTGTGGCTCAAACGCCGCACCGCGCAGAACATCGTCATTGGTGGTGCGGCGGGCGCTTTCCCGCCAGTGATTGGATGGGCTGCGGTGACTGGTGATGTGGCGATGCTCCCAATTTTGCTTTTCAGCCTGATCTTCCTCTGGACTCCGCCGCATTTCTGGGCACTCGCGCTGTTCATGAAAAGCGATTATGCCAAAGCGGGCGTGCCGATGTTGCCGGTCGTTGCTGGCGAAAAAAACACGCGGTTGCAGATCATGCTCTATACAGTGCCGATGGTACTATGCGCCGTTGCACCTTGGGCGATGAACCTGACCGGCGCAATTTACGGGGGCACGGCTGTGTTGATGTCCGCGTTGTTTGCAGTGTTGGCTATTCGCGTTGGTCTGCGTGAAAGTGTTGCAAAGGATGGCATGAGCCCTGAAAAAATGCTTTTTGGATTTTCGATCCTGTATCTTTTCATTTTGTTCGGGGCCGTGGCGCTCGACCGATTGGTGCTGACATGATTGATCCTGATGTAAAAATGCAAAGCGAAGAATTTGCGCGCCGCCGCAAGTCTAGAGCGAAAGTGACAGCGGTTCTTTTGATCGCAATGGTTGTGCTCTTCTATTTCATCACGCTCGCAAGGATTGGCGGATGACCAGAACCCTGCGCACAGCGATGCTTGCGGGATTGCTCGGCGTCAGCATGACGGGGCTTGGTTATGCCAGTGTGCCCCTCTACCGGCTTTTTTGCGAAACGACCGGCTTTGCGGGCACTACGCAAAAGGCGATTGGCGCAGAAGCCCCCGGCGCGGTTGCCGGAAAAATCATGTCGATCCGCTTTGACGCCAATCATGCCCCGTCCTTGCCTTGGGAATTCAAACCCGAATCAGCGCGCGAACGCATCACTGTTGGTGCGCGCGACATCGCTTTTTTCAGTGCGAAAAACCTGTCGGATAAACCAATCACGGGGACGGCGACATTCAATGTTACACCGTCGCAGGCAGGCAAATATTTCACCAAAATCCAATGTTTTTGCTTCACCGAACAAACGCTCAAACCGGGCGTGCAGGTGCGGATGCCGGTGATTTTTTATGTTGACCCCAAAATCCTGACGGACCCAGCGGCCAAGGATGTTGAAGAAATTACGCTCAGCTACACCTTCTATCCGGTGGACGCGGGCGATAAGCGAAGCTAATTGATCGACACGAGAATATCAGAGAGAAACGACCATGTCCGGCGCAAAGAACCACGATTACCACATCCTCCCCCCCAGCATCTGGCCATTTATGGGCGCATTTTCTGCGCTTGCGATGGCGGCCGGTGGGATCATGTGGATGCATGCTCAACCCTTTGGCGGGTGGATCTTCTACCTCGGCGTCGCGGCGGTTTTGTTCACTGCTTATAGCTGGTGGGCGGATGTGGTGAAGGAAGCCCATGCGGGCGATCATACTCCCGTTGTGTCCTTGCATTTGCGATACGGCATGATCCTGTTCATTGCTTCCGAAGTGATGTTCTTCGTCGGTTGGTTCTGGGCATTCTTTGATTTTTCCTTGTTTCCTGCCGCTGTTCAAGTGGTGGACGGAGCAACCGAAAATCTGATCGGTCAGGCAGGAGCCGCAGCCATTACGCAGTGGCCACCAAAAGGCGTTGAGGTGATCGATCCTTTTGGTTTTCCGCTACTCAACACGCTCATCCTACTGTGTTCGGGTACAACCGTCACATGGGCGCATCATGCTTTGATCCACGGCGACCGTGACGGCCTTAAAAAAGGGCTTTGGGTCACGATCATCCTTGGCATTATCTTCAGTTGCATTCAGGCTTATGAATATGCGCACGCTCCCTTCGCCTTCAAAGGGCTGAATTACGGCGCTGCATTCTTTATGGCGACCGGATTCCACGGGTTCCACGTCCTGATCGGGACGATCTTCCTGATTGTCTGCTTGGTCCGCACGTACAAAGGGCACTTTACCCCGCGCCAGCATTTCGGTTTTGAAGCGGCTGCCTGGTATTGGCATTTTGTCGATGTCGTCTGGTTGTTCCTGTTCTGCGCGGTCTATGTCTGGGGCGGATGGGGCGC
>JBEBKH010000094.1:0-8106 GCA_040079575.1 Chakrabartia sp. | reverse complement strand
GGACGCCTCGGCATTTCAGTATCTTATCTTTCCCAGTTGGAACATGATGATCGCCCGCTGACCGCGCCAGTTTTGGCGGCGTTGGCACATCATTTTCCGCTCGATTGGAATGCGTTTGAAGAAGATGGCAGCACAAGGCGCTTTGCCGCCCTGCGTGAGGCGGCTGCGGATCCTTTGTTTGCAGAGCCGCTTCCCCCAGAACAAATCGCCCGTATTGCTGAACAACAACCTGCAATTGCGGATCAATTTATCGCTTTGCACGGGGCCTATCGCCGCGCCGAGGAACGGTTGCAAATCGTTGATGACGCAATGCAAGCGGGCGGCGGGCGTCTGCCTTGGGAAGAAGTGCGTGACTGGTTCCATCTGGCAGGAAATTATGTCGACGTGCTTGACCGCGCGGCAGAAGCACTGGCGGAAGACAGCGCGCCGTTGGAGGAACAGTTGACACTGCGCCACGGCGTGCATGTCAGTTATGCCGATGACAGTGCGTTGCGCAGCTTTGACCGCGTAACCAAGCATTTGAAAATCAGCGCCGCGCTTCCTGCGGACAGCCGCCGATTTCTGTTGGCGCATCAATTTACCGCACTCGAACTCGCCGATAGTATCTCAGAAATTTCTGCAAATGCAGACCTTCGGTCCGAGGCGGCGCGGCACTTGCTCTCAATCGGACTTGCCAATTATGCTGCTGGGGCGTTGGTGATGCCCTATACGCATTTTCGCGAAACCGCGCGCACGGTGCGCCACGATATTGATCAGCTCTGTCAGCATTTTGGGGTCAGTTTTGAACAGGCCTGCCACCGGCTATCAACACTGCAGCGCCCAAATGAACGCGGCATTCCGTTCTTTTTCTGCCGTGTCGATATGGCGGGCAACATCACCAAACGGCACAGCGCCACGCGCCTGCAATTCGCGCGCTTTGGCGGGGCCTGTCCGCTCTGGATCGTTCACGAAGCCGTTGCGATCCCCGACCGTATCCTTGTCCAACTGGCCGAAACACCAGACAATGTCGGCTATGTCTCAATGGCAAAGGGGTTGGTCAAACCGTCGGGCAGCTATGCGCGCAGCCCGCGCCGTTACGCTGTCGCCTTGGGTTGTGAAGTGACCCACGCGCGGGATTTCATCTATGCCGACGGGTTGGACCTGACATCCCCGCGCGCCGCGACAAAGATCGGTGTCTCGTGCCGCCTGTGTCCGCGTCCTGACTGTGACCAGCGTGCGTTTCCGCCAAGCGATCGGGAAATTATCGTCGACCCTGATCGCCGCACGGTTGTGCCCTATCAAATAGGGTAAGAATTATTCCTTACGTCTTTATGATTCCATGTGAAATCATGCTGCGCGCTGTATCGATTATGCTGTCCTCAACGGCCCGCGTTTCCCACCCCAGCACGGTTTTGGCATGGCTGGCATCCATGTTCCGCACCTTGCCGAGTTCACCGATCACTTGCTTTACCAGCGGGTCAAAAAGCGCTGACAATTTGACGAGGAAATCTGGTAATCGGCGTGTCGGCACCTTGCGGGCTTCATCGCCCAATCCTGCTTTCAAAATCTGTGCGATTTCAATCATTTTGACCGCGCGACCCGATGCAATAAAGCGTTCCCCCGCCATATTGGGTGCATTAAGCGCGCGGACATGAAGGTCGGCGACATCGCGCACATCAACAATCCCAAAGGTGAGGTCAGGGCAACCGGGCAACGACCCTTCGAGCATCTTTTTAACAGCCTCTAAAGATGCAGAAAAATCAGGGCTTAATATTGGTCCCAAAACCAGTGCGGGATTGATTGAGACATATTCCATCCCTTCCCCCTCTAAAGCGACCCAATCCCGCGCTGCGCGTTCAGCAATCGTTTTTGATTTTACATAGGCATAGGCATCCGCGCTATCGATGTTGGTCCAATCTGCTTCTGTAAACGTCTGTACTTTTTTACCGTGCCCGTAAGAGATTGCGGCCACCGATGATGTCATCACAAAGCGCTTTACCCCTTCGGCCTTTGCAGCGCGCAACGCCCGAAGCGCGCCATCACGCGCGGGTATGATCAGTTCGTCATCATTTTTCGGTTTATCGACGGGTAAAGGAGAAGCGACATGAGCGACATGGCTGCATCCCGCCATTGCTTCTGCCCAGCCCGCATCCGCATTCAGGTCAGCTGCAAAAAAAGTAAGTTTGCTGTTATCAACGGCAAGCAAATTGCGGACAGCGGCCTCTTTTGCCAAATTCCGGATCGTTGTGTGAACGGTCCAGCCTTCATTCACCAATTGCCTGATCAAGAAACCGGCAATGTAGCCACTGCCGCCTGATACGAGAATTTTGCCAGCCATAATGTCACTCCGATGCGTTTCTTACAAACTAGTAGTGATATAAAACCTAAGCAAGCGGCTTGCGCCGTCCCGATCAAGCTGCAAAATGGAGTTGAGTGGAGAGCAAAATGTCTGACCAGAATCTGTTTCCAATTCCTGCCGAATGGGCAAAGAATGCGCGGATCAATGCGCAGAAACACGCCGATCTTAGCGGTCGCGCCTTGGGTGATCCCGGGACATTCTGGCTGGAACAGGCCCGGCGTCTCGAATGGATCAAGCGCCCTGAGATTGCGGGCGACTGGTCATTCAATGAAGATGATTTCCACATTCAATGGTTTGCGGACGGAAAAATTAACGCCAGCGCCAATTGTATCGACCGCCATTTGAAGGAACGCGGTGATACAGTCGCCATCATTTGGGAACCCGATGATCCAAGCGAAGCCGCAAAGCAGTTCACCTATAAGCAGCTTCACACAGAGGTTTGCACATTCGCCAATGTGATGAAGGCTGCGGGCGTGGTAAAGGGAGACCGCGTCACCATCTATATGCCGATGATCCCGGAGGCGGCGTTTGCATTGCTTGCCTGTGCGCGTATTGGCGCGATCCACAGCGTAATTTTTGGGGGATTTTCGCCTGAATCCATCGCTGGACGGGTGCAAGATTGTGACTCCGCATATATCATAACCGCCGACGAAGGGCGACGCGGTGGTAAAACTGTTCCGCTTAAGGCCAATGTCGATGCCGCAGCCCTGCAATGCCCCAGCCTCAAAACGGTCATCACGGTGCGGGCGACTGGCGGCGATGTCAACATGACGGCTGGCCGCGACATCTGGTATCATGAAGCGGCGGCAAATGTGGACGCCGCCTGCCCGCCCGAAGTGATGGGTGCGGAAGACCCGCTGTTCATCCTCTACACGTCCGGTTCGACAGGAAAACCCAAAGGCGTTCTTCATTCCACCGGCGGCTATCTCCTTTGGGCAAGTTTGACGCACGAACTTTGCTTCGATTACCGGCAGGGCGATGTATATTGGTGCGCCGCCGACATTGGCTGGGTGACAGGCCACAGCTACATTCTTTACGGCCC
The DNA here is from genome assembly GCA_040079575.1 of Chakrabartia sp. Taxonomy (GTDB): domain Bacteria; phylum Pseudomonadota; class Alphaproteobacteria; order Sphingomonadales; family Sphingomonadaceae; genus Aquisediminimonas. Next base: position 4,726 of record JBEBKH010000094.1, on the reverse strand, counting down.
GCTCACCAACGGCGCGACGACCCTGATGTATGAAGGCGTGCCCAATTGGCCAACGCCCAGTCGAATATGGGAAGTAGCCGACCGCCACAATGTCCACACCCTGTTCACCGCCCCCACCGTGCTGCGCGCACTGATGCGGGAAGGCGATGATTTCGTAGCATCAACCAGCCGTAAGTCACTTAAATTACTCGGAACTGTAGGGGAGCCGATCAACCCAGAGGCGTGGCGTTGGTATCACAGCGTCGTCGGAGAAGGCCGTTGCCCGATCATCGACACATGGTGGCAGACCGAAACCGGTGCCGCGATGATCGCGCCGATGCCAGGCGCGGTTGACCTCAAGCCCGGAAGTGCGACCAAAGCGATGCCCGGCGTTGATCCGCAAATTGTCGATGGCGACGGCGTGATCCAACACGGCGCATGTGAAGGCAACCTCGTCATCGCGCGCAGCTGGCCGGGGCAAATGCGGACCGTGTGGGGCGATCACGCGCGCTTTTTCCAAACCTATTTCACCACCTTCCCCGGTAAATATACCACGGGGGATGGCGCGCGGCGTGACGCGGACGGCTATTACTGGATCACCGGCCGCGTCGACGACGTCATCAACGTCAGTGGCCACCGCATGGGTACCGCCGAGGTTGAAAGCGCATTGGTGCTGCATCCAAAGGTCGCCGAAGCCGCCGTTGTCGGCATGCCGCATGAGATCAAAGGCCAGGGCATTTACGCTTACGTCACGCTCAATGCAGGCGAAGACCCATCGGATGCTTTGCGCGGTGAACTGGTCAAATGGGTCCGTACCGAAATCGGCCCCATCGCCACCCCCGACGCGATCCAGTTTACCCCCGCTTTGCCAAAAACACGGTCGGGAAAGATCATGCGGCGGATATTACGGAAAATCGCAGAGGGGGATGTGAGCACGCTCGGTGACACGAGCACACTCGCCGACCCCAGTGTGGTGGATGATTTGGTGGCAAATAGGGTGGTATGAAACGCCCCACAACGCTGGAAATTTGCAACCCACGCTCCTATAGCCCGCGCTGAAATGATAAATCATCCCCTCACCGTGGCAGCGCTTTACCGCTTTGCCTCCTTTGCTGATCCCGCCGCATTACGCGCGCCGATGCTGGAACTGTGCAAGGCGCAGGGTATCAAAGGCACAATCCTGCTCGCGACGGAGGGTGTGAACGGGACCATTGCTGGCGGCGAAAGCGCCATTGCCTCGATTGTCGCGCATATCCGCACCCTGCCCGGCTGCGCTGACCTCGATGTCAAATATTCCCACGCCACCGAAATGCCGTTTTACCGGATGAAGGTGATGGTGAAGAAAGAAATTGTGACGCTGGGCCTGCACGGCATTGATCCCGTGAACCGCGCAGGCACATATGTGACGCCTGATGATTGGAACGCGCTTATCACCGCCTCCGACACCGTGGTGATCGACACCCGCAACGATTATGAGGTCGGGATCGGCACATTCAAAGGTGCGATCAACCCCAAGACCGAAAGTTTTGGCGATTTTCCCGCATGGTTCCGCGATCACCGCGCGGAATTTGAGGGAAAGAAGGTTGCGATGTTCTGCACCGGTGGCATCCGTTGTGAAAAATCGACGGCGTTTCTCCGCAACGAAGGAATTGATGCCGTCTATCACCTTCAAGGCGGAATCCTGCGCTATTTGGAGGAGGTTCCCGCGCCAGAAAGCCTATGGGAGGGCGAATGTTTCGTGTTCGACCAGCGGGTTTCGGTCGGCCACGGCCTGACACTGGGCAGTTATGATCGCTGCCACGCCTGCCGCGATCCGTTAAGCGCTGCGGATAAGGCATCTCCGTTTTTTACAGAAGGACTATCCTGTCCCAATTGCCACGACAAACGCGATGACGCCCAGCGCGCCCGTTATGCAGAGCGCCAAAAACAAATCGCTCTGGCAAAACGGCGCGGGCAAAAACATGTTGGCAGTGACCCGCGTGGGAATGGCTGACCGCCCGCTCCTTTATAGCTATCGCCGCTGCCCCTATGCGATGCGCGCGCGGATGGCGCTGCTGATCAGCAACACAGCATATGATCTGCATGACGTCGTGTTGCGTGATAAACCGCCCGAAATGCTGCTTGCGTCACCCAAGGGCACTGTGCCGGTTCTGCTACTGCCAAATGGAGATGTTATCGACGAAAGCTTGGACATCATGCGCTGGGCACTGGCGCGTCATGATCCCGAAGGCTGGCTTGGGCAGGATGAAAGCCTGATCCTCTCCAATGACGGGCCATTCAAACGCGCGCTCGATCGTTATAAATATCCAAACCGGCATGGTGTTTCGGATGCGTCGATCCCGCGCGGAGACGCGATGGAGTTTTTGAGTGCGCTCAACAGTTGTTTAGCAGAAACAGCTTATCTGAGCGGCACGACACGCACTCTAACAGACATCGCTATTTTTCCGTTCGTCCGCCAATTCGCCGCAACTGACCGCACTTGGTTTGACGCTCAACCCCTCCCCCATCTTCGCGGCTGGTTGGACGGTTTGATTGCGTCACCGCTGTTTGTAACCATTATGGCCCGCACCCCTATTTGAGCAGGACCAGCTCTTCGGCCATGCTGGGGTGCAACGCCATGGTGTCATCGAAATCAGCCTTGGTCAGACCCGCCTTCACCGCGATGGCGGCCGCTTGCAGAATTTCGGAACTGTCCGGGCCAATCAAGTGCAAGCCGATGACTTTCTCTTCCGCGCCAGCCGTGATCATTTTATACAGGCTCCGTTCCTGACGCCCTGACACCACATTCTTCATCGGGCGAAAATCGCTTCTATAAATTTTGACGCTGTCACCGTGCGCTGCGCGTGCTTCGTTTTCAGTCATCCCGACTCCTGAAAGGGGCGGGCTGGAGAATACGGCGGTCGGGATATTGCGGTAATCAACAGTGCGCGGAGAGTTGCCAAACACCGTATCGGCAAAGGCATGACCTTCGCGGATTGCCACAGGCGTCAACTGCACACGGTTTGTCACATCACCCACGGCATAGATGCTGGGCACCGATGATTGGTTGTACGCGTCGACGGTAACCGCACCGTCCTTATCAAGAACGACGCCAGCCGTTTCTAGTCCCAGTCCCTTGGTATTAGGGGTGCGACCAATGGCCCACAGGATCATGTCCGTTTCGATTTTTCCTTGGTCGCCGCCGTCAATCAAGATGCTGCCATCGGCTCGCTTTTCGGCGGACAAGAAAGGAAAGTTAAAACGGACGTCAATACCCTTGGCACGCGTCATAGCGACCAGCCGGTCAACAATCTCATCATCATAGCTGCGCAGCATCCGGTCGCCGCGTGTCACGAGCGTCACTTCAACGCCAAAACTGTGCAAAATGCCGGCAAATTCATTGGCGATATAACCCGCCCCCGCAATCACCGCGCGTTTTGGAAGTGCATCCAAATGGAATATTTCGTTCGATGTCATGCCCAATTCAGCCCCGAAAACCGCCGGAATGGCTGGCCAGCCGCCGGTTGCGATCAGGATAATTTTCGCGCTCACAGTCTGACCACTGGCCAATTTTACGCTGTTCGGCCCCACAATAGTCGCGCGCTCTGCGAACAGGGTAACCTTATTGTTATCTAGCGTTTGGGTATAGAGCCCCTCTAACCGTGACACATCAGCTTGAACAATATCGCGCAGGCGGGGCCAATCAAATTTTGCGCCTGTAATATCCCAGCCAAACCGTTCGGCCTCGTGCAAATCTTCGGCAAAATGTGCGCCGTAAACAAGCATTTTCTTGGGCACGCAGCCGCGAATGACACATGTCCCGCCGACACGATATTCCTCTGCTGCCGCCACTTTCGCGCCGTGTGAAGCCGCAATACGTGCTGCGCGCACGCCGCCGGAACCCGCACCAATTACGAAGAGGTCATAGTCAAAATCGGGCATTGTTCATCCTTATCGTTCGCGGACGCTCTAAAGTACGCGCGCGCGCGCAACAAATTGCTTTTTGCACTGACAGTGATCGAACTTACACCCCTGCCCGTTCGATCAAGGCCTGTGTTGAGGCGTCAAATTCAACATCTCCACTTTCAATCGCCTTGGCCATTTCCTTGCCGAGTTCAACACCGAACTGGTCAAAAGGATTGATCCCCAGCATGACAGCATTCACGAAAACGCGCTGTTCATAGAAAGCGATGAGCGCGCCGAGCGTGCGCGGGTCAAGTTGATCGAGCAAGATGGTTGTCGACGGCCTGTCACCGGCATAAGCGCGCGCCGGGTCAGCATTGGCCTTCCCCGTCATCAACGCCGCGCCCTGTGCAAAGCAGTTGCCCAGCAATTGCCGGTGATGTGCCTCATCCAGGTCATGGCCGGGTTCAACCACGGCGACAAATTCAACCGGGATCAGGCGTGTTCCCTGATGAAGCAGCTGAAACACGGCGTGTTGTGCATCGGTTCCTACCCCGCCCCAGGTGACTGGTGCGGACGGCACGTTCAAAGCAACGCCCTCTGTCGTCACAGACTTTCCGTTGGATTCCATTTCAAGCTGCTGGAGATAGGATGGCAACAGGCGCAAACGTTCATCATAAGCGAAAACAGCGCGGGTTTCACACCTGCGTGCTTGCGTGTAATAAAGATCAACAAATGCCGCCAAAACTGGGGCGTTTTCGGCAAGCGGGGTCAAGCGGAAATGGCGGTCCATTTGCGCTGCACCTTCCAACATTTCTTCAAATGCGCCCCAGCCCAGCGCAATTGCGGCTGGAAAACCGATGCT
>JBEBKH010000093.1:0-8182 GCA_040079575.1 Chakrabartia sp. | reverse complement strand
GGTATTGGGTTTGTGGTCATGGTGGGGTTTCTAGCGTGCTTTTTGAAATAGCGAAACTACCTGTCATTGTGTCCTGTCATTGCGAGCGGCAAGGGGTGGACCGGTTCGCGGCGCTGTGGTGCGCCCTAACACCTCTCACTTAAACCGCGCATCACGGATTACTGATCCGCCGACATAGTGGCAATAACTTGGCTTCATTGAATGTCCGCAATCCTCAACTCGTCCATAAACAGTAACGCGTTTGATCACTTTGCTGATCTTGATATCACCGTCTAAGCCAATCGTTCTCCAGTCAGGATCTTCTTTGCTGAGCGCCACTGCTTTTGATAGGTGAAGCGAAGTATCAAGCAGGTAGCCGGTGATCCTAATACACTTGCCCGGCGCCTCTCCCGCATTGGCTTCAACATAGCGGAATGACACTGGTTTTGCATTTTCTGCACTACATTTTGGGGTAGGAATTGCCGTGGCTGCGGCAAAAAACAAGATGAGAGACATCGGCTTTCTCCTAAGGAGCATTGGACTGTGATTTCATATCCAATGCATCCAAGTGACTATTGTGACACACGCACCACCATATACGCGTCACCTCATGCAATGGGTAAGGCGCACTAGTACATGTGCACAGTGTTCATCGAAAACGGCCAGATCGAGCGGAAAACTGTGGACCGTTTCGCGGTGCTGTGGGACAGCGTGCATGCGGATTTCGGGTTTGCGGCGTGAGGGGGGTGATTGATGCTTTTAGAGCTCAAGATTGTTGTGTTTGCCACTACAGCACTGCTACGGCGGTTTTATGGACAGCACTTACAATTTGAATGGTGGATTTAAGCCGACCAATAAGCGGTTTGCCGATCTAGATGGCCCGGATTTTTTCCCCACTCCAAGTTGGGCTACATTTGCCCTCATCGATAATGAACGATTTGTCGGAGATATATGGGAATGTGCATGTGGAAATGGTGCCATGTCGGAGGTTCTTGCAGGCACAGGTTCAACCGTACTTAGCTCGGATCTCTATGATCGGGGCTATGGAGACACAGGTGTTGATTTTTTAAGTAGCGAACGTCGCTCAGCAAATATTGTTACGAACCCTCCATTTAATGCAGCAGAAGGGTTTGTCAGGTCAGGTCTAAAACATGCAGATAGGAAGTTTGCTTTGCTCTTGAGGCTTGCTTTTCTTGAGGGTGGAAATCGACAGCGAACGATTTTTGATACTTGCCCACCGTCTCGCGTCTGGGTTTTTAGCGAGAGAATTACATTCTACCCAGCAGGAGCTATCCAAAAGGGTTCCGGTACAACGGCTTATGCATGGTTCGTTTGGGATAAAGATTCCGCTGGAGCAACCGAACTCAAATGGTTTCCGCCGGGATACAAGGCTCGCTCTTCAGAAACCCTGCTGATTTAAGTAGACCCGCCCAGCAGGAGTAATTTCGTAACCTCTGTGGCTGACATGTGCCAGATAGCCTCGTTCGATAAAATTACCATAAGCATTATAATGTGATTTGATGTTCCGAATGAGCTGATGCCACATTGGTTCGCCCTGCCTAGTCGTAGAAGGCGCTAGGTCCGCAGCTGAAAGATTGATCAAGTTTGGTATTTCTTTCCGAGCGCGATTGAATGTGCAAATACCGTTAAGCTGATTTACTGCGATTCTAGCAACACAAATGGCCACTTCTTGTTCAGTAACTCTGTTCATCAAGACGCCTCTCATGCAATGACTATCATTATATGGGCAACATAATTGGCCATTTCAAGCTACACCCCCACAACCCGCGCCACCAGTCGCACCCCCACATCCTCCTTCGCCATGCGCTCACAAACTCTCCGCGCCGTCTGGCGTGACGATATACACGGTGTAGCCTTCCCGTCCACGTCACCATTTCGCGATGTTGTACCAATTCACAGATGCCGCAGCGCGTCCATTCGTTGATGCAAGATGCGAATGATCGCGATGCCATAGCTTGTTTGTCGGAAATAGATGATGTGGTGTTCTATGCTGCGCCTGCGGTAGTTGGGCCGAATGTTGGCACAAGTTGGTGCCTGTTGCGGAGCCTTAGCCAATTCGGTGCAAGCGGCTTCGATGAGATCGGTATAGCGCAGTGCCTGTTGCAGGCCCCATTGCGCCACGGTGTAGTCAAAGATTCTGTCAAGATCGCCCTGCGCGCTCGGGCTGAGACGGTATTCAGCCATGCTGGGCCATTTTACGTTCCTTGAAAGCATCAAAATTGAACGATGTGGGCTCACCGCTTTGTTCGCCATCAATCAGCGCTTGGCGAATGCTCTCAATTTCAGCGCCCCGCTCCTGCTCGCGCCGGATAAGGTCTCGTATGGCTTCGCTATCGTTGGTGTAGCTGCCAGCGGCGATTTGCAACGCGATCCAGCTATTTTGTTGTTCGGTCAGGGTGATGGTTTTTCGCACGGTTGCCATTGTTTTTGGTTCCAAAATGTGTGATCAAATTGATTCAATAATCATACTATTGGTGCTAAATAGCGCATTCGGCCCGATGCGCCAACCCCATCTGCGTTGGTCAAGCAGATTTAGCCAATACCCCCAAAACCCGCTCCGCCAGCCGCGCTGCGACATCCGCCTTCGCCATCCGCTCCCAACTCTCCACGCCGTCAGCTGTGACGATGTGGACCGTGTTGGCCTCTCCCCCCATGACGTCGCCTGACACATCATTCGCCACGATCCAGTCGCAGGCTTTGCGGGTGCGTTTGGCGACCGCGTTGGCGATGACATTTTCGGTTTCGGCGGCGAAGCCGATGAGCAGCTTTGGGCGGCGTGGGCTGCGGGCGAGGCCTGCCAATATGTCGGGATTTTCGACGAGGGTGAGGGTGGGCATCACGCCGCTGCCGTCTTTTTTGAGCTTTTGGTCCGCACTTTCCACGCGCCAGTCGGCGACGGCGGCAACCAGAATTGCGGCGTCGGCGGGGAGGGCTGCGTCGACGGCAGCGGCCATGTCGCGCGCGGTTTCGACGTCGATACGGGTCACGCCAACGGGCGTTTCAAGGTTTACGGGTCCGGCGATCAGGGTAACGCGCGCGCCCTTTGCCGCCAGCGCGCCTGCAATTGCAAAGCCCTGCCGCCCGGATGAGCGGTTGGCGATGTAGCGGACGGGGTCGATGGGTTCATGTGTTGGCCCAGCGGTGATGATGATGTGGGGTAGGATTAGTGCCATAAGAAACCTCCGCTGACCCTGAGCTTGTCGAAGGGCTGTTCTTCCTCTGGCTCGGTAGCCCCTAAAAAATATGTCCCTTCGACAAGCTCAGGGCGAGCGGAATTGGGTTTCAACATCTGTGTCATTCACGGCCGATCAGCAAAATCTGGCTGGCCCTCAAGAGGATTGGCGGGGGCGGAAAGCGCGCGCTTAATCGCCGCGAGGATCGCGTCTGGTTCGGGCAAACGCCCCGGGCCAAATTCGCCGCAGGCCATTGGCCCTTCGTCTGGTTCCATGACGGTGATCCCATCACGTCGCAGGGTGTCCACATTGCGCTGGGTCGCGGGATGTTGCCACATGCGGACATTCATCGCAGGCGCGCAGAGCACCGCCTTGTCCGTGGCCAGCAACACAGTCGTGGCCAGATCATCTGCAAGGCCAGCCGCCATTTTGGCCATCAGATCCGCCGTGGCAGGGGCCACCACAACCAAATCCGCCTGCCGTGACAGTTGGATATGGCCCATCTCTGCCTCATCCTTCAAATCAAACAGGTCTGTATAGACCTTGTCTTCGGAAAGGGCGGCGAGGCTGAGCGGGGTGACAAAGTGCGCGCCGCCTTTGGTGAGGACGCAGCGCACGCTGGCGCCTTCCTTGCGGAGCAGGCGCACGAGTTCACAGGATTTATAGGCTGCGATCCCGCCGCCAATGATAAGGAGGATGCGTTTATCGTTCATGATGGTCCTTATAGGAACTGAACGGCGATCCCGCCAGCCAGCGCGCTGAGGCCCGCGATCAGGCCGTATTTGAGCCAGCCCCAGCCACCACCAATCTCAACATCGGCCAAGGGTGGGCCGACAGGGGCGGCCCCAGCTTTGGGATAGGCGGCCTCAATCCGGCGGACCAAATCTGGCAAATCGGCGAGTGTTTTAACGGTTTGTTGCAGGCGGTTGGCGATGATCGCCTCTGGCCCCAATTCATCGCGCAACCATCCGGCGACGAACGGCCCGCTGATTTCCCACATGTTGATGTCTGGATCGAGCGATGAGGCCACGCCTTCAACCATCACCATCGTTTTTTGGAGCAACAGGAGATGGGGTTGGGTTGGCATTTCAAATTCGCGGGTGATGGCGAACAATCCGTCGAGCATATTGCCAACGCTAATGTCCTTCACCGCGACGCCGCGAATGGGTTCGCCCACCGCGCGCAGGGCCGTGGTAAAATCATCAACATTGTGATGGCCCGGCACATATTGCGCGTCGAAATGGATTTCGGCCACGCGGCGGTAATTGCCCGTGATCAACCCGTGGAGAATTTCCGCCAGCCACAGCCGCGCCTGACGGTTGACGCGACCCATAATCCCAAAATCTATCGCGCCGATGCGGCCATCGGGCATGGCGAAGAGATTGCCCTGATGCAGGTCGGCGTGGAAAAATCCCTCTGCAATCGCCTGATGCAAAAAAGCGCGGACGAGGTTCGTGGCCAATTGTTTGCGGTCATGCCCCGCCGCATCAAGGCCCGCTGTGTCGGTCAATTTGACGCCGTCCACCCAATCAAGCGTCATGACGCGCCTGCTGGTGCGCGGCCAGTCTATGGCAGGGACATGGTAGCCGTCCTCTCCCTGCATTGAATCAGCGAGTTCGGATGCCGACGCTGCTTCCCTGCGCAAATCCAGTTCACGCAGTGTCCACTGTTTGAATTGCGCAATCACTTCACGCGGTCGCAGCCTGGCAAGCTCTCCGCCGCGCGCAGCGGCATGGGCTGCAATCCATTCATAGGTTTGAATGTCGCTGCTGAATTTTTCCTCAATGCCCGGACGTAACACTTTGATCGCAACGATGCGGCCATCGGTCGTCACGGCCTTATGCACTTGCGCGATGGAGGCAGCACCCACAGGCACTGGGTCGATCGAGGTGAAAAAGGCTTCAACGGGTTTGCCAAGGCCAGCTTCAATCGCGGTCTTTATTTTTTCAAAGGGCAAAGCGGGCAGGGAGTCCTGCAAACGCATCAGGTCACGCGCAGCAGCCTCCCCAACCAGATCAGGCCGCGTGGCGAGGGTTTGCCCCAATTTGACCGCGGCGGGGCCGATTTTTTCAAATGCTTTGGCATAATCCGGCGGGGTTGGGGGAAAACTTCCCAACCGTGCCAAGCGCGCGATGCGTTTGAAGGCAGGGGGCGTGTTCACATCCCGCTCAATACCCAGCAGCGCCCCGTGTTTGGCAAGCGTGCGCCCCCATTTCAGGAAACGCCAGACATGGACTGTGGTTGAGGTCAAATCTTCCACCCGCTGTGTATGGCGACGAGTCCGCCGAGCATGGGTTCAACCTTGGTTTGGACAAAACCGGCTTGTCTGATCATCGCTTCAAATGTGGGCATATCGGGAAAGCGGCGGATCGATTCGATCAGGTAGCGGTAACTTTCCTCATCCTTGGCCAGCAGCTTGCCGATTTTTGGGACCAGCTTGTGCGAATAGGCGTCATACACTTGGGCAAAACCGGGCCAGAGCGTGGTTGAAAATTCAAGACAATAAAACCGCCCGCCGCGTTTGAGCACACGGTGTGCCTCTGCCAAGGCTTTGTCGATATGGGTGACGTTTCGGATACCAAATGCGATGGTATAGGCATCAAAACTCTTGCTATCGAACGTCAATGTTTCGGCATTTTGTTCTGACCAGCTGAGGCCACCACTGTCGCGGTCCTGCGCGCGTCCCATGCCTACGGCAAGCATATCGGGATTGATGTCGGATACTGTCACCAACGCGCCGTGGGGCTGCATCCGAAAAGCAATGTCGCCCGTGCCGCCCGCCATGTCGAGAATATGTTCGCCCGCGCGGGGTTTGACGCGGCGGACAAAGCGATCTTTCCACAGGCGGTGCATTCCGCCCGACATGGCATCGTTCATCATGTCGTAGCTGGACGCGACGCTGGAAAAAACCGCACCGACCTTGCCGGTTTTGTCGGCAACGGCAACGTCTTCATACCCAAAGGAAACAGTTTCGTTCATGGCAGCCGCTCTAGCCAAGCCCGCGCGTCGCCGCTAGCAGTTTTCCATGCCTGAACTTCCTGAAGTTGAAACCACCGTGCGCGGGATAGAGGTCGTGCTTTTGGGGCAACGATTGGTGCGTGTTGAACCGCGCCGTGCCGATCTGCGGCGTCCCATACCGGTTGATCTGCGCCAACGGTTGACCGGCGCGCGGATCACGGGGCTCAGCAGGCGAGCAAAATACGGGCTGATAGACACGGACCGAGGGGACACGATGGTCTTTCATCTGGGCATGTCGGGGCGGTGGCGCGTGGATCCCAGTGAAATCGAAGCACATGATCATTTGATTTTAGAAACCGAAAACGGGCGCATTTTGGCTTTGAATGATCCGCGCCGATTCGGATCACTTGATTTGATTCGCAGTGACGCGGTTGAAGCATGGCCGACATTCGCAGCCCTTGGTCCTGAACCACTCGGTCCAGATTTTACCGCGCAGCATTTGGCACGTGCCTTTGCAGGGCGGGCGGCCCCCATTAAGTCATTGTTGCTTGATCAGCGGATCGTGTCGGGTTTGGGCAATATCTATGTATGTGAGGCGCTGTTCAGTGCAGGAATAGCACCCTATTTGCCCGCCGGACACGTATCGCTGGCACGCCTAAAACCGCTGGTCCGCGCCATAAAGGACGTGTTGGACGCCGCTATTTTGGCGGGAGGTTCAACGCTGCGTGATTATGCGCGACCCGACGGGGAACTTGGCTATTTTTTCAAGCAATGGCGCGTTTATGGCCGTGAAGGAGAGGCATGTACGTGCGGAAAACCGGTCCTGCGCCGGGTTGATGGCGGGCGATCAACCTTCTATTGCGGGAAATGCCAGCGTTAGTGGCCTCGGGTCAATGCCTAGGCAGTTGACCTTTTCGGGCGTTGGCGTTAATGGCCCGCCCCAAGCACGGTTGCGGAGATTCCGCGCCGTTTTTTGTTTCAGAAACAACCCGAGGTTTAGATATTATGGCGAACACGCCGCAATCAAAGAAACGTATCCGTCGTAACGCACGTCGCACTGTGGTCAATCACAACCGTTTGAGCCGCATTCGCACGTTTGTGAAAAAGATTGAACTGGCCGTAACGGCTGGTGATAAAGCCGGTGCTGCTGCCGCTCTGAGCGCAGCCCAGCCTGAAATCGCAAAGGGCGTTGCTAAGGGCGTACTCCACAAGAACACCGCAGCGCGCAAGTTTTCGCGCCTGACAAAGGCTGTCACAGCGCTCGCCTGATCCATTTTGAAGCAGTTTCTGAACGCGCCCGTTGGTCCCCGGATCGGCGGGCGTTTTCTTGTGCGGTGCAGCGCTTAGTAAATATGGCCTTAATCCGCGATTCGCAAAATGGTTCGCGTACGCAGATTGAATTTTATGTAGTAATTTCAATGGGATAATATGCTTTGGCGGATTTCTGTGCATCGCTGAGTCAACAGCATATATTTCATTTTTTTTACGATCTCGGCCTTGCTAGAATCACCTGACGCCCTCAAAAAAGCGGTTCGGGATATGACGAATCGGTGACGTCCTGATCAGTCGAGTGCAAAAACCTTAGATCCGGATTGTCATATCCGGCATTGCGATTTTTGTGTTGATTGGGGGCGAAGATTTTTTTGTGATTTTTCAAGGGGGAGGACGTTCGATTTGCCATCAATACTAACGCCTTTCCAATCTGATGCCGCACCTGCTTTCAATGATGATATTTTTGTGGTGGCGTGGGCTGCGATTCGCGCGGGATTGCGCGCTGACATTGGCGCGCGCACATTTGACCATTGGTTAAAACCTGTTGACCTGATCGGTTATTGCGACACGGATCATGTCGTGCGGCTTTCGCTGCCTTCTGAATTCATGGCCAACTGGGTCTCCTCCCATTATACAGATAGGCTGACCCACGCGTGGCGCGCGATGGTTCCGCAGGTGCGCTCAGTGCGCATTGAAACTGCTGGGGCCGCTGCCGACCGCTATATCGCGCCGCTGGTTGAGGAAGAGGTCACGGTCGACCCCGTGGCATCCGCCGACAC
>JBEBKH010000092.1:0-8347 GCA_040079575.1 Chakrabartia sp. | reverse complement strand
GGGGTGCCGGGGAGGATGGGGGGATGAAGGGACCTCCCCGGCAAGTTCACCTGCCTCATCGGCAGGATCTGGATATTAGGCAAGGGGCCGAACCGACGGTGCGGTCTGGCTTACGGGTGTCGCTGCGTTGACCGGGCCAACTGCGCTGAGGATCAATGTCGTGCTGAGCAATACGGTGCAGATGGTTGCAACGATGGCACTGCGAGCATCAAATGCTTTGTAACCGTTCATAAAAATTCTCCTGTTATGTCTTCGTCAATGTGGCTGCGGGCAGTCTGCCTGCATACAAACAACATTGCAGGAGGCGTGCCAGTTTCAAAAAATGCCAGATTTAAGCCATTTTCAACGATGAACATGTCTTGCAGCCCATATTCATCTTGCAATTAAATGGTAATTTATGCTAATATTTAGCAATGGAACGCGACAACAATTTCATCGGACAATCTGGGGCCTTTCTCGACAGCGTCGAACGCGCGAGCCGAGCGGCCGCACTCAATCGTCCGGTCCTGGTTATTGGAGAACGGGGCACGGGAAAAGAGCTGGTCGCAGAACGCCTCCACCGCCTAAGTTTGCGGTGGGATGGCCCTTTGGTGATCATGAACTGCGCGGCACTTACGGAAACTTTGATCGAAGCTGAATTGTTCGGGCATGAGGCCGGAGCCTTCACCGGTGCCACCAAAACGCGGGTAGGGCGGTTTGAAGAGGCAGACGGTGGCACATTGTTCCTTGATGAACTCGCAACACTCTCAGCCGGCGCGCAGGAACGCTTGCTCCGCGCTGTTGAATATGGTGAAGTCACGCGTATTGGTTCAAACCGTCCGATCCGCGTGGACGTTCGGATCGTTGCTGCGACCAATGTGCATCTGCCATCGCGTGTTGAAGAGGGAAAATTTCGCGCCGATTTGCTTGACCGTTTGGCATTTGAAGTGGTGACGTTGCCGCCCCTGCGCGCGCGGGATGGCGATGTGCCTGTCCTTGCGGATCATTTTGGACGGCGCATGGCCTCTGAAATTGGCTGGGCGGCGTGGCCCGGATTTTCGCCCGAGGCACACGCGGCACTTGTGAGCTATGATTGGCCGGGCAATGTGCGTGAATTGCGAAATGTTGTCGAACGCGCCGTTTACCGCTGGGATGACCCCGGCACTGCGGTGGGAGTGATCGAATTCGACCCCTTTGTTTCGCCGTGGAGTCCGGCCTCTGTTGAAACACCCACTCCCGTGGTCAAAGCAGTCCCCGTTGAAGCATCGGTTTTACCCACAGATGATTTTCGCGGTGCCATTGCGGCATATGAACGCAAAGTGTTGGAGGGGGCTTTGTCGCGCAACCGCCATAATCAGCGCGTGACCGCTAAGGCGCTCAATTTAACCTATGATCAATTGCGGCACGCAATGCGGAAGAATGGGCTTTTGGATCAGACAGCAGGCTGATCAGCCTCTTCTTCGCTGTGTCTCAGGATCATCGGAACATTGCATGCCCCAAAAAGCAGAGTGGCAGGCAGTGCGCCCCATAATTTATATCCCAACCAGAAGGCATCGCTTGAATTGCGCCAAACCAGTTCATTGGCAATCGCCATAGCAACAAAAAACCACGCAAAATTGCGGGTGAGCAGATGCCAACCGTGATCCTTGAGCGCAGGATAGGCCGTTTCCATTACAGCCTTCAAGGTCGGGCGTTTGGTCATGACCCCGAAGAAAAGGATGGATGCCACGACCGAATAATAAATGGTCGGCTTCATTTTGATGAAGGTCTTGTCATGCAGGACAATGGTCAACCCGCCCAGCACAAGCACCATTGCGCCAGAAAAAAGCAGAAGCGGAGAGATTTTGCCGAGTTTAATCTTTGACCAGATCAAAGCGGCGGCGGTTGCTGCCATAAAAACCATTGTCGCGGTAAAAATGTTGCTCAACCAATAAGCGAGCAGAAACAGACCCAGCGGGCCAAGATCGATCAGCAGAGTAGAGCCGCCGGGTTTTTCAGAAGGGGCGGTGGGCGCTTTGGTCATTTTATATCCTGTCTTGGCGCGCCTGCAATAACATGCGCGAGTTCATTGGCATCAAAGGGACGAAGATCGTCAATGGTTTCGCCCACACCGATGGCATGAATGGGCAGTCCGAATTTTTCTGCGGCCGCAACCAACACGCCGCCGCGTGCTGTGCCATCCAATTTTGTCATCACAAGCCCTGTCACGCCTGCGATTTCCTTAAAGACTTCAATTTGTGACAAGGCATTTTGCCCGGTTGTTGCGTCAAGAACCAGCACCACATCATGGGGCGCTGCTGGATTAAGGCGTCCTAGAACACGCCTGATTTTGGCGAGTTCATCCATCAACTCACTCTTATTCTGTAATCGCCCTGCTGTATCAACGATCAGCACATCAATCCCCGTCGCGGTCGCTTGTTTGACCGCATCAAACACAATGCCCGCTGCATCGCCGCCTTCAGGACCGGTAACAATCGGCACGCCCAAACGTTCCGCCCACACTTTTAATTGGCCGATGGCAGCCGCACGGAATGTGTCGCCCGCTGCGAGCATGACACCGTAATCTTGTTCCAGAAAAAGATGTGCGAGTTTGGCAATGGTTGTGGTTTTGCCTGATCCATTGACCCCGATCACCAAGATGACTTGTGGCCGTGGAAATGCGTCAATCTCCAATGCCTTTGCCACAGGGGCAAGCACCGCCGCAATTTCTTCGGCAACGACCATGCGGACGCCGGTTTCATCGATACCACGGTCATAGCGGCTGTCAGACAGGGTGGCGCGCACCTTTGCTGCGGTGGCAGGGCCGAGGTCTGCACTGATCAACGCATCTTCAATCTCATCGAGCATATCGCTGTCGAGTTTTGACTTGGTCACAAGCCCAGTCAGATTTTCACCCAGACGTTCAGACGTTCTTTTGAAGCCACCAATCAGCCTTTTATGCCATGCGGTGTCGGTCATACGGGGATGCCGGTCAGCGTCTGTCCGTCGGATGCGGTGATAAGGAGTTTGATCATATTCCCCTGCATATTGCGGTTTGGCAGCGGCGTATCAAGGCGTACGCTGGCAAAATTTTCGGCGTGGCCGCTTTGGCCGTCAAGCTCGATCAGGATATTTTGCCGTGTTCCGATCATCGACGACAGCCACGTCGCTTTGCGTGCGTTGGCCGCAGAACGCAGGCGTTCGGCGCGCGCCTTAATGGTTACGCGGTCGATTTGCGGCATCAACGCGGCAGGTGTGCCAGGACGCGGGGAGTAAGGAAAAATATGCCCAAAAACAATGTCGCATTCCTCAAGCAGCGCGACGCTATTTTCGAACATCGTATCCGTTTCGGTTGGAAAACCGGCAATAATATCCGCGCCGATAGTGAGGGCAGGGCGTTTTGATTTCAGCCGGTCGATCAGCGCGACAGCCTGCGCGCGGCTATGGCGGCGCTTCATCCGTTTGAGGATCATATCATCGCCAGATTGGAGCGAGAGATGAATGTGGGGCATCACGCGGGGTTCGCCGGTGATAAGGTCGGCCAATCGGTCATCAATTTCGATTGAATCCATTGATGACAATCGCAGACGTGGCAGGTCTGGCACATGGGTGAGTATCCGTTCAACCAAGTGCCCCAGAGTTGGGCTGCCCGGCAAATCAGGGCCATAGCTGGTCAAGTCCACGCCTGTCAGAATGACTTCTTGCTGACCGCGCGCGACCGCAGCCTTGACCGCATCTATCACGAGGCCTGCAGGTACCGAGCGGCTGTCTCCGCGTCCGAACGGGATGATGCAGAAGGTGCAACGATGATCGCAACCATTTTGCACCTCAACAAAGGCACGGGCATGATCGGCGCCCGAAACCGCTGGTTTTAGGATATTTTGGTCAAAGAAGCTTTGGTCGGCTTTATGGGAACCATATTCTGCTGGGCTTTTTTTGTCTCGGTTTCCAACACTCCCCGAAACCTCTGCCATGTTAGAGAATGCACCGATTTCAGCGGCACAGCCGGTGACGATGATACGGGCATCGGGGCGGCGTTTTGCAGCGCGGCGGATGGCTTGGCGCGCTTGGCGCTCAGCCTCTTTTGTCACAGCACAGCTGTTGATGATGATCAGATCATCGTGCCCCGCCGCCGCCGCGCGAATGGCTTCGCCTTCTGCAATGTTCAAGCGGCAGCCAAAATTGATCACTTCTACGCTCAACCGAAACTGTCCCAGTCCGCTTCGCCAGAATAGACATGGGTGGCGGGGCCGATCATCGTGATGGGGCCGCCCTCTGTCCAGGCGATGGAGAGGTCTCCGCCCGGCAGGCTTACCGTTACCGGTGCTGCTACAAGACCGGCGCGAATGGCCGCGATGGCAGTGGCGCAAGCGCCGGTTCCACAAGCACGGGTCAGGCCAACACCGCGTTCCCATACGCGTAGTTTCAGATGATCCTTGCCAATCACACTGGCGACATTGACGTTGATACGTTCAGGGAAAAGTGGATCATGTTCGATTACAGGCCCCAAATGTTCAAGGTCGACCGCATCACAGTCCGGCACAAAGAAAATCACATGGGGGTTGCCAACGTTGACGGCAGAGGGACGAGATAATTCTTCCCAGCTGACCGGCATATCGCGGGTGTCCATCGGCATGGCGAGCGGGATCAGTTCCCACTCAAATGCGGGCTGGCCCAGCGTGACCGTCGCGCTCGCGTCGCCGGGCTGGGTGTGCAAAATGCCCGCCATCGTTTCAATGTCAGCACGGCCTTTCATCAGCAAAGCAATACAGCGCGTGGCGTTGCCGCAGGCTTCAACTTCACTGCCATCAGCATTGAAAATGCGCATTTTTACATCAGCAATTGTGGAGGGTTCCAGCAAGATGAGCTGATCAAAACCGATGCCGGTCTTGCGGTCAGCAATGGCATGGACCCGCGCAGCTGTCATTTCGACGCGCTTTTGCCGCGCGTCGATCACGACAAAATCATTGCCCAATCCGTGCATTTTGTGAAAATGACCAACCATGATCGCTCTTTAGGGTGTGACGTTAAACAAGTCCAACCTGCCAAACTAAGCGAGCATTAAGCGACCCGGCGTGTATTGTCCGTCTTAACAATTTTCTTGGCTTTTGGCGCTTTATCAGTGCCGCTAAGAAACCCAGGCGACGCTGGTAACAAATTGCGTTCGGCGAGCAGAGCGCGCGCCTGATTGATTTGGAGCGGGCGTCCATAAAGCCAGCCCTGACCCTTATGACAGCCAAGCTGACGCAAGCGTTCTTCGATTTGGGCGTCTTCAATGCCTTCTGCCGTCACGGGCATACCCAGATTTTCCCCAAGGCGTGCGATGGCATTGACGATGGCAGCACTTTCATCATTGTCGATCAGTGATGTGACAAAACTTTTGTCAATTTTGATACGGTCAAAGGGCAGGGCGCGGAGATGGGCAAGCGAACTATAGCCAGTTCCAAAATCATCGAGCGCTAGCTTAATGCCTTGGTTTTTAAGGCTGCCGACAATCGACTGCGCGAGTGATAGATTATCGAACAACGATGTTTCGGTAATTTCGACTTCAAGCCGTGAGGCAGGGAAGCCGGTTTCAACCAAAAGTTTCACGATCTTCTGCGCCAACCACGGATCACGCAGTTGCACAGGAGAAATATTTACAGAGATCGTAATTGAGGGGTCCCATGTCTTTGCTTCAAGAAATGCCTTGCGCATGACCGAGAAAGAAAGATCGGCAATCATGCCTGTTTCTTCTGCTATCGGAATGAATTTATCAGGCATGATGATGCCCAATTTGGGGCTGTTCCAGCGTGCCAGAACCTCAAATCCTTGCAAGCGCCCTGTTGTCAAATCAACTTGCTGTTCGAAATAGGGTTCAAATTCGCCAGCGGGGATCGCCCGCCGCATGCCTGATTCAAGTTCCGTCCGCGCGAGCAATTCTCGTTCCATTGAAGGATCAAACCATTCGTAGCGATTGCGACCCTGATGTTTTGCCGCATACATCGCAATATCGGCGCGGCGCATCAGTGAATCGATCGTGCTACAATCAGCCGCAGACTGGGCAATGCCCAACGACACGCTGTTATGAATGAAGGTCCCAAAGGCTTGGAGTGGTTGCCCCAAGCGGGCGACGATGGAATCTGCGATCCGGTCAACAGTTTCCGGGTTGGCGGTATCGAAAACGAAAGCGCACGCAAATTCATCACCGCCAAGGCGTGCGGTCAGCGCATTTGGCGGCATCAATTTGGTCACTTCTTCGGCCACTGTCCGCAGCAATGCGTCACCAACGGCATGGCCGTGCATGTCATTCACATTTTTGAAATGGTCGAGATCAAGCATGAACATGGCGAGCGATTTGTTGCGTTTTGCCGCTTGAGCCAACATGTCCGCGCCAGTTTCTGCCATTGACCGGCGATTATGGAAGCCGGTTAACGGGTCACGAAAGGCTAGGGTTTGGGCGCGTTCTTCTGCGGCTGTGCGCTCTTTAACCTCTTTTGCAAGGTCGCTGTATCGCCGCCAGCCAAACAAAATCAGGGCAATGTTCAGGAGTAAGGCTACAGCCATGACTCGATCAGCACCACCGCCTAAGCCTGCGATGTTATTCATAATATCCGACATCACATTGGAGCCGGTTCCCGCAAACATAACGATTGCAGAAAATACGATTGCCGCGTTCAGAAGGTCCTGACGCCCAGATTTGGGAGGTAATGATGCTGATTGTGGTTTGTCATCATATATATCTGACACGGTGTATTGCCCCTTGAGCTATGCGCATTTTCATGTGCTATCCCAAACCAATGAAAAACATCTTAAGCTTCTGTTTTATTCCCAACATTTGTCGGGGAGATTGACCTTCTGCGTCACTGACGTTAGATGACCCTCACTTTTCAATGAGAAGTAACAGTTTTGCGCGCCAAATGGCGAACGCTGGCCGACGAGGTTTCGTCCGCCGGCGTTTTTTGCTTGGTTGCTTTGATACGGAGTGAGTGCATGTTTGAAACCTTGAGCGAACGGCTTGGCGGCGTTTTTGACCGCCTGCGTGGCCGTGGCGCGCTGGGTGAGGCGGACGTGCGTGAAGCGATGCGCGAAGTGCGGATCGCGCTTTTGGAAGCAGATGTCGCGCTGCCTGTGGTGCGCTCCTTCATTGACAGTGTCACGGAGAAGGCCGTTGGCCATGCCGTCCTGAAATCGATCACGCCTGGTCAGCAGGTCGTTAAGATCGTCAATGATGCATTGGTCGAAATGCTGGGATCCGAAGCGGCGGACCTTGATCTTGGCGTTACCCCTCCCGCCATCATTATGATGGTCGGTTTGCAAGGGTCGGGTAAGACCACAACCACCGCCAAAATTGCCAAGAAACTGACCGAGAAAGACCGTAAAAAGGTTTTAATGGCCTCGTTGGACGTTAATCGCCCTGCGGCGCAGGAGCAGTTGGCGGTTTTAGGCACGCAAATTAGCGTCGCAACCTTACCCATCGTTGCTGGCCAACAGCCCGTCGATATTGCCAAGCGCGCGCTGCAAGCGGCCAAGCTGCAGGGCTATGACGTCCTGATGCTCGATACGGCGGGCCGTCTCCACGTCGACACACAATTAATGGATGAAATGAAGGCGGTAGCAAACGCCTCTGATCCCGCTGAAATCCTTCTCGTTGTTGATGCGTTGACGGGTCAGGATGCGGTCAATGTTGCCAAGAATTTTGCAGATCAGGTCGCGCTGACCGGTGTTGTCCTGACGCGGATGGACGGCGATGCCCGCGGCGGCGCGGCGCTGTCGATGCGCGCGGTGACGGGCAAGCCAATCAAATTTGTTGGGACCGGCGAAAAACTTGACGGATTGGATGTCTTTCACCCCAGCCGTGTTGCGGGTCGCATTCTTGGCATGGGCGACGTTGTCAGCCTTGTTGAACGTGCTGCTGAAACCATCCAAGCGGATGAAGCCGAAGCGATGGCGGCGAAAATGGCCAAGGGTCAGTTCGATATGAACGATCTGAAGGTACAGCTTGGCCAGATGCAGCGGATGGGCGGCATGGGCGCACTGATGGGTATGATGCCCGGCATGAAGAAAGCCCAGGCCGCAATGGCGCAGGGTGGCGTGAATGATCGCGTCTTAGTCAGGATGGAGGCGATGATTGGTTCCATGACGGCAAAAGAACGCGCCAAACCTGAATTGCTTCAGGCGAAACGTAAAATTCGCATTGCCAAGGGGTCGGGGACGACGGTGCAGGACGTCAATAAACTCCTCAAAATGCATCAGGAAATGTCGTCTGCAATGAAGAAGATTAAGAAGATGGGTGGGATGAAGGGGCTCGGTGCGCTGCTCGGCAAGGGCGGTGGGCTTGGTGGCCTGATGGGTGGCGGCGGCCCAATGAGCGGTGGAATGCCGCAAGGCCTGCCTCCCGGCTTTGACC
>JBEBKH010000091.1:0-8710 GCA_040079575.1 Chakrabartia sp. | reverse complement strand
CAAGCAAGAATTGGTATCAATCCATGAGCTTTGAGTGGTTGTCTTCTTGAAAAGATGATCAAAATGGCCAAGACTCCTGTGTAGAGCAACAAGGTGAGTACCCAAAAGGCAGGATGAATGTATTCAATACGAAACTGACTTGTGTATGCATCATCAACACCATCATTTGCAAAACATGTGAATTACAATAATGGCTATTATCAAAACTCCGGATATTACGATGATCGCGATGATCAAAATAACCGTAATGATCGCCAATATCGCGCGCAACGCTGCGACAAGGGAACCGGCGGATTGATCATTGGCGCAATCGCAGGCGGCTTACTGGGACGCACCATTGTTAGTCGACGTGGCGACAAAACGACAGGTGCCATAATTGGCGCCGGGGTTGGTGCCCTTGCAGGACGCGCCATCGACAAGTCAGACGGTCGGAGGTGCTGACACAGATTTTCCTTTCATTCTGAACGAGCGCGTATCGAGTTTCGTCAGAATGGTGCTGAGGGGCGGTCCTCTCGACTCCCGTTAGGTGGGTCCGCCCCACAGCAAATCACATAACCTTTTCATCAGTTTCCCCGGGTGGCGTAGGGGGGTGGGGGCCGGAACGCGTATCAGTTCGGCCCCCCAGTTTTTTAGCGCACGGACCCCATCGGTCCGGCAATCGCTTGCGGATCTAAGCGCTCATCCTGCCATTTCATACCCCAGTGCAAATGCGGGCCTGTTGCACGTCCCGTCATCCCAATGGCGCCGACCCTTTGCCCTTGTTGAACACGGTCGCCCACATTCACATCAATATGCGACAGATGCAGAAACGCGCTGTTTACGCCCATGCCGTGATCAATCATCAACAGATTCCCTTCGAGTGTAAAAGGGCTTGATGCCGCCAAAATGATAACACCATCTGCGGGGGACACGACCGGCGTTCCAATGACCCCAGCCACATCGACACCACTATGAGGTGCGCCGGGCTGCCCCGCATAAATACGCTGAGAACCGAAAAAGCCTGAAATCCGCCCGCGTGTAGGCCAGATAAAATTCTGCCGCCATCCCTTTGCATCCGTCACCATCCGCCGCGCAGCGTTAATTTGCGAGAGCTCTGCTGGCCGTCGCGCTTGAAATTCCGCATCAGGTTGTGCGTGGTGCGGCAGCCGCGTCAGATTTTCGGTGATCCATTTGCGCGGTTGTACCGGCATGCGGCTGGTCACTGATCGACCATCTTCCAAAAATGCCGTCATCAACGCCGACGCAGCATAGTCACGACCAAAACCAACAACAAAACGACGGTCGGTGGCAAAGGCAACATCACGCCCATCAATAACAAGCCGTTTTGTGCCAACAGGAACAAAGCCCCGCGCGAGGCGACCTTGCTCTGGACTACGATCCAGCAAGAACGGGCCAATCGCAACTGACGGAACAGACGGTTTTACGACTCGTATGACCGGCATAGGTTTTGGGTTGGGTGGTAGAGTTTGCGCGATGCAACTGCCCGGCAGTGTCACAAGGATAACCGAGGCCAATCCGGTTTTCAAAAAATTCACTGGCTGAGCGCAGCCTTCGTCGCAATATCAGCGGTCGCATAGGCTTCTTGTTTAAGAACGCTCCAATAGCGTAATCCTTCAAGCGCGATGGCCTCTCCCGATACTGCGCAGGTGACATGATCGCCGTGGACGAGAACACGAAATCCATTGGCCATGTAATGAAGGCGCGCTGGCTTTCCGCCTTGGGACATCAACATGTGCTACTCCTCAAAAAAACAGGCCTGAAAATCCGGCCTTAAAACAAATCGGGCTGATCGTGCTTTGGCTTATCATAGGCCGCTGTGCCCGCACGCTCAAGCCGTGCATCAACTGAACCGTCTGCAAAATGAAGGGTCAGTGCCCCTGCCGCGCGCGCCGCAGCCGCGCTGCTCACCACACCACCAGACCGTTTTTCGATTCGGGCATAGCCGCGTTTCAACGGGCCATCGGGATGCAGTGACGCCGCGACACGCCATAATTGGTCAAGCCGCCCGCGAGAAAAATCAAGTTTTTGGGTCAAAATGGTAGGCCGAAGCGCACCCGCCCGCCGCGCAAGATCACCGCGCGCGTCCGACACCACACGCCCCAGGCCACGCTTTGATCGCTCCCCAAAATCATCCACCCGCTGACGCTGTGGGCCTAGCAATGTGTCAGGCGTGGGGAGGCGGCGCGCGGTGCTTTCCAATCGTTCGGCCCCGCGTTCCTGATACCGCTGCACCGTCCGCAGCGACCGCGCGCCCATTGATTGCAGTACGGCGAGCAGGTCATTGCGCACGGGAACCGCCAATTCCGCTGCCGCTGTTGGCGTTGGCGCGCGGACATCGGCGGCAAAATCGCAAAGTGTCGTGTCGGTTTCATGCCCAACCGCTGAAATAATCGGGATTGAACAGCCTGCGACTGCACGCACGACCACTTCTTCATTGAAACTCCACAGGTCCTCAACGGAACCACCGCCGCGCGCGACGATCACAAGATCGGGGCGATTTGCGCCTGTCATTGCAGAGAATTTCTCAACAGCGCCGGCAATTTGGGCAGCGGCTCCGCTCCCCTGCACCAACACTGGCCAGACGATCACCCGTGTCGGACAACGATCTGCCAGCCGGTGCAAAATATCACGAATCACGGCCCCAGTGGGCGATGTAACAACACCAATAATGTTCGGAAGAAAGGGCAATGGACGCTTGTTTACAGGGTCAAACAACCCCTCTCCCGCCAGTTTGGCCTTCAGTTTTTCAAGAAGCGCAAGCAAAGCCCCCTCGCCCGCTACTTCCATCGTTTCGATCACGATTTGATAGTTTGATCGCCCGGGATAGGTGGTGAGCTTCCCAGTCGCGACCACTTCGATCCCGTCTTGGGGCACAAAGGCAAGGCGCGTTGCCCCCCCTTTCCACATCACGCCGTCGATCTTGGCATTTTCATCCTTGAGCGACAAATAGAGATGCCCCGATGCTGCGCGCTTAAACCCCGAAATTTCGCCGCGAATCCGCACATGGCTAAACCCGCTTTCAACATGACGTTTAAGCAGTGCAGATATTTCACTTACCGACAGCGCACCTGCGTTGTCGCCGCTGCGCTCCTCGGCTAACAGGCGGGACGCATCTTCTTCTAATGGAACATCTTCGGCCATGAATATCCTGTTGATCGGTAGCGGCGGACGTGAACATGCCCTTGCTTGGAAACTCGCACAGTCACCGCTTTGTGATAGTCTTTACGCGGCACCGGGCAACCCCGGCATAAGCGAAGACGCGGAACTGGTCGATCTCAATATTGCCGACCATAGTGCGGTGATCGCCTTTTGCGCCGGGCACGATATCAACCTTGTTGTAGTTGGCCCCGAAGGACCGCTCGTCGACGGCTTGGCCGACAGCTTACGCGGGGCAGGCGTGCTTGTGTTTGGCCCCAGTAAAGCAGCCGCACAGTTGGAGGGGTCCAAAGGCTTTACCAAAGATATGTGTTCTGCCGCAAACATCCCGACGGCAGCCTATGAACGTTACACCGTTAAAACGGATGCCCTGAACGGTTTGGCTGATTTCGGGTTGCCCGTGGTCATCAAGGCAGACGGACTTGCGGCGGGCAAGGGTGTTGTTATCGCCGAAACTGCCGATGCGGCGCGCGGCGCGATAGAAGATATGTTTGACGGTGGTTTTGGGGATGCCGGAACCTCGGTCGTGATCGAAGATTTTATGAGGGGTGAGGAAACAAGTTTCTTTGCCCTTACCGACGGCGTTTCGACTGTCGCGTTCGGGTCTGCACAGGATCATAAGCGCGTTAGCGAAGGTGATACCGGCCCCAATACGGGCGGCATGGGGGCCTACTCCCCTGCCCGCGTGCTTACGCCCGCCCTCGAAGCGCGGGTGATGGCGGAGATCATTCAACCGACCGTCTCAGCAATGGCAGCGGCGGGCATGCCCTATAGCGGCGTCTTGTTTGCGGGCCTGATGCTGACCGAAGACGGTCCCAAACTGATCGAATATAATGCTCGTTTTGGAGACCCAGAGACGCAGGTACTTTTGACGCGTTTTGAAGGTGACTTGGCAGCGCTGCTACTTGCCGTCGCAGAGGGACGTTTGAATGAAACGGAAACGCCTGTGTTTTCATCTGATTCCGCGCTGACTGTGGTGATGGCCGCCAGAGGTTATCCGGGCACCCCAGAAAAAGGCGGCATCATTGAAATCGGCAATGTCAGCGATGCCAAAGTCTTCCACGCGGGAACAGCAGAACGCGGCGATGCGCTGATTGCAAACGGGGGCCGAGTGCTTAACGTAACCGCTACCGGCGCATCAGTGGCAGAGGCCCAAGCCCGCGCATATGTAGCCGTCGACGCCATCAGCTTTGACACCGGCTTTTGCAGGCGGGATATCGGCTGGCGGGAAGTGGCGCGGGAACGGGCTTAGATCCGTTCCCGATCACACATCCAGATTTGCGACATTAAGCGCATTTTCTTGAATGAAGTCGCGGCGCGGTTCAACGACGTCACCCATCAGCGCGGTGAAAATTTCGTCGGCCAAATCTGCTTGGACAACTTCCACCCGGAGCAAGCTGCGATTGCTGGGGTCGAGCGTGGTTTCCCACAGTTGATCCGCGTTCATTTCACCCAACCCTTTATAGCGTTGGATCGACAGGCCCTTGCGGCCGCTCGCCAAAATGGCGTCGAGCAATTCTGAAGGGCGGCTGATGATTGTGCCTTTGCTGGGCACAGCGGCCAAGACCGCTTCGTCTTCACCGTCATCCGCTGGAGCTTCATCGGCAACTGCCTTCTTCACCGCAACCAGACGGCTGGTGGTGGCATAAGCCTCAATCGATTCTGCGATCAGCGTGTGCATACGTCGCGCTTCTTGGCTGATAAGAAAACTGGATTCGATGATATGATGATCAGTCACACCGCGCCACAAGCGTTGAAGATGATATCCACCTTCTTCGCTAAGCATTCCTGACCATCGCGCTTCGGCGTCAGCACGGCCAAGCCACGCTGCGGTAGCTGCGATCGCCTTTGTCCGCCCATCCTCGTCAAGCGCAGGATTGAGCGCGCCCATCAGCGCCAGTCCTTCGATGATCGCAGGGTCATAACGGCGCGGCACATAGCGCATCAGGCTGCGCATACGGGTCGCGTGATCGACCAGTGTTTTGAGATCATCCCCCGCGCGCGCACCGCCCGCAGCCTCCAGCACCATGGCACCAGTGCCCGCTTCGACCAGATATTTTTCGAGCGCCGCATCATCCTTAACATAGACTTCAGAGCGGCCACGCGCGACCTTATACAGTGGCGGTTGCGCGATATAGAGATGCCCGCCTGCAATCAGGTCAGGCATTTGGCGGAAGAAGAACGTCAACAACAATGTGCGGATATGCGCGCCGTCAACATCAGCGTCGGTCATAATGACGATCTTGTGATACCGCAGTTTTTCAAGGTTGAAATCATCCCGCCCGATTCCCGTGCCTAGGGCCTGGATCATCGTGCCGATTTCCTTGGACGACAGCATCCGGTCAAAACGCGCGCGTTCGACGTTCAGGATTTTACCCTTGAGCGGGAGGATCGCCTGAATGTTGCGGTCACGCCCTTGCTTGGCCGAACCACCTGCGGAATCCCCTTCGACAAGGAAGAGTTCGCATTTGCTGGGATCACGTTCCTGACAATCGGCAAGTTTGCCGGGCAAAGATGCAATACCCATCACGCTCTTACGGCTGGCTTCACGCGCTTTTTTGGCAGCTTCGCGTGCAGCGGCGGCGTCGATCGTTTTTTGAATGATACTGCGCGCATGGGCAGGGTTTTCTTCCAACCATTCCGCCATCTTGTCCGCCATCAGGCTTTCAAGCGGTTGACGCACTTCAGATGAAACCAGCTTATCCTTGGTCTGTGATGAGAACTTAGGGTCAGGTAGTTTGACCGAAACAATCGCGGTCAGCCCTTCGCGCATATCATCGCCAGTCAGCGTGACCTTTTCCTTCTTCATCATGCCTGATTTTTCGGCATAATTGTTGAGTGTACGGGTCAGCGCCGCTCGGAACGCTGCCATATGCGTACCGCCATCACGCTGCGGAATATTGTTCGTGAACGGCAGGACATTTTCATAATAACTGTCATTCCATTCAAGCGCGACATCAATACCAATATCATCGCGTTGCCCGGTGACCGAAATGGGTTCTGGAAAGAGCGGGGTTTTGGTGCGGTCGAGATACTTCACAAAAGCGGCAATGCCACCTTCATAGAACAACTCAATTTCCTTCTTTTCAGCATGCCGCGCATCGACCAAGAAAATCCGTACCCCCGAATTGAGGAACGCCAGCTCTCGGTAGCGATGTTCCAATTTTTCAAAATCAAATTCAGTGATTTTGAACGTCGCTGGGGACGGAAGGAACGTAACGCGCGTTCCTTTTTTACCGTTTGCCGGACCAACAACCTTGAGCGGTGCAACCGCATCGCCAAGGCTAAATTGCATGTAATGTTCTTGGTCATCGCGCCAAATGGTCAAATCAAGCGTGATCGACAGCGCATTAACGACAGAGACGCCCACACCGTGAAGGCCACCAGAGACCTTATAGGCATTATCATCTGACGTATTTTCAAACTTACCGCCGGCATGAAGCTGGGTCATGATCACTTCGGCTGCGGACACACCTTCTTCACTATGAATACCCGTCGGAATGCCGCGCCCATTATCCTCAACCGAAACTGAGCCTTCGGGATTAAGGGTGATCGTGATTTTATCGCAATGCCCTGCAAGCGCCTCATCAATGGCATTGTCGGACACTTCAAACACCATATGGTGCAAGCCTGAACCGTCGTCTGTATCACCAATATACATGCCGGGACGCTTGCGGACGGCATCCAGCCCTTTCAGAACCTTAATCGAGTCAGCGCCATATTCATTGGCGTTTGGAACGTTTTCGGCTGGTGTATTTTCGGGCGGATTTTCAGGAGTTTCTGTCATGGACAGTCTATAGGGAAGACACCCAAAAAATCCAATAAAAATGACACATAAAGCGCGTATTGACGCATTGGATATAATTCGATATCAAATTATATAGTTAGATATCGAATTGGAGAAGAAATGGACATCAGTCGACGGAATTTGATTCTGGGTGTGGGCGGAACCGCCGCATTGGTCGGAATCGGTGGGGCGTGGCGCGTCACGCGGATGCCTGAGCGCGCAAATGCCCCGTGGACACTTGATAAGACGACGCCCTCTGACGTGCGTCTAGATGCATTTCGCCATGCCATCCTCGCGCCCAATCCCCACAATCGTCAGCCGTGGTTGATACAAATGGAGGGGAATGACAGTGCGACCCTAACCTGCGATCTCACAAAGAGGTTGCCTGAAACCGACCCTTTTGACCGTCAAATAACGATTGGCTTTGGGACGTTCATTGAACTCGCAAGCATTGCGGCAGGGCAACGTGGTTTCAGGATCGATGTCACACCGTTTCCAGAGGGCGCGCCGGATCCACGTTTAGACAAGCGGCCTGTTGCACACCTGCGCTTTGTGCCTGACACAAATATCGTGCGTGACCCACTGCATGGCGCCATCACCAAAAGGCGCACCAATCGCAATGTCTATGAAACAGCAACGCTCTCGCCGCAGGAAAGCGCTAAATTGCGAACGTACGGCGCACAAGTCAGCGTCAATCCGGCACTGTTGGCGCAAATGCGTTCGATCACCGTTGATGCTATTTCACGCGAAATGATGACACACAGAGCGCATATGGAAAGTGTGCGGTTGATGCGCATTGGCCATCATGAAGTTGATGCGACCCCAGATGGCCTCGCCCTTACTGGCCCCATGATCGAAGCAACACGGTTGCTTGGTATCACAACGAGAGAAAGCATTGCTGACCCAAAAAGCAGCGCCTTCAAAATCGGGCTCGACGGGTTACGTGAAAGCTATGGGTCGGTGCCAGCCGTGCTCTGGATCACGTCGCCATCAAACACGCGCACAGACCAGTTGGAGGCCGGACGGCTCTATGCCCGCACACATTTGCGCGCTACAAATATGGGGCTAGCCATGCACCCCATGAGTCAATCGTTGCAGGAGTATCCCGAAATGGCGCCATATTTTGCAGCGATCCATACGCTTTTGGGTGTGACAGGTGAAAACCGTATTCAGATGCTCGCCCGCGTTGGTCGCGCGCCAAATGTTGCCGCCGCCGCGCGATGGCCCTTAGAGACGCATATGAAGACATGACACAAGACCCGCTCGCCTTTGAATTTTTTAATGAAATTGGAATCATAGATCAGCTGTCCGGTACAATGCTTGACCGCGCGCTCCCAAAGGGAATGACACGCGCGCAGTTTACCGTACTCAATCATTTTATCCGGCTTGGCCATTTTGAACGCTCGCCGGCCCAGCTCGCCAGTGCATTTCAAATTACACGCCCGACCATGACCAGCACGCTTGTGAGAATGGAGCGTTCTGGCCTGATCTGCATTCGTGCGGATCCTAAAGATGGAAGGGCCAAACTGGTGTCAATAACACCGGCGGGGCGTGCAATGCGTGACCACTGTATCGCCGCGATAGCGCCACTGCTGCCAATGGTCGAAACTCTTATTTCAAAGGACGAACTTCTCCCTTTGGTGGCGACGCTCAAGCATATTCGCATCGCCCTAGACGCTTTACGTGATTTGCCCACCCGCGACATTTAACCAGCAGGTTTGATCCCCCAGCCCCCCGAATAAACTACGTTCTGTGCCCGTCATCCAA
>JBEBKH010000090.1:0-8948 GCA_040079575.1 Chakrabartia sp. | reverse complement strand
ACCCGGCGGAGAGGGTGCCTTTGCAGCCTATGATATCGCAATGAAAACCAAGAAAGGGACGCGGTTTCGGGCTGATTTTCTCGTAACGCCTTTACCCGAGCGTGCCGGTTGGCATTTAATTTCGCTGCAGGCAGGGGCCGCGGCACACCGTATGGGCCACCGTCTAGAAGGCGGGGCAGGAGGCCGCGCCGCAGTGCGGATTGCGGCAATGTTGGCTCATGAAATCAAAAACCCATTGTCGGGCATCAGAGGGGCCGCGCAATTGCTTTCTTCTGACCAAGACGAGGGCGGTATGCGTTTAACCAAATTGATCAGAGATGAAGTTGACCGGATCACCGCCCTGATTGACCGAATGGAGGGGTTTACCGACACGCGGCCCTTGGAGCGTAAAGCGGAGAATATACATTCGATTATCGATCATGCGCGAGCGGTCGCATTGTCGGGCTTTGGCGCAAAAATAGATATTCGCGAATCCTATGATCCCTCTCTGCCCCCCGTGCTGGTCCATCGCGATTCGATGGTGCAGGTGGTGCTTAATCTTCTCAAAAATGCTTCTGAAACTGCTGTTTTGGATAATCCTCGTCATGTTGTGGTCACGACCGCTTTTCGCCACGGTGTTTCTGTTGCTGTTAACGGAGGCGCGCGAAAATTATCGCTACCGATTGAAATGTGCGTGATTGATGATGGCCCTGGCGCACCAGCGGAAATTGCCGATCAATTATTTGATCCATTTGTGTCTGCAAAGACAAAGGGGCAGGGGCTTGGACTGGCTTTGGTAGATAAGCTGGTGCGCGATATGGGCGGTATCGTTCAATATGCCCGTGAAGGCACGCCGGAACGCACAGTTTTCAGGGTTTTGCTTCCCCGCGCAGAAGGTGACACGATATGAATGGCGGGCATATTCTCGTTGTCGATGATGATGAAGCCATCCGCCACGTTATTACAGAGGCTCTACGCCGTGATGGTCATCATGTCCGCACTGCCGCCAGCGTTGCCGAACAACTGGCCGCACTTTCTGAATATGATCCTGATATCTTGATCACAGATGTTATTTTACCTGACGGCAATGGTTTGGATATGGTGCCGGAAATTCTTGCCAAGCGGCCACATTTGCCAGTGATTGTGCTGTCAGCGCAAAACACATTAACAACCGCTGTGCGCGCAACTGAACAAGGTGCATTTGAATATCTTCCCAAGCCCTTCGATCTTGATGAGCTGTGCCGTGCCGTCCGTGACGGATTAAAGCGCAGCCGAAGCACTGTATCGCGCCCCGCAAACACCCAAAGCGATCCAGATCTGCCGCTCATTGGTCGTTCTCCCGCCATGCAGGAGATATACCGCACGATTGCGCGCGTTGTTTCAAACGATCTATCGGTTTTGATACTGGGTGAATCGGGGACCGGAAAAGAGCTGGTCGCTCAGGCCATTCATGATTTGGGAACACGAAAGTCAAAACCTTTTATCGCCGTTAATATGGCCGCAATTCCTCGTGAATTGATTGAAGCCGATCTTTTTGGGCATGAACGCGGAGCTTTTACCGGCGCACAGACCCGTGTCGCTGGAAAGTTTGAACAAGCTGCCAATGGAACCCTGTTTTTGGACGAAATTGGCGATATGCCAATGGAAGCGCAAACGCGGCTGCTCCGTGTTCTACAATCTGGAGAATTCACAACGGTCGGTGGAAACAAAGCGATCCGCAGCGATGTGCGCATTATCGCAGCAACGCACAAAAACCTTCCCGACTTGATCTCCGCGGGTGCGTTCCGAGAGGATCTTTATTACCGGCTCAACGTTGTACCAATGCTTTTGCCGCCGCTGCGACAACGGGGTTCAGACATCGGTTTGCTTGCACAGCATTTCTTGCAACAAGCTGCAGCAGAGGGTTTACCGCGAAAGCACCTTGAACCCGCAGCGATACAGCGCCTCGAAAGCTATGGCTGGCCAGGCAATGTCCGCGAGCTGGAAAACATGATGCGCCGCCTTGCTGCGCTGACTCGTGACGATGTGATTGGCGCAGAATTGATTTCCCAACACTTTGGCATTGAGGTGCCACGTGAGATTGCCCCGATCATGAGTTCAGGATCCGGTCTTTCTGACCTGGTCGACCATCATTTATCAGAATATTTTGCGGAATTTGCCGGAGACCTCCCGCCCGATGGGCTTTATGATCGCATTCTTTTCGATATTGAGCGCCCTTTGCTCAGCGCCACAATGGCTGCGGTGCGGGGTAATCAACTCCGCGCTGCCAAATTGCTCGGCATAAATCGCAACACATTACGTAAAAAATTGACTGATTTGGGGATTGATCCAGTGTTTGGGCGACGAATTTAAGCCTGTTCGTGACATAGCCCCGATGAGGTGTGCTTGAAATACAACGTAACTGTTGTAAGAAAGACACGATGATTGGAAGCCCAAAACTGAAATCTGCTTCTTGGCGACGAAAACTCGCTGTAATCATGCGCCGAAGCCGCTGGATACCGCACCTTGAACTAGCGGCAATGGCGATTGCGATTTTAACGGCAAGCGTCACTTGGTTCACATTCAGCAGTGCGTCTGGGCTTCCGTTACTGACCGCACCTATTGCAGCGCTTGTTTTGCTAACAAACCTTGCACCGGCGATCCTTTTGCTCGTTTTGGTCGGGCGACGGATTGCCCAAAACCGCGCAGCACAATCTTTGGTCGGGGCCAATGGACAGTTGCATGTGCGGTTGGTTGCTATGTTCTCAATGGTAGCAACGGCCCCCATGTTGCTGATGGTGATCATCGCATCGCTTCTGTTCCAATACGGCGTCGACATATGGTATTCAAACCGCGCGCGGCAGATGTTTGAAAATACGACAGCGCTTGCCCAGCAACTCTACGGCGAAAAACAGCAACGTGTCATGGATGAGACGCAGGCGATGGCCGGCGACTTAGGACAAATTTTGGCCAAATCTCGGATTGAAAGCCCTGATTTTGTTAATCAGTTCGCATTCCAAGTTTATCAACGTGAACTTTCTGAAGGGGCTGTGCTGGCGATAACGCCAAAAAACGGTGTACAATCTTTGGCACTGGTCAATCCCTATGAACGCGCACCGCAAAACTGGGTTTCCCCTGCTGTTGCAAAGCAGTTGATGATGACGCGTCAAACGGTCTTCACCGATACTGGGGGGCGGATGGAGGCAGTTACACCGGTTCCAGGATCAAATGATCTTTTCCTCTATGCATCGCGGGTTGCCGACACTGAAACCCTCGCCAAGGCGAAACGCGCAGCTTTGGTTCTTAAAGATTATAATGCGTTGATCGATCGGTCACGCAAATTGCAAATTCAGTTCAATTTGGCGCTGTATTTCGTCTCGCTGATGATTATCGGTGCTGCCGTATGGATTGCGCTAAACGTCGCCGACCGGCTTGTTCGCCCCGTTGGGGAGTTAGTGGATGCAGCGCGCAAGGTCGCCGCTGGAGATTTATCAGTGCGGGTCACAGCATCCCGATCGCGCGATGAAGTTGGCGTTCTAAGCCGCGCCTTCAATCGCATGACCGAACGCCTTGGGGAGCAAAATACAGATTTGGTGGCCAGCAATGATCTTCTTGATCGCAGACGTGCCTTGATCGAAGCCGTTTTGTCAGGCGTCACTGCCGGCGTTATCGCGGTTGATATTGATCAGCGGGTGCGCATCATCAACAGTTCGGCCAGTGCCTTGCTGCGCGTCGACCGCGACAAAGTTGTCGGGGATTACCTGACCACTTTCTCACCTGAACTCTCGACGATGATGGCGCAGAAGGAAAAAGAGGCCATCATCAACATAACGGCAAGCGGCGAATCCAGAACATTGGCTGTCAAAATTGTGCGTGATGAAGTCGGTCATGTCCTGACATTTGATGACATCACCCAAGAGTTGCTCGATCAGCGCCGCGCCGCTTGGTCAGACGTTGCGCGGCGCGTGGCGCATGAGATTAAAAATCCCCTGACTCCAATCCAGCTCGCCGCAGAGCGTTTGAAACGCCGTTTTACCAAAGAAATCACAAGCGATCCCGAAGCATTTGAACGTCTGACAGACACGATCGTTAGACAAGTTGGGGATCTGCGCCGGATGGTGGATGAATTTTCGTCATTTGCGCGGATGCCAAAACCCGTATTTGCACAGGAATCTATTGTCGACATCGCGCGCGAAGCCATGTTCCTGCATGAAGTCGCAAACCCCGCCATCTCGTTTCGGGTTCATGCCCCTAATCCCTCTCCTCAGCTGGTCTGTGATCGTCGGCAATTGGCGCAAGCCCTGTCTAATATCGTCAAAAACGGTGTTGAGGCAATCTCTCAAAAAACCGTGAGTGACGGCACAGATGGGATCACGCTGACCATTACATCATCGTCACAGGGATCAATCGTTCTGACGGTCGAAGATACAGGCATTGGTTTGCCTGTTGAACGGGACCGTATTGTCGAACCCTATATGACTACACGCGAAGGTGGGACGGGGCTTGGCCTTGCGATTGTCAAAA
Source organism: Chakrabartia sp. (assembly GCA_040079575.1). Lineage (GTDB taxonomy): Bacteria > Pseudomonadota > Alphaproteobacteria > Sphingomonadales > Sphingomonadaceae > Aquisediminimonas. The sequence goes on along the minus strand of JBEBKH010000090.1, from coordinate 4,466 downwards.
AAATTGTCGAAGAACATCTGGCGACCATCGCTTTTTGTGACGCCCCCAATGGCGGCACGCGCGTGACGCTGACATTTGATCCTTCTAGCCTTTCTCCGACCCGCAAACGCCGTGGCACTCCGGATGTAGCGCAAGAGGAAGTCCTTCCTACAGAACTGACACGTGCGAGGAGCAGTTAAACCATGGCACTCGAAATCCTGGTCGTTGACGATGAACAAGACATTCGTGACCTTGTCGCAGGGGTTTTAGAGGATGAAGGTTATGCAGCGCGCACCGCCGCAGACAGTGATTCCGCCCTTGCAGCCATAGCAGAACGTCGGCCTTCACTCGTGTTGCTTGATGTTTTCCTAAAAGGATCACGGCTTGACGGGCTCGAGGTGCTTGATGAAATCAAACGCCGTGATCCAACTTTGCCTGTTTTGGTGATTTCAGGGCATGGCAATCTCGACACCGCAGTCTCAGCAATCCGACGCGGCGCTGCCGACTTTATTGAAAAACCTTTTGAAGCCGAAAGACTGCTTCATCTTGTGGCGCGTGCGACCGAAACGGATCAACTGCGTCGGGAAAATGAGACGCTGAAGGCCCAAATTGGCCTTGACGATGAACTGAATGGCAATTCAAGCGTTATCAACGGCGTCCGAGCAACCCTGAAACGTGTTGCATGTACAGGAAGCCGCGTTCTTATTTCTGGGCCGGCTGGGGTCGGCAAGGAAGTAGCGGCGCGCATGCTTCACGGTTGGAGCCCGCGCGTGAATGCGCCAGTCATTGTCGTCAGCGCCGCCCGTATGACACCAGAGAGCGTCGAAGAAGAATTGTTCGGTACCGAAAACGGTGACGACATGGTCACGCCAGGATTGCTTGAACGTGCACACGGTGGCACACTCTTTTTAGATGAAATTGCGGATATGCCGCTGACGACACAAGGCCGTATCTTACGCGTCCTGACCGATCAAAGCTTCACCCGCATTGGCGGGCAACGGACTGTGAAGGTCGACGTCCGCGTGGTTTCTGCAACGGCAAGGGATTTGACCGCAGAAATCGCGGCGGGGCGCTTCCGCGAGGATTTTTACTACCGACTGAATGTTGTGCCCGTCCATATACCCGGCCTGTCGGAACGCCGCGAAGATATTCCCGTACTCGTGAACAAATTCATCGCCCGCTATGCAGCGGAACGACGGGTACCGACGCCAGACGTATCACATGAGGCGATGGCTGCGCTGCAAGCTTATGACTGGCCAGGCAATGTCCGGCAGTTACGCAATATTATGGAACGTACCATCATCTTAGCGCCGGGGGACCGCCTATCGCGAATCGATGTTGATATGTTACCACCAGAAATCATCAATGATCCCTATGTTGGCAGTGCGAATTCAACGACCAATATCATCATGGGGGCACCCTTACGTGAAGCGCGTGAGGCGTTTGAGCGGGAGTATCTGCGTATTCAAATCCGCAGATTTTCGGGAAATATTTCACGCACAGCCAGTTTTATCGGCATGGAGCGTTCTGCGTTGCACCGAAAACTTAAAATCCTTGGCATGGCCGACATGCGCGGCGAAGAAGAGGAATGATCGGCTTTTAATAGACGGCCAACGACTTATGGCGTATTGGATACAAATCCAGCGTATCAGGATATTCCCGACGCCGCGTAACGGCGCGCCCGCAGACATTTGATCTGCCAAAAGAAATAAGAAGGTGCACAATGCCTGAGAAAGCCAACAACCTTCAGGATATATTCCTGAACTCCGTCCGTAAATCCAAAACTCCTGTCACCATGTTCCTTGTCAAAGGCGTTAAATTACAAGGTATTATCACCTGGTTTGACAATTTTTCGGTGCTTTTACGCCGCGATGGTCAATCCCAATTGATATACAAACACGCGATTTCGACCATTATGCCAGCGCAATCAATCGATATTGATGCGATCAAGTCGACTGTGGGTGAAAATTCTCGCAAGCAAAAATCGTTGCAAGATGTATTCTTGTCAGCAGTCGAACGCACCCATAATCCTGTCACTATGTTTTTGGTCAATGGTGTGATGTTACAGGGTGAAGTCGCTACCTACGATTTGTTTTGCTTGCTGTTACAACGAGATGGATTTGCCCAGCTCGTTTACAAACATGCTATTTCTACTGTGCAACCTACCCATCCCCTGAACCTCGCTGAAGAAGAAGAAGCGGCAAACGATTGAGCGTTTTTAACCGTAGTGAAGAGGATGACGTTGCGCGCGGTGCCCGTGCGCTCGTCATTTACCCTGATTCCAAGAAGAGTAATCGTGACAGTGAAGCCCGCCTTGAAGAAGCGGCTGGGCTTGCGGCGGCTATTGGCATTGTCGTTGTTGATAAAGTCACTTTTAAGATTCGAACGGCGCGTCCAGCCAGCCTGTTTGGGTCAGGGCAAATCGAGGACATCACTGCACGGGCTAAAGCGCAAGAGGTTGACCTTATCATCGTCGATGGAGCTCTAACGCCTGTCCAACAGCGCAATTTGGAGACCGCGACCACAACCAAGGTCATCGACCGCACTGGCCTCATCCTCGAAATTTTTGGGGAGCGTGCAGCCAGTGCTGAAGGGCGGCTGCAGGTTGAACTGGCGCATTTGGATTATCAGGCAGGTCGATTGGTGCGTTCTTGGACCCATTTGGAGCGGCAACGTGGCGGGTTTGGCTTCCTCGGTGGCCCCGGAGAAACGCAGATCGAAGCCGATCGGCGGTTGATCCGTGACCGCATGGCAAAAATCAAACGCGAGCTGGAACAGGTCACTCGAACACGTGGTCTGCACCGGACCCGCCGCCAACGCGCACCGTGGCCGGTCATTTCCTTGGTCGGCTATACTAATGCCGGAAAATCAACGCTTTTCAATAAGATGACTGGCGCTGATGTTATGGCGGAAGACCTGCTGTTCGCAACGTTGGACCCAACAATGCGGCAAGTCTCATTCCCCGGAATTGACAAGGCCATCCTGTCCGACACTGTTGGTTTTGTATCAGATTTACCGACGCAACTGGTTGCCGCTTTTCGTGCAACGCTAGAGGAAGTCATCTCAGCCGACCTGATTGTTCATGTACGCGACATTGCACATCCCGAAAGCGATGCGCAAGCTGAGGATGTTGAGGCTGTCCTCACCGAAATTGGTGTGATCGGGGAAGGGGGGGCGCCACTGATCGAAGTGTGGAACAAGATCGACCTGTTGAGCGATGAGGCACAAACCGCGCTCATGGCAGAGGCGTCTCGGCGCGATAATGTCGTTCTCGTGTCCGCAATCACAGGTCAGGGAATGGATAAGGTTGAAGCGGCCTTATGCGCCAAACTTACGGCCGCACACCGCATCCGACAAATCAGTGTCGCGATGGACAACGGCGCGAGCATTGCATGGCTCCATGCACACGGTACGGTGTTGCATGAAAAGGCCAAGGGCGATCAGATGTTGATTGATGTCCGCCTTTCAGATGAAGATTTCGCGCGGTTTCAGGCACGAACAGCCTGATCGTGCTTTACCGCAACCCACAGCGCTTCTTTCTCTTCCAGCGATAAGGCCGCAAACCCAACGCCGCCGCTTATCTCTATCGCACGGAACCGCCGTTCAAATTTTGCATTTGCGCGGCGCAGTGCTGCCTCAGGGTCCACGCCCAGTTGCCGCGACCAATTGGCAACCGCGAAAAGCAGATCACCCAGTTCATCCTCAAGTTCATCTGCGTTGGAAACACATTCTATTTCAGCAAGTTCCTCATCGATCTTCGCACGCGATCCACTCGGATCTGGCCAGTCAAACCCTGTGCGAGCGGCGCGTTTTTGAAGCTTTTCAGCCCGGAGGAGGGCGGGGAGACCCAGTGCCACCCCGGCAAGTGCACTGTCATCATCATGTTCTGCACGCTCGACTGCCTTTAGCGTCTCCCAATCCGGCTTTTCTGCATCTCCAAAGACATGCGGATGACGGCGGACCATTTTGTCACAAATCGCAGTCACGATATCATCGAAATCAAAGAGTTCGGCTTCCTGTGCCATGCGCGCGTGAAAAACAGTTTGAAAGAGCAAATCACCAAGCTCATCCTTTAGCGACGCCATATCACCTCGAGTGCAGGCGTCAGCGACTTCATAGGCTTCTTCAATGGTATACGGGGCAATTGTCGTGAAAGTCTGTTCAATATCCCAGGGACAACCGGATTCAGGATCACGCAGCTGCGCCATAATATCTAAAAGTGGCTGTATTCCGCGTGAGGGGGCTTTTTGTAGTGCCATATCATTTAGTCCGATAATATATATTATGTTAAATAAATATAGGGATGAAAAGCCCCCTCAGGGGTTGAGCACGAGGAAATCACCCTCAACGCGCCACGATTTTAGCGTCGATAGAAAATTCATTCCCACCACATTGGTGTCACCAAAACTGTCTGAAACCAACACCGGAAAATCACCGCGTCGAATATGTCCCACGGCAAAGTCATCGATCCGTGCACGGCGTGCCTC
>JBEBKH010000089.1:0-8957 GCA_040079575.1 Chakrabartia sp. | reverse complement strand
GTCGGGGAGGTTCGAGTCCTCTTCCGGGCACCATTTTTGAAAACAGCATGCCGGGGGCCTGATGAATTTCCAAAATCCGCAGGGAAAACAGCATGCTGGGGGCATGATGAATTTCAAAAATCTTCACGCAAAACTGCCAAAAACACGCCTTAGCTTCGCAAACTTCGCAGTGACAGCACTTCCACTGGGAAGCTAAGCGCGAAAACATGGCTTTTCCCGCGGGGCGGCGAGGGGGATGCATAGTTTCAAAGAGCGGAACCGCTGCGCACGCTGCGCCGCTGGCATAGCGCCACCCTTTCAGGTCAAATCCTACATGGCAAGTGCTTGCAGCTTGATTGGCGCGGGGAGAGCGGGCAGGAGTAGCACACAGCAACAGGGGCAGCGCATCGTTCATGGATATTAGCAAGTTCAAAATCGATGATTATTCCGGCCTTCTAAATTAGAACGTATAAAGAACGCTTGCATTGGTACTGGAATGAATTAACCCAGTAAAAATGGATGAGTCTCGTGCGTAAAATTGCCCTTATGATTGCTAGAAATATGAACCGATTATGAAATTTAAAAAGACCGCAAAAGAGTTAGAGTCGGTTGCCATAAAATGGTGGCCAAAGGATCTCGAAGAAAAAGTTGCGCTCGCAAGCGTGATCCCTAAACTTATTGAAACCCAAGATAAATTTATCTCGATTCTGAAGCTCAGTGGCAAGGAGCCAGAAAGCCTCTTTGCTGTTTTGAAAGCTTCTGATCTACAAGCAAACATCTTCCTAAAACATTTGGCTGTCGTTACCGATTTTGGCGGTGAACCGATTAAAAGATTGGGCCGCGAGTTTGCAGATATATTTTCTCAAGATGCAAAGACAAAAACACGCTCGTTGGTGTTCACTTATAATCAAAAGGAACATGTTTATCAATTCCGCGCACTGCCTGTTTCCGGCCTAAGCAACGCGAAGCTGAAGATTGACGGCGTAGCAATTGTGCGTCCACAAATGCTTAACGATTTAACGCGCGATATGATTATGCTTTTGGTATTCGGAGGACTTTCAAGTGCCGCTCATCTCGCATCCTTGGAGCGCTGTGATCTTGGCCTTTTGCTCGGCAAGCCCGACGACATTGATCGTTACATTAAAGAACGTTACATCCACGTCAGCCGGATCACAACGGGTGCGGGGGCAAACAGTCTTGGCCAAATTGCCCAAGTCTATGTTGCTGACTATTTACAGTCCAAACTCGATGATAGTTACAATATTAAAAGCAATGGAAGAGTCGTGCTCAAAAGCTACGACAGCAACACAGGTATGCCATTTGATGTCGTTGTCGAACGTTGCGGAAAAATTGTTGGAATAGAGGTAAGTTTTCAAGTTACGTCAAATAGTGTGATCGAGAGGAAAGCCTCGAACGCAGAAGATCGCAAAACGCAAATGGGGCGGGCAGGTCATTTTGTTGCCTATGTTTTGGATGGAGCGGGAAATTTTAGTCGCGGTTCTGCTATCTCCACAATTTGTCAATCGAGTGACTGTACGGTAGCATATTCCGACACCGAACTTGATACACTTGTCGATTTCATTCGAGGAAAACTTGATGATCCGCTTCGTTGATCTCTTTGCTGGAATTGGTGGAATTCGTCTTGGCTTTGAACAGGCCCTGCGTGGCGCTGGCATTGATTGTGAATGCGTTTTGTCATCCGAAATAGATGAACACGCACGCAAGACATATCAATTGAATTTTGGTGAAACGCCAAGTGGTGACATATATAAAATAGGCGCGTTTCCGGATTTCGATTTTTTACTTGCTGGCTTTCCTTGCCAACCATTTTCATATGCCGGAAAGCAGAAAGGCTTTGGCGACACGCGAGGGACGCTGTTTTTTGAAATTGAGCGGCTTCTAGATCGACACAGACCATCAGGGTTTTTACTTGAGAATGTTCCTGGTCTCGTTTCGCATGACAATGGTAGGACATTTGAAACAATTCTCAACAAACTTCGGTCAATTGGCTACAGCATTGAATGGAGAATTTTGAATAGTTCTGAATATGATGTTCCACAAAATAGAGTGAGAGTTTATATTGTCGGCACATTGAATCCAAATTTACGTATTGGTTTGAAATCAGACAAAGGTTCATCTGATTCGCATTTATTTAAGATCAGGAAAAAATATGGAATGCGTAAGCTGGTTAGCGACATTTTGGAAAGCTGCGTTGATCAAAAATATAATTGTAGTGAGGGCTTTCAATCCGCGCTTTCATCGGTCTTGCGGAATAAGAAGCTGCCTATTGATGGTGTTCGAATGATTGATTTCCGCAATGGCAATTCAGTTCATTCTTGGGAGCTTGGGATAAAGGGGGCGTGCAGTGAGACGGAAATTTCGCTTATGAATGCAATTATTGCAAATAGGCGTAAGAAAATTTTCGGAACACATCAAGACGGCAAAAGTTTGACCAAAGAGCAAATTGGATCTTTTTTCACGTCCCCCACGCTGGATTTAGATTTGCAATCGCTTGTGTCGAAACGATATTTGAAAATGAAAGAGGAGCGTTATAACCCTGTCTCTGGCAACATGTCCTTTGAGATTTTTAAGTTCCTCGACCCCGAAAGTATTTCAATTACTCTTGTGAGCAGTGATGCACATAAGTTAGGGATTATGTACGAAGATCGGATGCGGCATATAACGCCCCGAGAATGCGCGCGACTACAAGGTTATCCAGACGAATTTATATGTCATCCAATAGATACACATGCTTACCGTCAGTTCGGTAACTCTGTGTCTGTTCCGGTAATTAAGGCTGTTATTTCTGATCTTTTTGAAAATAACGATGTTGTTACAAAAACGGTTGGCAAAAACCCTCAGTATATTAATACCATGTCAAAGCAATTTGAACCAAGTGAAATGCGAGCTTTAGTCGCTGGGTAAATTCAACATTAGTCTGCCCGCGAAATCGTTGATCTTAGTACCCCTACCTTTACCTCGGTCATGCCCCCCCTTCACGCAACTTTGCGCAGTTCCAATCGGCCCCAGATTTCAATCAGCGCGCTGGTCAGTTCGGTTATCATCGCCTGGGTGTGGGCGGGGGTGAAGCGCAGGCGTTCTGTGCCTCTGGGGACCTGTACATAGACGCCGTATTCGACGGGCAGGGTGCCCCGCTGCCGGAGAGGCATCCTTTTATGGCTTTCGCGAAAGCTCGGCGACCAGAAAATCGAACACGGTTCGTACGCGCTTGCTGGTGTTCAATTCACGGTGTGTCGCGAGCCACATGGGAACAACGATGGGTGGCATGTCGGGAACGATGCGGCACACAAGCGGCTCAGCGTCACCGATTTCTTTTGCTATGCCCCCGATCCCGACGCCTTGTTTTACAAGCTGCCACTGCACAATATGGTTGTCACAGATGATCGGAAAGTTTTTTTTCGTTAAATTGAGACCCATCGCACTGAGCACATTGATTAACGGTTCATTGTTCGCAAAGGCCAAAAAATCGGCGTCCGTCAAATCAGTATGGGATACTGGATTTTCGATCATGGCACGGTAGCTGTGCGTGGCGTAAAAAAAGGCTTCGTCGTCGCGGATTTTCTTGGTGATTACGTCCGGCTGCGATGACGCAACGTGTCTGACCGCGATGTCTGCTTCGCGACGCAACAGGTCTGAAGAGGTATTCGAAGCGACAATTTCGATCAAAATACCTGGATATTCCCGGCGTAGTTTTTGGATGATCGGGGGCAGGATGAGTGCGCTATAAACTTCACTGGCAGCTATACAAATCGACCCTTCTATGGACTTTGACTGCCCCGACGCCGCCCGCGATACGTGCGATGCCGCCTCTCCCATACCGCGCACATGCTCTAACAGTTCAAGTCCGCTTGGCGTCAGAATTAGCCCCCTCCCTGCGCGTTCGAACAATACGAGGCTTAGCTCATCTTCTAAAGCGTCCACTTGCCGGCTGAGCGTTGGCTGCGTCATTCCCAACGCACGGGCTGCTGCCGAAAGCGAACCCTCCTCAGCGGTAACCAAAAACGCGCGCGCCCTGTTCCAGTCAAATTTTACCGACCGCCAATCCATACATATTGGTATATATGAAATAGCAATTACCGCAATTTTTATTCCGGGCTCGTATAGCTAGTTCGCTCACCAAGCGTCCTAAAGGAACATCCATGCAAGAAAATATGAGCAAATAGGCCCTTAGAAAGCCAACCATGCCCTTATTCCACACTCTCCCGCACCTTTGGAAATCGAACGGTCCCAGCGCACAGTTGGTATCGGTCGCTAGAGAAGATCATATCATCCCTAAATGAGAGATATGGCCTTTACCGATTCCGGGTGAAGATCGAATTTTGCACTCCTCCCCCCACCCCCTTGGCATGCAAAATTCGGCCTTCCCCGGAAATTCGGCCTTCCCGGAAATTCGGCACGTGACCAAATATTTGGCAAAACGTTCAGCCGCCTTTCGCCACGCCATTCATTCGGTTGTCCAAAGGGACAAAATCATAGGAAACACATTATGTCCAAAGCAATTTTGAAATCACTTCTCGCGGCATTGGCCGTATCTTCGCCTGTATCCATCGTCTACGCTCAAGAGAATGATGACGGTCAGAATGAAAATCATATTGCCGTCGGTGTCGGGTTTCTGGACCAGCACAGCCCTTTCAATTCAGCGCCAACGCAGACTTCTCCTATACCATTTATATCAATAAAGCAGGGCGTTTACTATTTTGAGGGGGCGGAGACGGGCTTTCATCTCGACAAGGACTTAGGGGGTATAAAGCCATCGCTTGATCTTTTTGTAGCAGCCCGCAGCCCGCTGGGGCAGGACCGCAGAAAACTATCCCTTGATGCTGGCGCGCGTGTCTCTCTTGACACTAAATTGGGCAAGCTGAGCGGGGAATTTCGTCACGATGTCACCGACAAGTTCAATGGTTCGGAAATCATTGCCCGCTACAGCTATCCTGTTTCGACAGGACGATTTACGATCATCCCGGCTGTGCAAGCGAGCTGGCTCGACCAGAAGGCTGCCAATTATATGTACGGCGTGACGGCTGTACAGCGCGCGCGTATGATTAGAAAAGAGCGGCGTGTTATTCTGCCAGTTGCCCCGATCACAGACGAAGCCCTGAATCTGGGCGGCGACATCTCAATGGTGGTGCAACTCAACAAACGACTGACGCTCATCGCTGTCGTGGGCGGCGCCTATCTCGACAAATCCATCCATAGAAGCGCCGCTATCGACCAAAAGTGGGAGGCTCAAAGCGGGCTGGGTCTAACTTACAAATTCTGATTATGGTGCAACAGACATGCTGATAACAGCGCCCCGCTGTCAATCAGCTGGGCGTAAGCATTGTAAATAAGGATTATTAGAATGACTCATTGGGTCACGAAACCCGGCGTCTTACTTGCTGCATTATACTTTGTTACTCTGCTCGGGACCATTCTGGCGTTGGTGCAAGTGGTGCAAATCCCGCTTGATGCGCTGCCTGAGGATGGCCGGCGCCTAAGCGCCGCTCCTGTCTGGCATTTCATGCATGTGCTGGGCGGTGCCACATTTGGTATCCTTGGCCCAATCCAATTTAGTCGTGTTTTGATGCGCAAATATGGGCTTTTGCACCGGATTATGGGACGGATGTTTGTGATAGCGGGGGCAATGATCTCGCTGAGTTCGCTGGGTCTGTTTTGGCATTTTCCCGGTGCGTATTCGGTGGCCGTGAGCAGCGGGCGGTTGCTGTTCGGGATCGCGTTAGGTGTGGCTTTGGTCATTGCGATGCAGGCCATCCTCAAACGGGATTTTACCCGCCACCGCAACTGGATGATCCGCGCCTATGCTATTGGGATCGGGGCTACGGCAGTGTCGATGGTGTTTTTCCCCATTTATGTGATGACGGGAAAGCCCCCGATGGGCCTCGCCGCTGACATCGTGTTTTTGGGGTCTTGGACGGCCTGTATTGTTTTTGCCGAAGGTTTGGTACGCAGGATTTGAGCAATCTTGATTTATGGCCAGTGCGCAGAGGTGTCTGGCCCACCGCACAGCGTTCCCTCCCCCTCAGGCGGCTTTGCGCAGTTCCAATCGGCCCCAGATTTCCACCAGTGCGCTGGTCAGTTCGGTCATCATCGCCTGGGTGTGCGCGGGGCCGGGGGTGAAGCGCAGGCGTTCTGTGCCGCGCGGGACTGTGGGGTAATTGATCGGCTGCACATAGACGCCGTATTCGGCGAGCAATATGTCGCTGATTTTCTTGGCGCGCACCGGATCGCCGATCATCAGCGGGACGATGTGGGTGGTGGTGTCCATCACCGGCAGGCCCGCGTCGGTGAAGCAGGTTTTTAGAAACTGTGCTGCGGCCTGTTGGGCATCGCGTTCAACGCTGGAGGATTTCAGGTGGCGGACGCTGGCCAGCACGCCCGCGACCAGCACGGGGGACAGGCTGGTGGTGAAGATAAATCCGGGTGCATAGCTGCGGATGACATCGACGATCATCTGGTCCGCCGCAATATAGCCGCCCATCACGCCAAATGCCTTGCCCAATGTGCCTTCGATTATGGTTACGCGGTGGGCGATATCCTCACGGTCGGTAATGCCGCCGCCTCTGGGGCCGTACATGCCAACTGCGTGGACTTCATCGCAGTAGGTTAGCGCGTTATATGTGTCCGCAAGATCGCAGATGGCGGCAATATCGGCGACATCGCCGTCCATGGAATAGACGCTTTCAAACGCGATCAATTTGGGGGTGCTGTCGTCTTCTGCCGCGAGCAATTCTTCCAAATGGGCGAGGTCATTGTGCCGCCACACGCGCTTTTCACAGCCTGAATTGCGGATGCCCGCGATCATCGATGCGTGGTTGAGTTCATCGGAGAAAATGATGCAGCCGGGCAGGATTTTGCCGAGTGTGGCAAGCGTTGCTTCGTTGGAGATATAGCCGCTGGTGAACAGCAGCGCGCCCTCTTTCCCGTGCAAATCGGCGAGTTCGCTCTCCAGATCGACATGGTAATGGGTGTTGCCGCCAATGTTGCGGGTGCCGCCCGAACCTGCGCCGACATCATGGAGGGCTTCTTCCATCGCGGCGATAACCTTTGGGTGTTGGCCCATTGCGAGGTAATCATTGGAGCACCAGACGGTGATTGGTTTTGGCCCGTTATGTCCGGCAAAGCAGCGCGCATTGGGGAATTGCCCCTTGTTGCGGAGGATGTCGATAAAGACGCGGTAGCGGCCTTCTTCATGCAGCCGGTCAATCGCCTGGCTGAAAACACGGGTGTAATCCAAGGTTCTGCCCCTCGCAGTAAGTCAAACGCAGTGTATTTTGCCCAATAGGCGCGGCGGAACAAGATTTCCAGCGCGAACGTTTCGCAATAGGGGGGCTATGCCTTTGTCTCCACAAGGATTGGTTTTTTGGTGGAGCGCATCGGGATGGCGGTGCTGGTTAGTTTGGCGATGATCTTGCCGTCGCCGTCCATCAGGTCCGCTTCTAAAAAGCAGGCGGAACGGCCCATTTTGACGCAGCGACCCTCGGCATAGAGCGTGCCGGGCATTGCGGCGGACAGATAACTGACCTTGAGTTCGAGTGAGGCAATGAAACCGGGTTCTCCCAGCGCGACGATCCCCGCAAACGCTGCCGCATCATCGAGCAACGCCGCAACAATCCCGCCCTGCACGGTCCCGCGCGGATTGCAGAACCGGCCATCAATTTCAAAGGATTGGCGGACGCTGCCGGCGTCTTGGTCCACCTCAAGCACTTTCATCCCGAACAAGATGCCCGTGGGCGGTTGGCGGGCGTTGAAGCGGGCAAGCAGATCTTCATTGGTCAGTGGCATTTTACAGGGGTTCCTAAAGCATGTCGATGTGGGTCAGGCCGTATGTGGCAAGGGCAGGGCGGAGTGCGGCGATGTCGTCAGCGGATTTGGTGAACAGTGCGCGGCCTTCTGGCGCGGCGGGCCAATCCTGCGCTTGGGTCAAATATGCCGTGCGCCGCGCAATGCCTGCGCCGCTGTCCACCAGCCTGATGTGGGGCGGGATGGCGGCGGCAATCTCCGCACTCAGCAGCGGGAAATGGGTGCAGGACAGGACAATCGTGTCAATCCGGTCGCCCTCTGGCTGACCGGTCAGCCCCACCATGATCGCGCTTATGGCCGCTGGATCGGGGGGCGTACCGCGCAATTTCGCCTCGGCGCAATCGACCAGCGCTGCCGACCCATGGCGCAGCACGGTGCAGTCGCTGGCAAACTCAGTGATCAGCCGGTCGACATAGCTTTGCCGCACGGTCGCATCGGTCCCCAGCACACCGATAACGCGCGATTTTGAAGCAAGCGCGGCGGGCTTGATCGCGGGGACTGTTCCCACCACCGGCAAGTCTAATGCTGAACGGACATGGGCGAGCGCAATCGTCGACGCGGTGTTGCACGCAATCACGATCAGGCGGGGCTTATACCGTTCGGCAATGCGCCCCAAAAGAGCCGGAACCCGCGCCGCAATCTCCGCCTCGGTCTTTGTGCCGTAAGGATATCCAGCATTGTCAGCAACGTAGAGGATCGATGCTTGGGGCAGGGCGCTGCGGATATGCGACAGCACGGACAATCCGCCAACACCGGAATCAAAAACAAGGATGGGGCGTTCGTCTGTCATACCGCGTGTGCATAACCAGCACAGCAATCATCCGTAAAGCGACAATCCTGCTTTCGCTTGGCCAGCGGTTGTGATTTAACGGAGGAAATGAGGAGGTAAGTCTTTGGATCAGCTTTGGATCAATCCAGCATTGGCGCTTTTAATCGGTTATGCGCTTGGCTCTGTCCCGTTCGGCCTGATCCTGACGCGGGTGATGGGCGCGGGCGATTTGCGGCAGATTGGATCGGGCAATATCGGCGCGACCAATGTCCTGCGCACGGGCCGCAAAGGATTGGCAGCAGCGACGTTGCTGCTCGATATGGCCAAGGGCGCAGCGGCGGTGTGCATCGCGCGCTGGATCAGCCCTGACCTTGCGCTGCTCGGCGGG
>JBEBKH010000088.1:0-9090 GCA_040079575.1 Chakrabartia sp. | reverse complement strand
CTGCAAATACATACGGTGGCGGCGGGCGGTGGATCGGTTTGCTATTTCGACGGTTCGCGGTTGCGGGTGGGGCCGCAGTCGGCAGGGGCAGTGCCCGGGCCTGTTGCTTACGGAAAAGGCGGCGTTGAACCCACCGTAACGGATGCCAATGTTGTTCTTGGTTATTTGCCGGAATCACTGCTTGGCGGGGCCTTCTCGCTTGACCGCGAGGGCGCAAAACGGTCGGTCCAGAAAATTGCCGATGCGATGGGCATTGACCTGATGGCGGCTGCGCGCGGCATCATCGACATCGTCAACGAAAATATGTTCGGGGCGTTGCGGATGATTTCGGTCCAGCAGGGTTATGATCCGCGCGATTTCGCCTTGATGGGTTTTGGCGGTGCCGGGCCGCTCCATGTCAACGCCGTCGCCCGGCTTATGGGAAGCTGGCCCGCAATTTCTCCAGTATCGCCCGGCGTCCTCTGCGCGCTTGGTGATGCAACGACCCGGATGCGGACCGAAACTGCGCGCTCATTTTCACGATTGGCGACAACGACCAATTCTGAAGAACTGGCGGCCATCTTGAATGAAATGGCGGTGCAAACGCGTGCGGAGCTTTTGACCGACGGCATCGCAGAGGCTGATATCCTCTCAGAATTTGAAATTGATGTGCGCTATGCCGGTCAAGCGTTTGAAGTCCCCTTGACCATCACCACTAACATTTTGGAACGTGACGGCATTGACGGCATATTGAAGCGTTTTGACGCTGAACATTTGCGTCTCTTCACATTCAATATGGATACGCCGCACGAAATTGTGAACCTTCGCGCTGTCGCATTGGGGCAACCGCCCCGCTTGCCAGCGGTCGAACTTGCCGCCGGAAATGGCGATCCCATCGCGGCCAAGATGCGCGATCATACGCTTTGGATGGAGGGCCGTGAACAATCCGCCGTCATTTATGACCGTTCAAAACTGCGACAGGGCGACGTTATCCCCGGCCCGGCAATTGTCATTGAAATGGATTCGACCACACTCATCGAATCCGGCTGCGTTGCAATTGTCGATGCCGTTGGCAACATCCTGATCACTTTGGCTTAAGGACCACGACATGGCCGCGCGCATAATCCAAACCAACGCGACACCGTTTAATAAGGTGAACATTGACCCGGTTACCCTCGACATTATCGAAAATGCGCTGCGCAATGCGCGCGTTGAAATGGACGCCACGCTTGTCCGAACCGCAATGTCGCCCGGCATCCGTGAACAGGGCGATGCATTTCCCCTGATCGCTGACCCCAGTGGTCAGATGATCGTCGGTCAGTTCGGGAGTTTCATCGGCGGCTTCTTAGAAGGATATGACGGCAGTTTGGAGGAAGGCGACATGATTTTCCTCTCCGACCCCTATTCCGTTGGCGGCGCGATCAGCCATAACAATGACTGGCTGGTGCTTTTGCCCGTATTCAAGGATGGGCGCCTGATTGCCTATACAGCGATGTTTGGCCATCAATCCGATATTGGAGGGAAGGTTGTCGGATCGATGCCGATTGATGCCCGTTCCATTTTTGAAGAAGGGGTGCGCATACCGCCTGTCAAAATATGGCGTAAAGGCGAATATAATGGCGATCTGGTCAAATTGGTCATGCATCAAACACGCAAACCAGATTGGTGTCAGGCAGATTTGAACGCACTAATCGCATCGTGCCGGGTCGCCGCACGGCGCGTGGTCGAAATGGCAGACCGTTTTGGCGACGATGTTTATGTATCGGCAACGCAGGAATTGCTGGCCCGCAATCACCGCGCGATGAAACAGCTGATCGGCATGGCCATTGGTGAAGCACCGGTTAGCTTTGAAGATTATATCTGCGATGACGGTGTTGGTTTTGGCCCTTATAAGATCAAATGCACAATGTGGCGCGAAGGCGAAAAGGTCATTCTCGATTTTGCCGGTACTGACCCCCAAAGCCAAGCATCGATCAATTTTCTGCTCAATGAAAATATGTTCAAAATGTTCTTCGGCATTTATATGATCATGGTTTTTGATCCCCAGATTCTGTTCAATGACGGCTTTTATGATTTGATTGATGTGCGGATTCCCGAAGGATCATTGCTTAAGCCAAAATTCCCGGCAGCACTTTCGGGGCGGACGCACGCCTTGGGGCGGATATTCGATATCCTTGGCGGCTTGCTTGGCCAAAAAACGCCTGAATTCTTAAATGCAGCGGGCTTTTCATCGTCACCGCATCTTTTCTATTCAGGCAATGACAAAAAGGGAGACTGGTTCCAGCTGTTTCAAATTGGTTTTGGCGGCATCCCCGGACGACCCATGGGAGACGGGCCAGACGGCCATTCGCTGTGGCCCGGCTTTACCAATGTCCCCAACGAATTTCTTGAACGTTATTTCCCACTCATGATTGAACGGTATGAAACAGCGCCGGACAGCGGCGGCGCAGGGCTTCACCGCGGCGGCAACGGTATTCATATGACCTACCGTTTTCTAAACGAAGGCACGATTGCCATCCATGATGACCGCTGGTTTGTTCCCCCTTGGGGCGTCAATGGCGGTGAACCGGGGCAGCGTGCGCGCAAAATCATTGAAAAAGCAGATGGGTCTCAGATGATCGTTGGCAATAAGGTCGAAGATATTCACGTGATGGCGGGTGACCAATTACATTTCATCACATGGGGTGGCGGAGGCTGGGGAGACCCCCTCGACAGGGATGCGATACTCGTTGCAAAAGAAGTCACCCAAGGTTTGGTGACTGTGGAGGGCGCAAGATCCTATGGCGTCGTGACCACGGCAGAAGGCGTCGTTGACGCAGCAGCGACAGAGGCGCTACGCGCCACCATCCGCGCAAGCCGGCCCGTATCCGACAGTGTGTTTAATTTTGGCCCAAGTATAGAAATGCTGCGCGCCAATTGCTTGATGGACACGGGGCTGCCGGCGCCAATCCAACCTGTCTGGCGCCTTGCCAAAGCGGCGGCATAAGCCAGTGACATCATCCAAAAACAATGGCGCCCTTTCAGGCATTCGGGTTATCGAATTGGGCCAGCTGCTCGCCGGGCCCTTTTGCGGGCAATTGCTGGGGGACATGGGCGCAGAAGTGATCAAGGTTGAAGCACCCGGCGCGGGCGACCCGATGCGCGACTGGGGTTTGGGAGATGATAAGGTCAATTGGGAGGTCATTGCCCGTAATAAAAAATCAGTCTCAGCCAATCTCCGCGTGGCCGAGGGGCAGAATTTGGTCCGCCGCCTGATTGAAAAAGCGGATATTTTGATCGAAAACTTCAAACCCGGCACGATGGAAAAATGGGGATTGGGGCCAGAAGCGCTCCATATCCTGAACCCGGGCCTGATCATCGCGCGCATGTCTGGTTACGGTCAGACTGGTCCTTATTCCAACCGCCCAGGCTTTGGCGGGATTGGAGAAGCGATGGGAGGATGGCGCTATATTGTCGGCGAACCGGATCGCCCACCCAGCCGCATGGGCATATCCATCGGCGATTCTCTGACCGCAACTTACGGCTGTATGGGTGTTTTGGCGGCGCTACATGTCCGCACACAGACCGGCATAGGGCAAGTCGTTGACACAGCACTTTATGAAGCCGTGTTGCAGGTGATGGAAAGTGTGATCCCTGAATATGATCGTTCTGGGATCATCCGCGAACGATCAGGTTCCTTCCTGCCCGGCATCGCACCGTCCAACGTCTATCGCTGCAACGATGGAGAATTCATGATCGGCGGCAATCAAAACCCGATTTTCAAACGGCTGTGCGCTGCGATGGATCAGCCAGAGCTCGCCGACGACCCCCGTTTCAACACGCATATTGCGCGCGGGACCAACCAAATCATGCTCGACGCGATGATCAACGATTGGACGGGACGACATAGCGTTGCGGTGGTTGAATCGTTGATGATTGCCCACGATGTGCCCTCTGGCAAAGTGTACCGCGCGCCAGAAATGCTCACAGACCCCCATTTTGCGGCGCGTGAAGCGATTGTTTCGGTTGAAACAGAGCGATTTGGCCCGCTCAAAATGCAAAATGTGGTCCCGCGACTCTCAGCAACCCCCAGCAGCATAAGGTCCGCCGCACCGTCAATCGTTGGGCAGCATAATGCGGAAATTTATGGTGATCTGCTCGGCCTCACCGACGATGATCTGGAGTCCCTGAAAGCCGCTGGCACCATTTGATGGGAAAAATGCCATCAGATTTGGCCGGTAATTATACAGGGGCTTTTGATGGGCATCTGGCCTTTGGCACAAAGCCGGCACTGCTCATCGTTGATATGGTCATGGCCTATTTCACACCGGAATCGCCATTGTTTGCGGACTGTCCGGATGTTTTGGAAGAAAATATCGCCCTGGTTGCCAAGGCGCGCAGTTGCAACGTGCCCATCATCTTCACCAATGTCGTGTATGACACGCCGTCTGATGGCGGCTTGTTCTACAAAAAAGTGCCTGCGCTCAAAGTGTTTGATGCGGGCTCACCTTTGGGTGCATTTCCGCCGCAGCTGACGCCGCAGCATGAAGATGTGGTGATAACGAAACACTATGCATCCGCTTTTTTTGAGACTGTCCTCGCCACGACACTGCGCGCGCTGGGTGTTGATACAGTTTTGATTACGGGTGTTTCGACGTCCGGATGCGTCCGCGCGACGGCCCTTGATGCGCTGCAAAACGGCTTTGCGCCCTTTGTTGTCGCAGATGCCTGCGGCGACCGTCACCCTGCGCCCCACGGTGCCACTCTCTTTGATCTTCAGGCCAAATATGCTGAAGTCATCGATGCCAAAGAAGCCTGTGCCTTCCTTGCGGCGCATCGTCCTTAAGCGCGCTACACATGACAAAGGTCTTGCGCCCCGTCGCATTTAACGGTCAATAGTTGACCATAACCGGGGAGGTCATAATGCCAGAATTTAACACGATCAAAACAGAGGTTGCTGACGGCATCCTGACCATCACGCTGCACCGCCCCGACCGTATGAATGCCTTTACCGGCGAAATGATGAAAGAGATGGTCGCCGCCTTTGACATTGCTGACACGGATGATGCCGTGCGCGCGGTGATTGTCACGGGATCAGGGGAGCGCGCCTTTTGTGCGGGCGCAGACCTTGGCGCTGGCGATGATACTTTTGATTATACCAAACGCCCCGAACGGCTTGAGGAAGGATCCCCCTTGCGCGCCGATGGCAGCGTGGATTATAGCCACCCCGGTGTGCGCGACAGCGGCGGACGGCTGACCCTGCGGATCTTCAACTGTAAAAAGCCTGTGATCGGCGCGATCAACGGCGCGGCGGTCGGCATTGGTGCGACAATGCAATTGCCGATGGATTTCCGCTTGGCGAGCACCACCGCACGCTTTGGTTTTGTCTTTGCACGGCGCGGTATTGTGCCAGAGGCGGCATCAAGCTGGTTCTTGCCGCGCTTGGTCGGGATCAGCCAGGCCTTGGAATGGTGTTATTCAGGGCGCGTTTTCGGTGCGGAGGAAGCGTTGGCGGGCGGGCTGGTGCGTTCGCTCCACGCGCCTGAAGATTTACTGCCAGCGGCACGCGCGCTGGCCAAAGAATTAACCGCAGAAAGTGCGCCTGTTTCCATCGCGCTCACCCGCCAGATGATGTGGCGGATGTTGGGCGCGGCCCACCCGATGGAAGCGCATAAAATTGACAGCCGGGCCATCTGGTCCCGTGGGCAAAGCGGCGACGCGAAAGAGGGGGTGAAATCCTTCCTCGAAAAACGCGCCGCCGTCTATCCTGATCAGGTCAGCACAGATATGCCGCACTTTGCGCCGTGGATGGACGAACCCGGCTATCAATAAGGTCTAGCGACAGCGCCGTTTGCGATCAATTTCACGGCCAAGCAAAGCCCCGGCCGCGGCGCCAACGATGGTGCCGGTCGCACGGCTGCCGCGTGTATCAACAGCCCGTCCGATCAGCGCGCCACCAGCAGCACCAACGACAAGGCCAACCGTGCCATTTGATTTGCGGCAATAGGTACGACCGTCCTTACCCTGCCATTCGCGGTATTGGTGGTTATTATGGGCAAAAGCAGGGGCCGCTGGCACGATAAGGGCCGGGGCCAGCATGGCCGCAGCGCCAAGGGAAAGCATGAGGTTACGCATCTTAATCTCCATCACATGGTTTGTTTGAACCCGTGACGCTAAAATGCGCCCCTGCGCCTGAACCTGCGGCAACGCCGTGTGCCATTCATCCTGCAAAATCAGTCACTTCACCGAATAGATCAGCCCTTTTTGGGCGGTAACGGAAAAAAGCCTGATGTCCGCGCAACATAATCTGCATAGCCCGGTCTGGTTTTTTTAAGCCGATATTCAAGCATCGGCACCCCTGACAGCCGTGTGAGCAACCATGTGATCAGCAGCGGGCCGACGACACTCCATAACCCAAGGCTGGTTTCAGCAGCGACCAGCCAAATGCCCCACCATGTGCACGCATCCCCGAAATAATTGGGATGACGCGTGTAGCGCCACAGCCCCGTGTTGAGCACCTTTCCTTTCATCGCAGGGGTGTTCCGAAAGGTGGTCAGTTGCGCGTCGCCAATGGTTTCAAAGGCAATGCCGGTTAACGCCATTGCCGCCCCGATCCACCCGATCCATCCTATCGCTGCGGGTTGCGCGTCAATCTGGCCCAATTGTGCAGGCAGGCAGACGACGAACAGCAGCACAGCTTGCAACGCAAAAACCTGTTGGAACGAGGCGCGCGCAAAACTCATCCCCTTTTTGTCCATCAAGCGCCCAAGGATAGCCGTATAGCGTGGATCAACCCCGTGTGCCCGCCAGCGGGTAAAGAGGTGCAGCGAAAGACGGAGCCCCCAGAGCGCCGTCAGCCCCAGAAGGAGGCCTTTGCGCGCGGGGCTTCCGTCCGCCATCACCCATGTGCTCGCGGCCAGCATGACCATGCCAAAGGGCCAAAAACTGTCGATGACCGACACATCACGGATACGCACGCAGTATAGCCACAGGGCAAGCATGGTCGCGCTTAAAAACGCAGCGTTGACGAGTAAAATATGGATCACAGTTGGCCCCCTCTTTTTTCCATCTTGCCAGAGCGCGAGAAGGACGCAAGCAGCAATATTATCCCCCATATCCCCGTTATCCACAGGGCAAGAGGTGCTTTTTTCGCTGGCGCGACTCATCAACACATGAGACCTTGTAAATGTAGCCAAGGTGAGAAACGAAGGGCAACCTAAGGATCAACCCAAGGAAACAAACCAAGATGGAATGGTCGGCTGACCGCAAGGAAAGCAGATCAGGAAACCAAGGTAGGGAGTTTGGAAGAGCCAAGCGACTCTGGCGCAAGCCAAGGTGGAGCGGGATTTCGGAAGAACAACCGGTGCGAGGTCGATGTCTTCGGACAGAAGCGCGCATTCAACGCAAAAGCGAGAATGAAAGAGCGTCGGCAAACCGCAAGGAAAGCAGACAGGATGAAGTTCGGACTGGAGTGTAGTGAGGGTCAGCGGCAACGCTGGCCCTCATTTCGTTTGAGCGCGATAAATTGCACCAACCAAGCGAAACGCCAAACCCCTATCCGCGCACCCAGCCCACTTTGGGATCATTCATATCAACCGCCTCACCCAATTCCCAAACATTGGCATAGCCATAGCCGACCAGATTGATGAAGGTCTGAATGTTGAGTGCCAAAGATACCGATTTGGTCACCACTGGGCGGACATTGTTGCGAAAATTATTGTTGCAATAGATCAAAATTGGTCGGTTTGCGTCGGGACCAATCAGCGCAGACAGGCTTTCGGCGGTGAAATCGGAAAAAGGCAGGTTCACGGCACCTGCGATATGCCCCTCAGCAAAGGCTCGTTCTGATCGCGCATCAAGCAGCAGGATGGCGGGGTCGCTTGCCCGTTTCTTAAATGCGGACAGTGACAACAGGCGTTTCGCGCGCTGCGGTCGCACGTCGCGGGTTAAGGTTTCAAACCCAGCATAATCGATCAAAGGATTGGTGTCGGCTGCCTGGAGCGGGGCCGTGCCACTGAACATAAGCGCAATCAACAGCGTTAACCGACGTTTTAAGTGCCGCATTATATTTCCTTTCATGCCCGCTTATTGCCAAATGTGCAGCCGTGCGGCTTGACCCGCCATGAACAGCACGCATAGGCCCTTCCCATGACCCATGATGTGATCATAATCGGCGCCGGTGCCGCTGGCCTGATGTGTGCGGCCAAGGCCGGCCAGCGCGGGCGGCGCGTTCTGCTCATCGATCACGCAGAAGCACCGGGTAAGAAAATCCTGATTTCGGGCGGTGGACGCTGCAATTTCACCAATATCGGCGCGCGCGCAGACCGGTTCATTTCAAAAAACCCCCATTTCGCAAAGTCCGCTCTGGGCCGTTATAGCCCGCAGGACTTCATCGATCTGGTCAATGCACACGGCATAGCGTGGCACGAAAAAACACTGGGGCAGCTCTTCTGTGATGGTTCTGCGCGCCAGATTGTCGATATGCTGCTGGCCGAATGCCCTGAAACGGTAACACTCAAACTCGGTTTTGGGATCAGCGAAGTCACCCACCGTGACGGCGCATTCCACGTGCGCCTTGGCGGGCAGACCTATAGCGCGCCCTCATGCGTTATCGCATGCGGCGGGCCCAGCATTCCCAAAATGGGGGCGACCGGATTTGCCTATGACCTTGCGCGGCAGTTTGGGTTGAAAGTCGTGGAGCCGCGTCCTGCTTTGGTGCCCCTGACACTGGGCGGCGATGATGTGCTGTTCCGCGATCTTTCCGGCGTCGCAGCACCCACGATCGTCCGTTGCGGCAAAACCATCTTTGCAGAAGCAAGCCTGTTCACCCACCGCGGCCTGTCTGGCCCTGCGATCCTCCAAATCTCCAGCTATTGGCGCGGGGGCGAAAGCATCGGCATAGATTTTCTCCCCGGTGAAGACGGCAGCGCCCTCCTCCTCGCGGCAAAACGCGCAACGCCGCGTGCCACCTTGCGTTCAACCCTGACAGGCCCCCTCCCCGCGCGGTTGGCAGAGGCGCTTTCAGAACGTCTGGAAACGGCTGGCAACCTTGCCGATACGCCGGACCGACACTTAAGCGAAGCAGGCCGTCGCCTCAACGACTGGCGCTTCTCCCCCAATGGCACAGAAGGC
>JBEBKH010000087.1:0-9159 GCA_040079575.1 Chakrabartia sp. | reverse complement strand
TGACGTTCTCATTGGGAAAGGCCGGAAGGATGGGACCAGAGGATTCGGTCGGCGCAACCATAATGGCACGCAGACGCACAGATGTATCGCCAGCCGCCGCCAATGCTGGGCTGGCGCTTATGACTGAAAAAACAGTGCTGAACATTAGGGTGGCGCATGTTTGACGCATGTTTATTTTCCTTTTTCTTGATTGAATAATTTATTTCTTAAGAGTGTTGAGCCCGATCACACTGTACGCAGGGCATCGGCGCGTTAGACCCGTCAACAGGGGGACAAGGCCGACCCAACCCCAGGCCGTCTTGGGACCAACAAAGACCAAGGCGATCAGAATAATCCCAGCAATGATGCGGATCATCCGGTCAAAATTTCCAATATTCATTATGATTTTCCTTCTCAATCAATGTCCAAGTAGCAATGGGATTTTCGAGTTTGAAATCAGGCTGCGGGTGACACCGCCCAAGAGAGTTTCGCGCAAGCGGGAACGGCCGTAGGCCCCCATCACAAGGAAGCTTGCTTGCTTGCTCACAGCAAAGTCATGCAGCACTTCTGCAGCATTACGGCTTGATCCAGGCACTATGTGAATATCCGAAACAATGCCGTGCCGCGAAAGATAGCTATTGGCCTCTGTTTGAGGATAGGCTTCGTCCTCTTCTCCGACCGACGCAATGTGAACGGAGGAAGCGAGTTTAAGAAAAGGAACGGCAGCGCGGATCGCATGCGCGGCTTCGGGAGATGCATTCCATCCAATCACAGCGCTTTCGCAAATCTGCAGCTGGTTTACGCCTGTTGGTACAACAAGAACGGCACAGGCCGCATGGACAGCAACGTCGTCGACGATCGGCAAAGGTTTGTTTGGAGTTTTATCTGTATCACAATATTGGCTGAGGATCACGAGATCCGACAGCGCCGAAGCAACAACGATCGTGCTGGCAACATCCCCATCTCTCGACGTCCAATCCCATGACACATCTTCGCGTTCAAGCTGCGCTTCAATCCGCTTGCGCAGCGCCAGCTCATTGTCGCGCAGACCTTCCAATATGATCCCTTGGGTCGCGATTCCGCCTAAGGGATCAAAAGAAATATAGGCATTAAAAGGGGTGACATGCAGACACGTCAGATGTGCGCCCATCGCACGACAGACATCCAGTGCGACCTGAAGTCGCGCGTCCATAGCCATATCATCATGTGCGTGGAGAAGAACGGATTTCATCATTTTGGCACCTCGCCGTGTTGCTGTGTCCGATCAGTCTAAGACCAGTGACAGCCCTGTCTTTGATCGGGATCAAAACGTTTTTATGGGCAGTGGGTTAGAGTGCGACCAACACCCATAAAGGAGAGGATTTCCGATGACGCATACCCCCCATGATTTACATGCAGAATTTCCGAATGATGTCGCAATTCTCCACGACCTCAAGCTAGGGGACATGCATTTTAATCGTCGCGCCGAAGCCTATCACAACATCAATCGAGAGATTCACCGCATCGATGCAGGCATTGATGCAGCGTCTGACGCTCATACAGAGGAACTGAAGAAAAGCCGATTGGCATTATTGGATGAGATTGCGGACATGATTGCTGTCGTCAGGAAAGGAGCATGACATGACAAATCATAAAGAAGCGCGCGAGACGCTTTCTGAACGTCTCATAGAACTGGAAGTGCGTTCCGCGCGACTTAAGACAGACATATCTGAACCTATGAGCGCGGATTTTGAAGAGCAAGCTGTCGAGATCGAAGATGATGAGGCCCTGTTGGCGCAAGAAGTATTAGTGACGCAAAAAATTGCCGCAGTGCGCGCTGCAATCACGCGCGTTGATACAGGGCGATACGGAATATGCCTAGAATGCGGATCCGAAATCACCTCCGACAGGCTGAAGGCAATCCCTGAAACCACCTTGTGTATCTCATGCGCAAAACAAAGACCCTAAAGCAATCTCGGCAGGTACGGCGTCAATATTTTCGTTTCGACATTTCGCTCTGCCGCATTGTAACATTGTAAGCCATGCGAATGCGCAACACGTGCAACCACAAAACGTTACGCATTCAGCATGCTTACACCGCCGCCATATCAATCGCCGCTTCTTCAGTGCGGCGTATTTTTTTCCCTTCCGCGCTCAAAATAAAAGCTGCCCGATTGCCAAAGACAAAGCGGTTGACCGTTAAGGCGACCATGACAGAGGTCACCAACACGAACACCATAACATCAATATAATGCAGCCAAGGCAGACCCCAGTGCTGGTAGTAAGTTTGTCCACCAAAGGCATCGGTAGGTTTATACAGAATAAAATTGTGGAAAGCGTAGCTGCCTAAACCCCAGAGCAGCCCCGCTATGGCCGCCCTTGCATCGACATTGCGAAACAGCAATCCAGCGATAAACGCCGACAGGATCGGCATTGAAAAAAGCCCGTTCAATTCTTGTAACAGGTTGATGATGCTTTCGGCATTTTGGAACACAGGCACCATTAAGATCGATGAAATCGTGAGTGTCACCGAAGCAATAGCCGCAACCTTCCACGGCCTGGCAATAGGTTGGATAAATTTCTCATGAAAATCCATCGAATAGAGCGCAACCGAACTGTTTAATATTGCGCTGGTATGGGCAATGACCGCAGCGGCCATCATCGCGGCAAAGGCACCCGACATCCAGCTGGGCAGCACTTGCGCCACAAGCTTTCCGTAGGCTGCGTCATTGACATCACCAAATAATTTGAAAGCGACAACCCCCGGTATCACAACAATAGCAGGGATGACCAAAACGCGCACTGCCGCGGCGGCAAAGACCCCTTTTTGCGCCTCTTTCACACTGGGCGCTGCCATTGCCTTTTGTGTGATATTTTGATTGGTCGACCAATAGAATATCTGGATAAAAATCATACCAGTGAACAATGTGTGAAAAGGTATTGGAGAGTCGATCGCGCCAACCATGCTGGTTCTAAATTCTGGAACACCCGTAAAAATATCGAAATTGACTGCAGACAAAGCAAGAAAAACAACAAGAAGCGCAATCGCAAGCAAGCCAATGCCCGAATAGGTATCCATGACCGCGACCGCGCGCAGGCCACCCGTGATCGTATAGGCAGCCGCGATGATCGCCATCGGCGCGGCATAGACCAAGAGAGAATATTCAGTGCCAAAGAGCGACTGCAAAAACAGGCTTCCGCTATACAGCGCGGCAGGCAAATATATGAAAACATTGCCGGCAAGGAACATGGCCGAAATAACAGTCCGGATGCTACCGCCCTTGTAGCGGCGTTCTAGAAGCTCGGTGACGGTCGTACATTTGTTCCGATAATAGATTGGGACAAAGATGAACGCTAGGATCATCAGCCCGACAAAGCCGGATAATTCCCACCATGCGAGCAGCAGCATCTGGTTGCCGTTCATGCCAACAAGCTGTTCAGTAGAAAGGTTTGTAAGCGTGATGGATCCTGCAACAAACAACCAGCTTAGTCCGCCACCGGCGAGAAACACTTCTTTCGAGCTGCCGTCGCGGCCAGCCCCTTTTCCGTGCACCTTCAAATAGGTCATGAGCGCAATCAAGCCAGTGAGCCCGAAAAATATCCCTATTTGCACAGCGGAACCACCATCTTGAAACATCAAAAACCCCCCGTTTCATCCCTGATATTTGTCATTGGCAATTATGTGTTGGGATTTTCACGCTAAAAGTTACTTTCCTTTTCGCAAATAACAAGCAACAGTTGAACATAAACACGCACTTGTTTTAACCCGACATATTGAATTTGTATCGGTTTGGTTCTGATTGATATCTTTGATGGTGATCGCATCCGATGGACCGACAATGATCGCGAGCGCGGTGCGTCATTCACATTCCGCGACGGCAACGCGCTTTCCCTTCGCGATGATGACCCTATTCTACGTCGGCTCTACCTGGCCTGCACAGTCAATGTCCACATCGACCAAGGCGCGACCTGCCAAAATGGTATCAGCTCGACCGCTTTCGAAGCCAAGGTGGCATATTGTGATAGGTGACCGGCGTAAAACCGTTACAAGTCCATATGGCCCAGCACTTTGTTGATCGAATTTCGGTTTCGCCAAGACCCAGCGCGGCCCGGTCAGTCCCAGACTTAATGTGGAAACGATTGTTGGATCAATTTCCGGGAAAGTGCGATTTATGGTGTAAAAACAACAGTATAAGCAGCTTGTTTGGTGACCTACAGGAATCGCGAATAGCATCACGCTCAGGCAGTAGCCGATACGAGCCAAGCCTTACCCTGCATCATCACGCCTTGTTCTGCCACATAATGATTCTGGAATAGCTCAACCAAATCCGCTTCAGCTGCCGCTCGAACATCTGCACCTTGTTCGTCCAGCGCGCGTCCAACCGCCATTGAAGACAGCACAAATGATACCGCATCGCGCGGTGCGGCATTTACGCCTCCAATTGGTTGAAGTCCATTATAGGGGATGACGTTTGCTTCCGAAAAGCCGCCGCTTGCAAGTATTTCGTTCAAATAGTCGAGGTCTTCAAATGCGAATGGACCAGGCGTGCGGGGCACGGCCGGTGGTATGTCGACATAGCGGCGGACGACGCCCATCATTTCCATCATCCACAAATTTTCTCGTGGTGGCCCCCATACCGCCAGATCGATGCGCGCGCCGGGGCGCAGCAGGCTGTGCAAATTGGCGAAGGCGTTGTGCGGTTCAGCAAAAAACATGCTTCCAAAGCGCGAAAAAAGCCTGTCAAACGGCGCATCGGCGAGTTGGACGGTCGATGCGTCAGCGCAGATGAAACGGATATTGCTAGCACCAGAATCGTTAGCGCGCTGTGTAGAGGCGATCATCAAGTCGGGAGAAATATCGATGCCGAGGACGTCGCCCAAAGGCGCAACGGCTTGCGCAATAGCAATCGTTGTCCCGCCGCCGCCACATCCGATATCGAGCACGCGCTCGCCGGGTTTGAAGTCTGCCTGTTTGAGCAGAGCCTCTCCAATCGGAGCAATCATGCCTTCAAACCGTTCGAGGTTGGCGAGCCATTTGGCGCCCATCTCTCCTGCCCAGTCCTCACCTTTCAATGCTTCGGGGCTGCTCTTCATCTCGGTCATTTTTGTGCCTCTCCCTTTGCAACCTTTTAGAGCAATACCCAGCGGATGATACCGCCAACAATCGCCAGTGCGGCAACGCTCAGCATCCAGATCCCGAAGAACCAACCCAATTGTTTGGCGCGGGGCATCAATGATATCCATCGTGGCCGACTTTGCCACGGAAAACCCAATAGGACCAAGCGGTGTAAGCGACGATGATCGGTACCATGATTGACGCGCCGATCAGCATGAACACCTGGCTACGATAGGGCGCCGCCGCTTCCCAGATGGTAACCCGGGCGGGAATGACGTTGGGCCAGATCGAAATGCCAAGCCCGATCAGGCAAAGGCCGAACAAGGCGAGCGCCCAGAAAAAGGGCTGTGCGTCTTTTGTCTGACGCAGGCTGCGGTAGAAGAAGAACGTCACGGCAACCGTGGCAATCGGCACCAATGCGGTTGCCAGCACGCCAGGGAAGCTGAGCCAACGATTGTGATATTGCGCTTCAAGCGTCAATGTGGCGAGGCTGATGATGCCAATCATAACGAGCAAGCTAATCCCCAGCCGTCCGGCATAGGTCACCGCCTGCCGTTGCAACCCGCCTTCAGTTTTCCAGTTGAGCCAGCACGCACCCAAAAGTGCATAGCCGACGACAAGGCCAAATCCGGTCAAGATGCTGAACGGCGACAGCCATTCCCACCAGCCACCGGCATAAGCACGGCCCTCGACGGTAATGCCCTGCAGCAGTGCGCCGAGCGCGACACCTTGCGCGAAGGTTGCGATGAACGAACCTATCGTAAACGCGCGGTCCCAAAGTTCGCGATGCTCCGGGTCACGCCAGCGGAATTCGAACGCAACGCCGCGAAATACCAGGCCGAGGAGCATCGCGGTCATCGGCGCGTACAGCGCAGGCAGGATGATGGCATAAGCGAGCGGGAAGGCCGCGAGCAAGCCGCCGACGCCCATCACCAGCCATGTCTCGTTTCCGTCCCACACCGGCGCGATGCTGTTCATCGCAGTATCGCGGTCGGTTCCGACCTTGAAGAAGGGAAACAAGATGCCAATGCCAAGGTCAAAGCCGTCCATGACAACCTAGGCGATGATGGCGAAGCCGATAATACCGGCCCAGATGACTGTCAGGTCCATTATACGATCTCCCCGCTGCGTGCATTACCCGGAACACCGTCGCCTGATAGCACCTGCGGCGCAGGGGTGATCCCCGCGCTGCGGATCGGCGCGTCGCTTGGCGGTGCTTCATGCGCTTCGGGCGGTTTCTTCATCAGACGCAGCAGATACCAGATGCCCATGCCGAACACCGCGAAGTACACCACGACGAAGGCGAGAAGCGAGAACGCAACCGCGGGTGCATCAAGAGGTGATGCGCTGTCTACTGTCCGAAGTACGCCATAGATCGTGAAGGGCTGCCTGCCGACTTCGGTTGTCACCCAACCTGCAAGCACGGCAATGAACCCGCTTGGTCCCATGGCGACAGCGGCACGGTGCAGCCACGCCCAGTCATAAAGTTTCTTGCGCGCCCGCGCCGTTAGGCTCCACAGGCCAATACCGACCATCGCCATGCCAATCCCGACCATGATCCGGAAAGACCAGAACACGATGCCAACCGGCGGCTCATCCGCATCGGGGATCGTATCAAGCCCGTCTAGCGGAGCATTAAGGTCATGCTTGAGGATTAACGACGACAGGTTTGGAATTTTGATTGCGTAATCGACCGTCCGCTCTTTGCTGTTGGGAATGCCGAACAATATCAGCGGCGCGCCGTCGGGATGGCTTTGATAATGCCCCTCCATCGCCATGACTTTGGCAGGCTGATGTTCGAGCGTGTTGATTCCGTGGAAATCGCCCGCGACCACTTGAAGCGGCGCGACGATTGCCGCCATCCACATCGCCATCGAAAACATCTTGCACGCGCCCGGATTGGCTTTGTCTTTGAGCAAATGCCATGCACCAACGGCCCCCACGGCAAAGGCGGTGGTCAGATATGCCGCCAACAATGTGTGGACGAAGCGGTAAGGGAAGCTTGGATTGAAGATGATCGTCAGCCAGCTATCGCCGGGAACAAACTGGCCGTTTGCGGCAATTTCGTAACCGACCGGCGTCTGCATCCAGCTGTTCACCGACAATATCCAGAAGGCGGAAATGAAGGTGCCCACGGCCACGGCCAGTGTGGCAACAAAGTGGAGTTTGCGCCCAACCTTGTTGATACCGAACAGCATCACGCCCAGGAAGCCTGCCTCCAAGAAGAATGCCGTCAAAACTTCATAGGCCATCAACGGCCCGATGACCGGCCCGGCCTTGTCAGAGAACACCGACCAGTTCGTACCGAATTGATAGGACATGACGATGCCCGACACGACACCCATCGCAAAAACGACTGCGAATATCTTGAGCCAATAGCGGTAGAGATTGGCATACACGCCCTTGCCAGTTTTCAGCCACAGCCCCTCCAGCACCGCAAGAAAACTTGCCAGCCCGATGGTGAATGCGGGAAACAGAAAATGGAAGCTGACGGTAAAAGCAAACTGTATGCGGGCGAGAATTATTGCCCATTCCTGCTCAATCATGGCCGTTCTCTTTTGGATAAGACGGTTTTTTCACTGCGCCTTTGGTGGGCGAGCAGCAATTGCATAAAGGGCATTCGTGGTTGCGCTTGCGTATTGCTTGAATGCAGCGGCATCATATCAAGCCTCGCGCAGCCATAGTGTCGGGGACGGTCGGCGCATTGTCTTCTTCGTCCGACGTGCGGATGAGCGACTGGAACGCTTCGTTTTGCGACAACCAGACTTGGCCTGTCAGATCATGGAGTAAATGCGATTTTTCGAGCGCGTCCATCACCGGGCCTTTGACCTCGGATAGATGCAGCTTGACCCCGCTATCGCTCAGCCGGTGGTTGATCGCTTCGATACTTTCGAGCGCCGACGCATCGACGGCGTTGATCGCCGAGCACATCAGAATAAGGTGGCGCAATTCGGAATGCTCGGCGACCTGTTCGAGCACGAATTCTTCGAGCCAGCGGGCGTTGAGATAGGTCAGGCTTTCGTCGATACGTATCGTCAAAATGCGCGGATCGGTGAACACCTTATGCCGTTTGATATTGCGGAAATGTTCGGTTTCGGGGACTCGTCCGACAATTGCCGCGTGCGGGCGGGACGAGCCCCAGAGGAAGAGGGCAAGGCTAAGGCCGACGCCTGCAATCACGCCGGGTTCGACGCCTATCAAAAGCGTTACCGATATCGTCGCCGCCATCGCTGCGAAATCGGGTTTCGAATATCGCCATATGGCGCGCGGCGTTTTGAAATCAACAAGGCTCAGGACCGCCACGATGATCGTGCCTGCGAGTGTCGCGATTGGCAGCGAGGCGAGCAACGGTGTTAGGAACAATGCCGCGAGCAAAATGCCAATTGCCGTAAACGCGCCTGCCGCTGGTGTTTCCGCGCCTGCATCGAAATTGACGACCGAGCGCGCAAATCCGCCCGTCACTGGATAGCCACCCGAAAAAGCGGCGGCCACATTGGCGGCGCCAAGGCCAATCAATTCCTGATCGGGGACAATGCGTTGGCGTTTTTTGGCCGCCAGCGTCTGCGCGACCGAGACCGATTCGACAAAGCCGATGATGCTGAGCAGCAAGGCGGGAATCGCCAACCGCTGCCATAGGTCTGCATCGAACAACGGCACGGTAAATGGCGGAAGGCTTTGCGGGATGTTGCCGACAACCTTAACGCCCTTGGCTTCGAGATCGAAGGCGATGACGGCGAGAATTGAAAGCGCGACCGCTACGATAGGCCCGGCTTTGGCAACAAGATCGGCGGGTCGTGCGGCCAACCCGAAACGTACAAGCAAAGGTTTCAGTCCCTTCCTCACCCAGAACAGGAAGCCGGTTGCAATCACTCCGATAGCCAAGGTGTAGGGGTTGGTGTCCTTGGCATTTTCGATCAAAGTCGTGACCAGCTCGGGCATTGCCTCGCCCGACGCCTTGATGCCGAGCACCGACTTCAACTGGCTGGTGGCGATGATGATGCCGCTCGCCGTAATGAAGCCGGATACCACAGGGTGCGACAACAGATTGGCTAGAAAGCCAAGCCGCAACACGCCCATCACAATGA
>JBEBKH010000086.1:0-9160 GCA_040079575.1 Chakrabartia sp. | reverse complement strand
GCAAAATGCCCCTTCACCGCATAAATGCCGTAGCGCGGGCGCAGGTAGGCGCCAACTTCCAAATTCGCGGTCGGAAACCCGAGTAATCTGCCGTTTTTATCCCCGTGTTGGACCACACCCTCAATCGCAAAAGGCCGCGTCAACAAGTGCGTCGCCGTGGCACAGTCGCCAACTTCCAATGCCGCCCTGATCCGGCTGGAAGAGATCGGGCCGCTCTCGTCCGTGATCGCCCCCACCGCTTCACACGTCATCCCGTGTGCCGCCCCGACAGCCTTCAGGACCGCAATATTGCCGCTCTTCCCCTTGCCAAAGGTAAAGTCTTCCCCCGTGACCACACCAACCGCCCCAATCCGTTCGACCAGCAGTTTGACAATGAAATCTTCCGCAGAAACCCCTGCAAGTGCACCGTCAAAATGGAACACCAGCATCGCATCCGCCCCCGCCTCTGCAAACAAACGCTGCCGCTGATCAAGCGTTGTCAGGCGGAAAGGCGCGGTATCTGGCCGAAAAGAGCGCACTGGATGGGGATCAAAGGTCGCGACGATAACCGGGCATCCTCGCGCTTTTGCCATCGCTATGGCACGACCAACCACCGCCTGATGGCCCTTGTGAAATCCATCAAAATTACCAAGCGCCACAATCGCACCGCGATAGGGTGCAGGGACCAATTCATTTCCGTCAAGACGTATCATTGGAAGGCTATAGGGTCGGCTCAACGCGGCGGCAATGTCGCGGCGAGAACCCGAAAAACGTTGCCGCCCATCACTTTGGCGATGTCCGCATCTGTGAAACCACGGTCCATCAGCGCCTGAGTCAGCAGCGCCAGTTTCGACGTGTCAAAAGCCACTGTCGTGCTGCCATCATAATCCGATCCCAGACCGACATGGTCGATCCCGACAAGATCGCGCACATGCTGAATGGCTTTGGCGATGCTGGCGGGAGAAGGATCACACACTGCAGCATCCCAATAGCCAATACCAACAACACCGCCCGTTCGCGCGACCCCCTTAATTTCTTCATCGGTCAGGTTGCGGTTCACCTTACAAGTCGCCTGCACACCGCCGTGGCTGGAAACAACAGGTTTTTTCGCCATTGCAAGGATTTCAGCGACAGCCTTATGGCTGGCATGCGCAATATCGACGACCATGCCTTTGGCTTCCATATCCGCCACAATCTGGCGACCGAGCGGGGTAAGTCCGCCCTTTTTAAGCCCGTGCATCGATCCCGAAATTTCATTGTCAAAGAAATGGGCCAGCCCCGCCATCCTAAAACCAGCCTTGTAAAGGACATCAAGATTGGCGCGTTTGCCCTCTAGATTATGAAGCCCTTCGATTGACAGTAGCGCCCCAACCGGAAATGGTTTTGGATCAGATCCGTCTTCATGCGTTGACGTATCTCTTACACTTCTGCTCGCGAGGAGCTTGGTGACATCCTCTTGCGAGCGGACAATCCGCAACCAGCCCTTTGACCCTGCTTCGGCCTTTTCCAGCTTCTTTGCGTGCCATAATGACCGTTCAAGCAACGAGGTCCACGTGCGCGGTGGTTGCATCTGACCAAAGGCAAGCAGGGTAATGTTGTCACTGTCCGCACCGTTCGCGTCATAATTCTGGTTTTTGGGTGTCTTTGTAACCGATGAAAAGACCTGCAACGCTACATTTCCAGCGTCCAGTCGACCAAGATCAACATGCCCTTGCTCGCTCGCATCGAGCATGTTGCGCTTCCATAGCAGCGTGTCTGCATGCAGGTCAGCAATCTGAAGTGTGCCGTGAAGGATCTGTGCACGTTCCCCAACTTTCGCGGTCGTGCCCGTGACTTTGTTCATCGCACGCTCTGCAATGCCCGGCACAAAAAGAAAGAAGGCGGCAATCGAGATGAGAAGTAAAATAAGCAACCACTTTAGGAAACGCCGCATCAGACTCTCCGATTTTTGAGTGTCACGAAGTCATAGGCTGGCAAGTCATTGTCTTCGCTATGCCCCTCACGCATAAGTTCAACCCATTCGGGCCCAAAACCACTGAGGCTTGTGTCACCATCTGGATTGACATGAACCTCCGTCATTTCAACACGGTCAGCATGGGGCATAAAAAGCTTATAGATCTCTGCGCCACCAATCACTGACACGCGCGGAGCATTGGCAATTTTAAGCGCCTGATCAACCGAATGAACCGATTCAGCACCGTCGTCCTGCCACGCCTTATCACGGGTCAAAACAATATGGCGGCGTCCGGGCAATAGCCCCGGTAGCGACTCAAATGTCTTTCGACCCATGATCATCGGCGCACCCATCGTCAATTGCTTGAACCGACGCAAATCCGCCGGCAGATGCCAAGGCAAACGACCATCTTTGCCGATCATCCCATTGTCAGCGCGCGCGACGATGATGACGATTTCAGGATGGTTCATACCGCCACCGGTGCGGCAATATGGGCGTCCGCTTGATAATCTTCGATGGCAAAATCCTCATAGCGATAACTGTCAATGCTGTCCGCACGGCGTTTGAGGATCAGTTTTGGCA
Organism: Chakrabartia sp.; assembly: GCA_040079575.1. Classification (GTDB taxonomy): domain Bacteria; phylum Pseudomonadota; class Alphaproteobacteria; order Sphingomonadales; family Sphingomonadaceae; genus Aquisediminimonas. Next base: position 6,645 of record JBEBKH010000086.1, on the reverse strand, counting down.
AGGGCTTAGGTGTTCGTGACAATTGCAGGCGCGCTTGGTCAAAATGATTAGTGTATAAGTGCGTGTCACCGCCCGTCCAGATAAACTCCCCGACGTCCAAGCCACATTGATCCGCCAAAAGATGCGTCAGCAACGCATAAGATGCGATATTGAACGGCACCCCTAAAAACACATCCGCGCTCCGTTGATAAAGCTGCAATGACAGCTTCCCATTGGCGACATAGGTTTGAAACAAGCAGTGACACGGGGCGAGCGCCATACGGTGCAGCTCCCCCGGATTCCACGCCGTGACAATTTGACGGCGCGAGGCAGGGTTATTTTTAATCTGATCTATCAAGCCTGCGATTTGATCGACGCGCGAACCATCCACCGTCTCCCAATCTCGCCATTGTTTTCCGTAGACTGGGCCTAAGTTTCCATTGGCATCCGCCCATTCATCCCAAATGCCGACCTTATTTTCTTTCAGCCAGCCAATGTTGGTATCCCCTTTAAGAAACCAAAGCAATTCGATGAAGATTGATCGGATATGGAGCTTCTTCGTGGTGAGCAGCGGAAAACCTTTAGACAGATCAAAGCGCATTTGATGCCCAAAAACCGATTGCGTGCCGACGCCCGTGCGATCGGCCTGAGGCACGCCATTGTCCAAAATGTGCTGCAAAAGATCGAGATAATTACGCATTGCATTCTCCCTACCCCGCCCGTCGTTATTGGCAAGCAGAATGGCACTGACTTCGATCCGAAAAGGACTATCTTTATATTGCAGCTGAGGTGCAGACACCAATAAGCTTGGTCGGCAACGATCAGGACATATCTTTATGGAATACGCCCCTGTTGGCGCTGGAGAGCTGCTCTGCTTGATGCCGGATATAATTTCAGCATTTGCTGAGCGATATGTTTCTGCAAAACAAGAATATTTGCTGACCATACATCTGGATGCGAATGGGCATGTCTTGGCCCGTGCGATATTTAGTTCGGATTCTAATGATCACGTCCCTTTCCCAGTCCGATCAATTACTGCAGATGCGCTAGACTTGGGGAGCAAATGTTTGGTTCTAGCCCATAACCACCCAAGCGGAATTGCGGAGCCTAGCGAAAGTGACATCACCCAAACACGGGCGCTCGCACAGATATTATTGCCGCTTGATGTTGAGATAGAGGATCACTTTATCATAGCGCAAAACGGTCTATTCAGTTTTCGCAGCCATGGTCTTATTTGATGCCACTACCTGGTTTGAACAGGTTTTTATGTTTTTGGGTTCAGGACGCGGCCCAATGGCTTCAAATGCAGCATAATAACCGCCAGCAAAGGCTGTTTCATGAAAACCGACACGGCGAAACCCGACCGCTGCAAGCTCGCAAGAAAGCAATGCCGCGGGCGTCCCATGATCCTTTGTTGCGCGATTTGCATCCACCACAACCAAACGGCCACCTGAACGCAATGCAGGGCGCAGCCGCCATAGAAATTCATAAGGTGAAGAAATTTCATGATACACATGGACCAAGAGAATGCGGTCGAAACTATTTTCTGGTAGCTTTGGATCGGATGCTTCGCCCAGTTTCACACTGACATTATCAAGGCCGTCATGAGAAACGCGCTCTGCAAGCCTGTCACGCACAGCTGGAATAATATCTTGCGCCAAAACACGCCCTTTGGCGCCCACACGTGCAGCAAGGCGGATCGTATAATAGCCTTCCCCCGCACCGATATCAGCAACGGTCATGCCTGGTGCGATACCAGCCATATCCATAATTTTTTCAGATTCGTTGAGGCGGTCACGCGATTCTTCATTCGACCAGCGGCTGGAAACTATTGGCGCAATCGCTCTGTCTGCGGATGGGAAAACCTCCTTTTGCGGGCCGCCGAGCAGGTCACAGCCTGCAAAAAGCAACAAAGCTGAAAGAGGAACCAGCCTTCTCAATCCACATCCTCCACGTCGACTTTTTCACCGGTAACGCGTTGAGATAGCGCAGCCGCCATGAATTTATCAAGATCGCCGTCAAGGACATCACCCGGTGCTGTCGAAACCACGCCTGTGCGCAAATCTTTCACCATTTGATAGGGTTGTAGAACATAAGAACGAATTTGATGGCCCCAGCCAATATCGGTTTTGCTTGCAGCGGTCGCATTGGCCTCCGCTTCGCGTTTTTGGAGCTCGGCTTCATATAAACGCGCACGCAACTGGTTCATCGCTTCGGCTTTGTTCTTGTGCTGACTGCGCTGGTTTTGGCACTGAACGACGATATTGGTCGGGATATGCGTGATCCGTACCGCTGAATCGGTCGTATTAATATGCTGACCACCTGCTCCCGAAGCGCGGTATGTATCAATGCGCAGTTCGCTCTCATTGATCTCAATATCAATGTCATCATCGACCACTGGATAGACCCAAACACTGGCAAAGCTCGTGTGCCGTTTTGCATTGCTGTCATAGGGGCTGATCCGCACAAGCCGGTGAACCCCGCTTTCGGATTTAGCGTAGCCATAGGCGTTTTCGCCCTTGAGCAAATAAGTCGCGGATTTAATTCCTGCTTGCTCGCCAGCATGATAGTCGATCAATTCGACTTTGAACCCTCGGCGCTCTGCCCAGCGGGTATACATCCGGCTGAGCATTTCTGCCCAATCCTGACTTTCGGTTCCCCCTGCCCCAGCATTCACCTCAACATAGGTGTCATTGGCGTCGGCTTCCCCGGCCAGCAGTGCCGAGATTTTGTCACGTTCAGCGCGTTCGGCCAACACGGACAGGCTTTGAACCGCATCGTCAACCAAGGCGGTGTCACCTTCTTCTTCGGCCATTTCCATCAGCTCAACAGTATCGGCGCATTCACTTTCAATCGCGCGCGTTGCAGCAATGGCTTCATCCAAACGTCGCCGTTCGCGCATCACCTCTTGTGCGGCCTTGGGATTGTTCCACAGCGCCTGATCTTCAACCTTGGCATTGAGTTCATCAAGGCGCTTAAGCGCACGGTCCCAATCCAAGAATCGCCGAACAAGCGACAATGCTTGATTGATTTGATTGACATGATCCTGCGCTTCAGCGCGCATGGTAATTCTCCAACATGATACGAATGATAAAGCGGGTTAGTAAATCCCGCCCTCTCTTTGCAAGAAATCGCTGTCGCGACGTTCGGGGCCTGAACTGTTACCATCGGTAGCACCGCCTGCGGTCACAGCTTTTTTCTTTTCTGGTTTCACCAATTCATCGCGCCGGATCGAACGGCGCGGTTCGCTTTCGGGTTTGAAAGCTTCCCATATCACCGCTGATTTTGGATCGTTGGACGGCCAGGTGCCAAACACACGTTTGCCCGATGCACGTTCGATACGGATCATGCGAATTCCAGCAGGTGCACGGAAGGGCACAATCGGCACATCTTTTAGCGCCTTGGATAAGAAATCCTTGAAGATCGGAACCGCAATCGTCCCCCCTTGGGCATATCCACCCATCGGACGCGGACGATCATAACCCATATAAACACCCGCCACCAGTTCAGGCGTACCGCCAACGAACCAAACGTTGGTCGGCCCGGTGGTGGTTCCCGTTTTACCAAAAATAGGCCGTTTCAAATCTTTAAGTGCGGTTGCGGTCCCGCGCTGCACAACCCCTTCCAACATATGCACAACTTGAAACGCGCTCATGGCATCCATGGCTTGTTTTGTTTTGGCTGGGGGGCGCGGCATGGGTTTTCCGTCCCAGTCCGGTTTATTACATCCTTCACAAGGACGCGTGTCGTTACGAAATTGAATCTTACCGTCACGGTCCTGCACATAATCAATCAGCGAAGGTTTTTTATCACGACCATTTTCAGCCAAGATTGAATAAGCATTGACCATGTCCAAAACGGTTGTTTCGCCAGCGCCCAAGGCAATGGCAAGAACCGCAGGATATTTCGTACCCGGCTTGCTGATACCAACAGCGCCAGCAAGTTTGACAACACTGTCCATCCCCGTTTGCGATGCAGCCCTAACGGTCATGAGGTTGCGAGACTGTTCCAGACCCCAGCGCATTGTGTGTGGGCCTGACCCACCGCCACTGAAATTGCGAAAACATTTTCGCCCCAGCTTGGCTGATTGATAAACGCAGAACGGGCCGTCAACAATGATAGACGCAGGGGTCATCCCGCCATTAATGGCCGAAGCATAGACAAAGGGTTTGAAGCTTGATCCTGGCTGACGCATTGCTTGTGACGCACGGTTATAGGTTGCAATGCGCGAATCGAATCCGCCCTGCATCGCCAGGACACGCCCTGTTTTAGGGTCTTGAGCGACCATCCCGCCGGAAATTTCAGGAATGTTCCGCAGGGTCCAGACAGGGCCTTCTGCTTTTACCGCGATCACGTCACCGGCTTGCAAGAGGCTAAACGCACTTGACGCTGTCCCGCGCTTTGGCAAGGTTGCGCCCCATGCTGGCAATGTCCCTGTCTCACCCGTGGCAAAACCAATTTGCGCTGCAGTAGGACCCTTCGCAACGATTGTTGCGATCCGCCAATCTTCATAGCCCGCACCTAGGTTTTCAGATGCCAATCGCTGAGCCCAGCCTTTATCAATTTTGATCTTGCGGATTGGCCCGCTCCAGCCCTTGCCGCGGTCATAGCGCACCAGACCGTCCCGCAATGCCGCTTCTGCGTAGCGCTGATAATCCGTGTTCAGTGATGTCCGTACCCAGAGGCCGCCACTGTAGACAGAATAAGGCCCATCGCGTTCATTTTCGCCAAATTTTGCAATGAGCGTGCGGCGCACTTCTTCCACGAAATAGCCGCCGGCTTGATCCTTATCCGGTGCCGCCCTTGGAACAGTCCCCAGCGGCATCGCCACAGCAGCGGCATGCTGGGTTGCATTGATGAATTCGTTTTTGAGCATTTCGCCCAAAACCCAGTTTCGACGGGTCATCGCACGATCATAGAAACGTTCTGGGCGGTAATTGGATGGCCCCTGAGGCAAAATCGCCAGATAGGCCATTTCGTGGAGCTGAAGTTCCCCCACATCCTTACCAAAATAAGCGCGTGAGGCCGCCTGAACACCAAAACTGTTCCGGCCAAGTGCAATCTGATTGAGGTATAATTCGAGGATCTGCGCCTTTGTCAGCACAGCTTCAATCCGCCGTGCGAGGATCGCTTCCTTCAATTTGCGGGTCACCGAATATTCATCGGTGAGCAGCAAGTTTTTTGCAACTTGCTGCGTGATGGTTGATCCGCCGCGCGCGCGCTCCCCCGACCCAAGCTTAGTCACATAATCAAAAACAGCCCCAATTAACCCCGGATAATCAAGCCCGCCATGATCAAAAAAAGTTTTATCTTCAGCAGCAAGATAGGACCGCACCAACAACTGCGGATATTCATCAAAGCGCAACTGCACCCTGCGTTCACGCGCATAACTATGAACAGGTGCCCCATCGATGTCGCGAACATAGGTTGGCAAAGGCGGACGGTACGTCAGAAGAGAATCAGCCGAAGGCAAATTACGCGCGAAAATGAGCCAAAGCAGCAACCAAGCAAAAAACAGGCCGCCAAGCGTATAAGCAGCGCGGCGGAACCATGGCTTTTGCCAGTTATTTGAGAACCACAACCGTGCGCCGCTTGTCTCTCGACGCAGGCGCAAAGAATAACTCAACTGTTCGGGGGCATCAGCATCTTCCATACAGAAGCGCCTCTAGCCCGTTTCCCGGATCGTTCAAACTGCTTTTGTGCGTGGGCGGTTACCGCGCGGCCAAACGCCGTGCAAAATGAATTTCAACAGCCTTGCGCACGCCACTGGCAATGCGGCCCTGCCCCACTTTTGACTGCAGCCGGTCAACGTCGTTAGCGTTGGTTAAATAACCAACTTCAAGCAGAATAGAAGGTGTGTCCGGGGCCTTCAGGACTGCAAAACCAGCCATGCGGTGATAGCCTGATCGAAACGGAATAAGGCCCGCGCCTTCGCGCTTTAACAATCCTGCAAAGTTTGCCGACGCATTCATTGTTTCACGTTGCGCAAGATCAACAAGAATTGAAGCAATATCAGCATTTTCTCCACCCAAATTGACGCCATTTATGATGTCAGATTTGTTCTCGCGGGTGGCAAGCAGCGCGGCTTCACGGTCCGATGCGACTTCAGACAAGGTGTAAACGGTTGCGCCTGACGCGCCGTCACTGCCTGCACTGTCTGCATGAATGGAAATGAATAAATCTGCATCGATATTACGCGCAATGGCCGTGCGTTCGCGGAGCACATAATAACGATCATCCTCACGCGTCAGAGCCACGCGAACACGCCCTGACGCCAACAATTCATCCTTGATTTTGCGCGCAATGGAGAGTGTCAGGTCTTTTTCACGTGTACCTGTAACAGGAGAAATCGCACCTGGATCATGCCCGCCGTGTCCCGCATCAATCACAACCAATGGACGCCCAACCGGGCCATAGATTCGTGGTTTTGCGACGCCGCGCGCCGGGGGATCAAGGGGGATCGTTATATTATAGCGGCTTCGCGGTGGCGCAGCACGGTGGGCGACGGGAGGCAGATAATGGGTCCGTGCTTTAGCGGCTGCGTTTGTAAAATCTTGATCTCCAACTTGATTTATAGCGAATGCATGGGCGCGGCCGTCATCTGAAAATTTACCGTCGAAGCGAACGATTGTTAGCGCGCCACTAAAATCGATGCCTGACACACCG
>JBEBKH010000085.1:0-9299 GCA_040079575.1 Chakrabartia sp. | reverse complement strand
TGGGGTGATCACGTCCAGGCGTTCCGACAAAAGCGGGCGGAAGCTGGGACGGGATTTGAGGCCCGCATACCAGCTTTTCGTCTGTTCATGACTGCGCCAATCAATCCCGCCGAGATAGTCTGCGACGGACAAATGGGCTGCTGCCGACAGATCCGCAAGGCTGAGTGATGGTCCAGCGAGCCAGTTGCGATGATCAAGCAACCAATCGACATAGTCCATCAATTGATTGGCGGTTTTCATGGCCTGACGCAGGACGCCCGCATCTGGTGCGGCGCGTTGGACCAAACGTTTTTCCATTCGTTCATGCAGCAGCGGCGCGACAACCTGCCGATAAAATTGTTCATCGAACCAAGACGTTAATCGTCTTATCTCAGCGCGGTTCTGCGCTGTACCGGAAATCATTGGGGCCTTATCAACGGTTTCTTCGAAATATTCACAGATCGCCGCTGAGTGGGTGAGGGTGATGCTCTTGTCGATTTCAACCATGACAGGCGTTTCGCCCGCTGGGTTCAAATCGAGAAATTCATCGCGCCGTTCCCACGGGTTTTCGCGCACCAATTCATAACCCACGCCCTTTTCACCCAGCAAAAGCCGGACTTTACGCGAAAAAGGACAGAGGGGGAATTGATGCAGTTGCCACATGGAATGAGCGCATTAGACCAATATTTGAAAAACAGGAACGGCAAACTGCGCATCGCTTTAATTGGTGTCTGGCATCCGGTCTTGCGCCGTCTTCATCGCATCGCCCATTTTGGCCATGGCTGCTTCGAGTTCGGGCATCGCCGCCGCTAATCCAGCGGCAAGCGCCCCCATACCGCCGACAGCGGCCTTGGTTGAACGGTGCATTTTACCTTCAAAATTGGGGTCATCGCGTTCCGCGATTTCGCGCACAGTGCGACCGTGCATATCTATTTTCTTGCCGCCATTGATTGGCTCAAGCGCCTTGGCGATGCCGTCCACGCGGACATCAAGCAGGGCTGCGAGCATCGCATCAAGCGCACCTGTCATCGTGCGTTGCATGATCGGGCTGTTAAGTTTGGCAGCCATGTCCTGCGCCTCAATGGTCGCACGCGAAGGCGTGTCTGCGGCAAAGGCAGGAGCAGACACGGAGAGGGCAACGATAGCAAGAAGGGCTGAACGCATGAAACGAGCCTCCATTATGCGGAGGAACAGCCCCCCGGTTGATCGGCCAATATGACACCGCGGCTGATCATTTCCTGAACGGAAGCGTTATCTGTCATTCAGCTGCGACGGCTTGCGTCAAATCCTCGACCAATGGATGGGGAAGCCGTGTCAGCATTTCCTTTGGCACCACCTGCCAAAAGGAATCGCGCCACCGGTCCCAATCATCAAGGATTGTGTTGGACCATTTGCTGTCTGTCGCGTTCGCATGTTCGGCGATCAACGCTTTCGCTTTTGCTTCCCACCAAGGGGAGGCAAAGCGTTGCCAGACAATATTGTCAGGATTGGCGCGTTTTTCAAATCCGCCGTCGACGTCAAGCACAAACGCCATGCCGCCAGTCATCCCGGCACCAAAATTGCTTCCAACCGCGCCAAGGATCACGGCGGTGCCGCCGGTCATATATTCCAGACCGTTTGCGCCGCAGCCTTCGATCACCACTTCCGCGCCGGAATTGCGGACAGCGAAACGTTCGCCAGCCTGACCCGCCGCAAATAATTTTCCGCTCGTCGCGCCGTACAGCACCGTGTTGCCGATGATCGTGTTGTGCTGACTTTCAAGCGGGGAACTGACCATGGGGCGGACGATGATGATCCCGCCTGACAATCCCTTTCCAACATAATCGTTGGAATCGCCGAACACTTCGAGGGTAACGCCCTTGCACAGGAAAGCACCCAGCGATTGCCCCGCCGAACCGCGCAGGCGGACATGGACATGGCCGTCATTCAGGGTCGACATGCCGTAACGCGACGTGATTTCGGATGACAGCCGCGTCCCCACCGCGCGGTGAGTGTTGCGGACGGTGTAGGTCAGCTGCATCTTTTCCCGCCGGTCAAATACGGGCTTTGCGTCGTGCAGGATTTGAGCGTCGAGACTGTCAGGGACTTCATTACGCCATGTTGGCAGGCTGAAACGCCGTTCATTGTCTGGCGCATCAACCTTGGCAAGGATGGGGTTCAAATCGAGATCATCGAGATGTTCTGCGCCGCGACTGACCTGACGCAAAAGTTCCGTCCGGCCAATCACGTCATCAAGAGATTTATATCCCAGCCGCGCCAGAATTTCACGGACTTCTTCGGCTATGAAGGTCATCAAGTTGATGACCTTTTCGGGCGTTCCAGTGAATTTTTTGCGTAACTCTTCATTTTGCACGCATATGCCGACGGGGCAGGTGTTCGAATGGCATTGGCGTACCATGATGCAGCCCATCGCGACCAACGATAGCGTGCCGATACCATATTCTTCTGCACCCAAAATTGCCGCGATCACAATATCGCGCCCGGTTTTGAGGCCACCGTCCGTGCGGAGCTTGATGCGGTGGCGCAGGCCGTTGAGGGTCAGCACTTGGTTGACCTCTGACAGACCCATTTCCCAAGGCGTGCCCGCATATTTGATCGAGGTTTGCGGGGATGCGCCCGTGCCACCCACATGGCCCGCGATCAGGATGACGTCCGCATGCGCCTTGGCAACGCCAGCTGCAACCGTGCCGATACCCGCTGAGGAAACGAGTTTCACACATACGCGCGCACGGGGGTTGATCTGTTTAAGATCATAAATCAGCTGCGCCAAATCTTCGATGGAATAGATGTCATGGTGCGGTGGCGGCGAAATGAGCATGACGCCAGGCGTCGAATGGCGCAGCTTGGCAATCATTTCGGTGACCTTAAAGCCGGGCAACTGCCCGCCTTCGCCCGGCTTTGCGCCCTGAGCGACCTTGATTTCTAATTCTTCAGCCGCACCCAGATATTCGGCAGTGACGCCAAAGCGGCCAGACGCCACTTGTTTGATCGACGAATTGGCATTGTCGCCATTGGCATAGGGTTTGTAGCGTTCTTGCGCTTCGCCGCCTTCGCCAGACACGGCTTTTGCGCCGATCCGGTTCATCGCGATGGCCAGCGTTTCATGCGCTTCTGGGCTGAGCGCGCCGAGCGACATGCCCGGCGTGACAAAACGTTTGCGGATTTCGGTGATCGCTTCAACATGGTCAAGCGACACAGGTTCCTTGGCGAAATTGAATTCGAGCAAATCACGCAGATAGACCGGCGGCAAATCCCGTACGCCGCGCGCAAATTGCAGATAGGTGGAATAGCTGTCTGTGCCAACCGCGGTTTGCAACAAATGCATCAATTGTGCGGAATAGGCATGGGGCTCACCCCCGGCCCGTTGGCGGTAAAACCCGCCAATGGGCAAATGCGCAATGGCAGGATCATAAGCATCGTCATGGCGATCCTGCGCATTGACGTAGAGCGAGGAATAGCCTTCGCCCGAAATCTTGGCAGGCATGCCGGGGAACAAATCATTCACCAGCGCGCGGGACAGGCCAACGGCCTCGAAATTATAGCCACCACGATAGGAGGAGATAACTGCGATCCCCATTTTTGACATGATTTTGAGAAGGCCTTCGTTGATCGCTATTTTATGGCGTTCAAGGCAGAGTTCGATGGGAAGGTCGCCGAACAGACCACGTGTGTGACGATCAAGGATAGCCGCTTCAGTCAAATAAGCGTTGACCGTTGTCGCACCGACCCCGATCAGCACGGCATAATAATGGGGATCAAGGCATTCTGCCGCACGGACGTTGACTGATGCGTAGGAACGCAGCCCCTTGCGGACGAGATGCGTGTGTACCGCAGCTGCTGCCAAAACCATTTGGATCGCCACGCGGTCAGGCCCAATATTTTCATCAGTTAAGAACAGTTCTGACCGTCCCTCACGAATGGCAATTTCGGCCTCTGTCCGGACACGCGCGATGGCGGCGCGCAGGCCGTCTGCACCGCTTTTTGCGTCAAAGGTGCAATCTATCTCTGCAACTTGTTTTCCGAAATGTGCTTTTAGCCGTTCCCAGTCAGCGCAGGTCAGCACTGGCGTTTCGAGCACCAATACGCCCTGACGCACCGCTTCGTCGCTATCGAGAATGTTGGCCAAATTACCAAAACGTGTGGAAAGCGACATTACTTGCCGCTCGCGCAAGCTGTCAATTGGCGGGTTGGTGACTTGACTGAAATTCTGACGGAAGAAATGGCTGATGAGGCGCGGCTTGTCGGAAATGACCGCCAACGGCGTATCATCACCCATACTGCCAATCGCTTCTTTCGCATCCTCAACCATCGGGGCGAGGATCAGTTCCATATCCTCCATCGTTTGCCCCGCAGCGATCTGACGGCGCGTCAAATCTGCCCGGTCATAACTGGGGCAGGCTTTGGACGGGGCTTTGGGCAAGTCCTTGATGGTCAGGAAATCTTTGACCATTTCACTGTAAGGCGCTTCGCTGGCGATGCGGTCTTTAATGGCAGCGTCTTCATACAAACGGCCATCGTCGAGATCGACTGCGATCATCTGCCCCGGACCAAGGCGGCCTTTTGCAATCACGCTTGTTTCAGGCACAACAACCATGCCGGTTTCTGATCCGACAATCAGCAGATCATCATTGGTCAATGTATAGCGGAGCGGACGCAGCGCGTTGCGGTCCATACCGGCCACCGCCCAGCGACCATCGGTCATCGCAAGTGCGGCTGGCCCATCCCAAGGCTCCATCACGCTGGCAAGATAAGCATACATGTCATGATGCGCAGCGGGCATTTCTTGGGCCGCCTGCCATGCTTCAGGCACCAGCATCAGCTTTGCAGTCGGCGCGTCACGGCCAGAGCGGCAGATGGCTTCAAACACCGCATCTAAGGCCGCTGTGTCGGAGGCTCCGGCAGGGATAACCGGCTTTATGTCTTCGGACTGTTCCCCAAAGGCGAGACTGGCCATGCGGATTTCATGGCTTTTCATCCAATTGGTGTTGCCGCGAATGGTGTTGATTTCACCGTTATGCGCAAGGCAGCGGAATGGCTGTGCCAACCACCACTGCGGAAATGTGTTGGTTGAATAGCGCTGGTGGAAAATCGCGACGCGGCTTTCAAAGCGCTCATCCTGCAAATCAGGATAGAATACCGACAGCGATTCCGCGAGGAACAGGCCCTTATAGATGATCGACCGGCATGACAGTGAGCAGATGTAGAAACCTTGAATCTGCGCCGCAATGATCTTTTTTTCGATCCGGCGGCGAACGAGATAGAGGTTCTTTTCAAACTCAGCCGCATCTTGCGCACCAGGCAATGGCCCAGCGATCATGATCTGTTCAATTTCTGGCCGCGTCTCTTTCGCTTTACGACCAATGACGGAGGCATCGACCGGCACTTGCCGCCAGCCATAAATCGCATAGCCAGCGTCGATCATTTCACTTTCGACGATGGTCCGGCAGCTTTCTTGGGCGCCAAGGTCTGTGCGTGGCAGAAAGATCATACCGACGGCCAAGCGCCGGTCGGTTGGCTTATGCCCAGAATTGGCAATTGCATCGTCAAAAAATGCGATCGGCAAATCAATGTGGAGACCCGCGCCGTCGCCCGTCATGCCGTCAGCATCAACCGCACCGCGGTGCCATACCGCCTTTAGCGCATCAATCGCAGAAGACACCACCCGGCGTGACGCCTTGCCGTCTGTCGCGGCGACAAGGCCTACGCCGCAAGCATCGGATTCAAATTCAGGGCGGTACATGCCGACGTCAGCAATGCGCGCGCGTTCAAGATCGCGGTTGGTGCTCATATTCAGTTTTTGCCCTTAGGCTTGGTTGGCATGGGTAGGTGCGCGGTTGCCGCTTCAACCTTTTTCATCATGCCCGGCATCGCCTTCATCAATTCAGGCATGAAGGCCTGCATGCCCTGAATCATTTCGGGTTCCATGAACACGAGCATTGATTGTTCAGCGTAGACTTTTCCTGTTGGCGTGGCGAAGAACGTCGCCATGTCACCAAGTTGAGCCACCGAAAATTTCCGCGCATAAATTGTGGACATATTCTCACGAATTTGGGGCTCAAGCCGTTCCATGATGGGCAGCATTTCGCCCATCATCGTGTCCATCATAATTTTCATGCGTTCGCGAAAATGGGGGTCCGTTTCTGTTGCAAGCTCGCTCATGGAACGATTGCCAATCGCCTTGGCGGCTTGTCCGGATTTATCCATAGGGCCGACCAAGTCCGCAGCACGCATGCCCATCATGGAATCCATCATAGTGTCCATCAGCTTGGACATCGTCCCATCCATCATCCGGCGGTAGGTTCCCAGCGGCCAAAGGCGGTCGACCACGGGTTTCGCTGCGGCAAGTCGGGACTCGTCAATTGGTGCCGCAACTTCCGAAGAGGCAGCGGGTGTTTGCGCAAATGCCGACAAAGGGGCTGTTGCGATGATCAAAGCGAAAGAGAGTTTTTTCATGCGGCTTTCCTTGTCGAAACGGCCTTGGCCTTCAAATAACGGTGCATATGATCCGATACATCGCGGCCATCGCGGATGGCCCAGACAACGAGGCTTGCGCCGCGTACAATATCTCCGGCGGCGAATACGCCGTCGAGGCTGGTCATCATTGTTTTATGGTCAACACGGACAGTGCCCCAGCGCGTGACGCCAAGGTCAGGCGATCCGAACAAGGTTGGCAGGTCTTCCGCGTCAAATCCAAGCGCCTTGATCACCAGATCAGCATCCAGCCTGAATTCATTGCCGGGGTCGGCCTCTGGCGCGCGACGCCCGCTGGCATCTGGCGCACCAAGGCGCATTTGGGCAACGCGTACGCCCGATACATGTTCTGTACCGTCAAATGCTTCTGGCGCGGACAGCCAAACGAACTCGACGCCTTCTTCCTCAGCATTTTTCACTTCATTTTGCGAGCCAGGCATGTTGGCGCGGTCACGGCGATATAGGCATTTGACCGACTTCGCGCCTTGCCGCACGGCGGTGCGGACACAGTCCATAGCCGTATCGCCGCCGCCAATCACGACGACATTTTTGCCCTCTGCATTAAGGCGGCCATCGTCGAACGCGGGAACCACGTCGCCAAAGCTTTTGCGGTTTGAAGCTGTCAGAAAATCAAGAGCATCAACCACGCCCGGAGCGCCAACGCCAGGAGCCTTAATGGCGCGGGGTTTGTAAACGCCGGTCGCAATCAGGATCGCATCATGTTTCTGGCGGAGGTCATCAAGCGTCGCATCGCGCCCGACTTCAAAATTTTCGTGGAAGACAATGCCACCCGCTTTCAAGCGGTCGACCCGGCGCATGACGACATATTTTTCAAGCTTGAAGCCGGGAATGCCGTAAGTCAAAAGTCCGCCTGCACGGTCATAGCGGTCATAAACATGCACATCATGGCCTGCGACGCGCATATATTCGGCAGTCGCAAGCCCCGCAGGCCCCGCACCGATAATGCCAATGGATTGGCCGGTCGCGCGCCCCGCAACGACTGGTTCAACCCAGCCTTCTTCCCATGCCGTATCGGTGATATATTTTTCAACCGCGCCAATGGTGACAGCGCCGTGACCGGAAAATTCGATGACGCAATTGCCCTCGCACAGCCGGTCCTGTGGGCAGATACGACCGCAAATTTCAGGCATCGTCGATGTGCTGTTGGACAATGCATAGGCTTCACGTACGCGGCCTTCTGCCGTCAACTTCAGCCAATCTGGGATATGGTTATGGAGCGGGCAATGGACCGAGCAATAAGGGACGCCGCACTGTGAACAGCGGGCGGATTGGTCCTTTGCATCGTCGGCGGGATAGCGATTGGAAATTTCACGGAAATCTTCGGTGCGCAGCGGCGCTGCCCGCTTTTCGGGATAGGATTGACCCCGCCCGACAAATTTCAACATGGGATTATCAGCCATTGTCTATCCTCTTTCGAGTCGGCTTATACCCAAAATGCTAGAAATGTCACGCGAAAAACGCTATATAGGTCAGAGATGCTGCCTTAATTAATTGCACGGCACGAAAAACATAACGCGCGCGCGATCCATTCCTGCTTATTAGTCCTAATTCGGACCTATTTTGAACTCAGCCAAACCAATGCTGCCATTCCGGCGATAATCCGATACCACGCGAATGGTCCAAAACCATAGCGCGTGACAACAGCCAAAAACGCTTTCACGACAATGACAGCGACGATAAAGGACACGGCGAACCCGATCCCGATCAGTCCCAAACTGTCTGCCGTGATCGCGTCGCGCGCTTTATACATTTGCAGCGCCGTTGCGCCGGAGAGTGTGGGGAGGGCGAGGAAAAAGCTAAATTCTGCGGCGGTTTTACGGTCAATGCCCAGCGACATGGCCCCCAAAATTGTTGCGCCTGACCGACTGACACCGGGAATCATGGCGAGGCATTGCATCAGCCCGATCTTTGCCGATTGCCCCGCACTCAGCGCGGCAACTCCGCCAACTTCGACAGGACGCGCGAGCTTTTCGATGATGAGGATCGCGACCCCACCAGCAATCAGGGCCCACGCTACAACTACGGCATTTTCAAGCAGCGCATCAATCTGATCCCCCAGCACCAACCCCAGAATAACGGCTGGGAAGAAGGCGACCAACAGGTTGCGGACAAAGGCGACGGCGCGCGCGTCTCCGCCCATAAGTCCGCGGATCACATCCATGAACGTGCGCCAATATAGCACGACAATGGCCAATATTGCACCCGGCTGGATCGCAATGTTGAACAATTTCCACTTTTCCGCGTCATAGCCCAGCAGGTCGCTGGCGAGGATCAAATGCCCGGTCGATGACACCGGCAAAAATTCGGTAATCCCTTCAACAATGCCCAGGATGATGGCCGAAAGCGTATCGCTCATGATGCTTGCGCGCCAAAGCGGCCGTGGGTGCGGTATTGCACAAGCCAACCTGCCGCGACGACATCCAACGGAGTCGGCGTGATCCCAAGTCCGCTCAATCCCTTGGCCTTGGGCGCGACGACATTGTCAGACCCCAGCATCGGCGCGCCGGGCAACCATCCGGTGAGTTTGGCCATCAGTGCTGCGACCTGATCTGGTACAGGCACGAACATTTTGTCGCGACCGGTTGCTTTGGCGATCCAGCGGTTGAGATCTGCCATTGAAAACACCTGCGGCCCGCCCAATTCATAGGCTTTGCCCGCGTGACCCTCCCCCAAAGCGGCGACAATGGCGTGTGCGACATCGCCGACATAGACCGGCTGAAACTTGGTCGCGCCGCCAATCACCGGAACCACAGGCAATGCGCGGATGAGGCCGGCAAAGCGGTTGATGAAGCTGTCCTCCCGCCCAAAAATGATTGAGGGGCGCAGGA
>JBEBKH010000084.1:0-9361 GCA_040079575.1 Chakrabartia sp. | reverse complement strand
ACGCCCAAGTCACCGGCTTCATCTTCAAGGTGCAGGCCAATATGAACCCGATGCACCGTGACCGGATTGCCTTTATGCGGCTGTGTTCGGGGCGTTTCAAACGCGGCATGAAACTAACCCAGGTCAGCACCGGAAAAGCGATTGCGGTGCACAGCCCGATCCTGTTTTTCGCCCAAGAACGGGAAGTCGTGGATGATGCCTATCCCGGTGACATCATCGGTATTCCCAACCACGGCGTGCTCCGCGTTGGTGATACACTGACCGATGGCCCAGCCATTTCAATCACCGGCCTGCCCAATTTCGCACCTGAAATTTTGCGCCGTGTGGTCCTGAAAGATCCAACCAAAACCAAGCAACTCCGCAAGGCGCTGGATGACATGGCCGAAGAAGGCGTGACGCAAGTGTTCCACCCCGCCATTGGCGCGCAGATGATCGTCGGCGTCGTCGGGCAGTTGCAGCTCGAAGTGCTGATTTCGCGGCTTGAGGCGGAATATAAGGTTGATGCCGCCCTCGAAGCCTCGCCGTGGGATACCGCGCGCTGGATCGCGTCAGAAGACGTCGCTGCGATGAAGGATTTTACATCCCAACACCGCACGTCCATCGCCACGGACCGCGACGGCGCAAGCGTGTTCATGGCCAAGGACAGTTGGGATCTCAACTATGTCACAGGTCGCAACCCCAATATCCGCTTCACCGCAACCAAGGAGCGTGAATGATGGCTGGCGACCGCTTCGAACGCCACCGCCAGCCGTGGACCAGCGCGGAAATCCAGAAGCTGCATTTGCTTGCGAAGAAGGGCATGCCCCTCAAACAAATGGCCAAAGCCTTGGTGCGCAGTGAGGAATCGGTAAAGGATCGTGCAAAAGTCGATGGGCTTGTGATTGCGAAATTGCGTTAGGGTCATTTAGCGCCTTATACCCCCTTACATGTCCGACCTGTTTCCCAAAGCACCAAGCACCCAAGCAACGCCAGACAACGCGCCGCTTGCCGAACGGTTACGCCCCCGCGCGCTGGAAGACATTGTCGGCCAATCCCACTTAACGGGGCCAGAGGGCGCGATCGGGCGGATGGTGACAGCAGGCAAACTATCCTCGATCATCCTGTGGGGGCCACCTGGTACAGGCAAGACGACCCTTGCGCGGCTTCTCGCCGATGCGGTGGGGTTGCGCTTTGAAATGATTTCGGCGGTGTTCTCCGGCGTTGCCGACCTCAAAAAATTGTTCGCATCCGCAAAGGATTTTGCCCGCACGGGCCAGCGCACTTTGCTGTTCGTCGATGAAATTCACCGCTTCAATCGCTCACAGCAGGATGGATTTCTGCCCTTTGTTGAGGATGGCACCGTCATCCTGATCGGCGCAACGACTGAAAATCCAAGCTTTGAACTTAACGCCGCTTTGCTCAGTCGCGCTCAGGTGCTGATCCTTCACCGACTTGATTCAGAGGCGCTCGACACCCTGCTTGCTCGTGCGGAGGCATTGGAAGGCAGAACCCTGCCCCTGACCGAAGATGCGCGCGCGGCACTCATCGCCAGTGCGGACGGTGATGGGCGTTTTCTGCTCAATCAGGCAGAAACTCTATTCTCTATCAATGTCCCAGAACCTCTCTCTCCAGCCGCGCTGTCCGAACTGCTGCACCGACGGATGCCGGTTTATGACAAGGATCGTGAAGGGCATTATAACCTCATCTCTGCGCTGCATAAATCGCTGCGTGGGTCCGATCCGCAGGCCGCCCTTTATTATATGGCGCGGATGCTGGTTGCGGGCGAACAACCGCTTTATGTCCTGCGCCGCCTCGTCCGCTTCGCCAGCGAAGATATTGGCCTCTCTGACCCGCAGGCGCTCATCCAATGCCTTGCTGCAAAAGATGCCTATGATTTTCTGGGTAGCCCAGAAGGCGAACTCGCCATTGTGCAGGCGTGCCTCTATCTCGCGACCGCACCCAAATCGAATGCGGCCTATAAGGCACAGAAAGCAGCTTGGAAAACGGCCCGAGACACTGGATCGCTCATGCCGCCAATGAACATCGTCAACGCGCCGACCAAGCTGATGAAGGACATCGGTTACGGCAAAGACTATGCTTATGATCATGAAACGGCGGATGCGTTTAGCGGGGATAATTATTGGCCAGCGGAAATGACTCCCCAAACGCTCTACGCCCCCTCTCCCCGCGGGTTTGAAGCGAAGATTGCCGAACGTTTGGCCTATTGGGATGGGCTTCGAAAAAAACGTGGTGGCTAAACCCCGCTTTGATACGTTCGCCGTTATCGATTGGTCAGGGCAAGCTGTTGCACGTCCCAAGGGTCTCGCAGTTGCGCAAGCTGGGCTGGGGACTGCCGCACCGAAGGTGATTTCACCAGACCAACTGTGGTCGCGGTCCGCAATTCTGGACTGGTTGAAGGGTCATGCGCATGCTGGCACTAACATTCTCATCGGCCTGGATTTATCACCTGCCTTTCCGTTTTTAGATCAGGGGGACTATTTTCCTGGATGGCAACGTTCATCCCCTAACGCAAAAGAGCTATGGGCGCTGGTTGATCATCTGTGTGCTGACGATCCTCACCTTTCCGCCAACAGTTTTCTTGCACATGCAGAAGCGCGTCGCCATTTTCGCCAACACAAGGATCTTGGGGATCTATTCGGTGGTGGTGCAGGAAGATTTCGCGCCTGCGAAACGCATCAGAGGGCATCAGGTGTATCACCAACAAGCTGCTTTAATTTGGTTGGTGCTGCCCAAGTCGGCAAATCAAGCCTGACCGGCATGCGTGTCCTGCACCAATTGCAAGAACGCATTCCCATATGGCCCTTTGATCCAGTGCCCGATAACGGCCCCGTCATCGTAGAGATTTACACCAGCATCGCCGCGCGAACAGCAGGCATACGCAAAGGCCTCAGCAAAATCCGTGACGCCACAACGCTCGATTCGGCGCTTTCATCGCTAGAAAGCGCCCCTCATACGCCACTGCTCCAGTATAATGATCACGTCACAGATGCGATTTTGACCACCGCATGGCTGAGATTGAACGCACAGCGGCCAGAATTATGGCATCCAGAGGTGCTCACACCAAAAATTGCTGCAACAGAGGGCTGGACGTTTGGCGTAACTTGACGCAAAGGGGCGTTTCCAACGACGCCGGCTTAGCTCAGTTGGTAGAGCACCTGATTTGTAATCAGGGGGTCACGAGTTCGAATCTTGTAGCCGGCACCATACTTCTCAAAGACTTAGCTGTGATTCCAGACTGTAATCTTAGTCTCTAATCGACCGTTCAACGATATTGAAATTCTTCGCCAGTCAATTTGATCTTTGGAAATTCATCCTTCTCAAGCCAATAGTCCTGATTGTGCCGCCATTCAGGTTTGTCACCCCGACGTGGCAGTTGATCAAGCCCACGCATTAAATAGCCAGGATTGAAATTATCTCTCTCAATCCAAGGCGATAATGTCATATCTTGATCCCCCGCGCGCAAGTTGACGTCGACGCGTTTGGCGCCAATCGCATCCATGTGGTTGAGCAGGTGACTAACAAAATCGCCCAGCATATCGACGCGCAAAGTCCAGCTGGCGCGGAAGTAACCCATGACCCAAACCATATTTGGAACACCTGTAAACATCATCCCGCGGTAGGTCACAGTGTCATGCCAATTGACTGGCTTATCATCAACGAAGAATGGGATATCGCCCATTACCGACAAGCGAAATCCGGTCGCTGCGACGATAATATCGGCCTCAATCTCTTCGCCCGACGACGTCCTCACGCCTTTTTCGGTAAAGCGGTCAATGGTGTCCGTGACAACGGTTAGTTTACCCGCACGTGCCGCCTGAAACACATCACCGTCAGGGCAAAATGCCAAACGTTGCTGCCAAACGCGATATTTTGGTGTGAAATGCGGTTCAAATTCAAAATCGTCACCCGCATAGAGCCGGATAAGGGTCTTTAATTCCTCAAACACAACATCGGGTTCTTGCTGGCTCCGCTTGGTCAGCACATCCTGATCATACATAATCTGCGCACGCACCACCCTGTGGATTGTGGGCTCATCAATACCAATCTGGCGTAACCGGTCGGCGAGTTCATTTTGGTTCGGATTACAAAAGAAATAAGTGGGCGAGCGTTGCAGCATCGTTACATGTTCAGCTTTTTCGGCGAAGGCCGGAATGACAGTTGCGGCCGTTGCACCTGAGCCAATCACCAATACACGCTTTCCAGCATATTCGGTTTTAGGATCCCACAATTGGGCATGAACAAACTGTCCCTTATAGTCCGAAAGCCCTGCCCAATCCGGGATATAGGGGTGCTCATGATCGTAATAACCCTGACACATCCACAAAAAATTGCATGTAAAGTGTTCGGCAACCCCGTCTGCCAGCCGTTTTACTGTGACTGTCCAGCGATTGTCCGCGCTTGACCAACGGCATGAGGTTATGCGGCGACCATAATGAATATGATCGCCAATCCCGTTCTCTTCGATAACCTCACCCAAATATTTCAATATTTCAGCACCACTCGCGATGGGAGCACCCACCCACGGTTTGAAACGATAGCCAAAAGTGTAAAGATCAGAATCGGACCGGACCCCCGGATATTTGTGCGTTTCCCACGTTCCGCCGAAGGCGCTCTTCATCTCTAAGATCGCATAACTTTTACCCGGACATTGCTGCTGCAAATGAAAAGCGGAGCCAATGCCAGATATCCCCGCCCCAGCAATCAACACGTCGAAATGTTTGGATTCCGTCTGCCCTGCGTTTGTTTCAATTCGCTCTGCAATATCCAGCATGACTCATCCCTATTTTCATTTGAAAATGAGGATAGCTACAATGCATTCAATAGCAATTGACCTATGTCAAAAAGCTGCGCGGCTGACATGACAATATCTTTATCATGCAACGTAAACACATAGCTTATTTCAATAGTCGAAAGTTCAATCGATTTCACCCGACCTTTGAGCGCTTTGGACGGAATAGCCGCTATTTCTCGATCATAAACACCGTGACATCGGCGTATTTTTCAGCAGAAGGATCAAACACCGCATTGCTCTCAAAATGCTGATCTGTCAGCGCGACGTCTTTTAAGCCTGTGATTTTGAAGGCTCCCACTTTGATATCGCGGGGCTTCATGCCCTGTCGTTCGACCGTCACGGCATCCAAATAAAGTTCATCATGGCGCGTGTATAATATATGCGGCGCGAGCTTTACAGCCAGACTGTTATACGTGGCTGTGATACATTTTTTGAGGGCGATCGCTTCAAAAAGCAGCTTATTGTCTTGCATCAAATTAGAATGCTTCAAGGCAGGGTGAAGCGCAACATTTTTGTGCGTCGCACCATAATTTTTTTGCGTCGGCTTCACGCGTCTCGACGTTAATCCCTTGTGGCAATCATAAACGTCATCCTCTAAGGAGCGGCCATTCGATTCCCTCTACAAGGACGCCGCGCCGCACATATGCGTATCGCCATCGCCTCTGATCACGCAGCGCTTGACCTCAAAGCCGCGTTAGCAACATATTTGCGGGATTCTGGACATGATGTGCATGACCTTGGACCCCATGATGCAACATCGGTCGACTATCCTGATTACGGATATAAACTCGCTGAAGCCATAGCATGCGGCGATGCAGAGCGCGGCGTGGCCCTGTGCGGTTCAGGCATTGGTATTTCGATAGCCGTCAACCGTAACCCGGCTTGCCGCGCGGCACTGGTGTCTGAGCCCCTTTCCGCCAAACTGAGCCGTGAGCATAATGATGCCAATGTGATAGCGATGGGTGCGCGCCTGACAGGAATAGACATGGCAAAAGCCTGCCTTGATGCATTCCTCTCTACGCCTTTTGGTGGCGAAAGGCATGCGCGCCGCGTTTCAAAACTTTCCAACCCCACATTTTCGAAAGAACCCGCATGAGCACCAATCCCGCCGCCGCCCTTCATGATGTTCAGCCTGATGGGTTCTTCACGCGTGGGCTTGCTGAGACAGACCCTGCGGTCTTTGCTGGCGTGCGTCACGAATTGGCGCGCGAACAACATCAAATTGAACTGATTGCATCGGAAAACATTGTTTCTAAAGCCGTTTTAGAAGCGCAAGGATCGGTTTTCACCAACAAATATGCCGAAGGTTATCCCGGAAAGCGTTATTATCAAGGATGCGCGCCATCCGATGAAGTGGAAACGCTGGCCATCGAACGCGCAAAACAGCTGTTCAACGCTGGGTTTGTCAATGTTCAGCCGCATTCCGGTGCACAGGCCAACGGCGCCGTTATGCTCGCGCTGACCAAGCCGGGCGATACAATCCTTGGGATGAGCCTTGATGCCGGTGGCCACCTGACCCACGGTGCGCGCGCCGCAATGTCAGGAAAATGGTTTCATGCCGTGCAGTACGGCGTTCACCCCGAAACCCATCTGATCGATTTTGATCAGGTAGAGGCGCTTGCCAAAGAACATAAGCCAAAACTGATAATCGCTGGCGGTTCGGCCTATCCCCGCATCATCGATTTCGCCCGTTTCCGCGCGATTGCCGATGAAGTGGGTGCGCTTTTCTTTGTGGATATGGCCCATTTTGCAGGGCTCGTTGCGGGCGGTGTTCACCCCTCCCCCCTGCCCCATGCACATGTTGTGACCAACACCACGCATAAGACGTTGCGCGGTCCACGCGGCGGTATGATTATGACCAATGACGAAGCCATCGCCAAAAAGATCAATTCAGCGGTATTTCCTGGCATGCAAGGTGGTCCATTGATGCATGCCATCGCCGCGAAGGCCGTTGCCTTTGGGGAAGCGCTCCGTCCCGACTTCAAACTTTATGCGGCGGCGACCGTCGAGAACGCCAAAGTATTGGCAGCGACCCTCAAGGAACGCGGTGCAAATCTTGTGTCTGGCGGCACGGACACGCATCTAGCACTTGTTGATTTGACGCCGCTGGGTGTCACAGGTCGTGATGCGGATGAAGCCCTTGAACGCGCCGCCATCACCTGTAACAAAAATGGTATTCCCAATGATCCGTTACCGCCTGTCAAAACCAGCGGCATTCGTGTCGGTTCGCCAGCGGGCACAACGCGCGGCTTTGGCACAGGCGAATTCCGCGAAATTGGCCATATGATCGCCGACGTCCTTGAAGGATTACGCACCAAGGGCGAACACGGCGACGCCGTTGTAGAAGCCGATGTAAAAACCCGCGTCCGCGCGCTTTGTGATCGTTTCCCGATCTACCAAGGGTTCTAAACGTTGCGTTGCCCCTTTTGCGGACATGAAGATTCACAGGTTAAGGACTCGCGCCCGACCGACGATAGCGCTGCGATCCGCAGGCGGCGGCAGTGTGAGGATTGCGGCGCGCGCTTTACAACATTTGAACGCATCCAGTTGCGCGAACTCACCGTGGTCAAGTCCGAAGGACGGCGCGAAACGTTTGAACGCGATAAGCTTGACCGCTCGGTTGCCATTGCGTGCCGCAAACGCCCGATAGAACAGGCCCGCATTGACCGGCTTGTAACTGGCATCCAACGTCAGCTTGAAACGCTGGGTGAAAGCGAAATCCCATCTGCTAAAATCGGCGAGATGGTGATGGAGGGCCTGAAAGGATTGGACTCTGTTGCCTATATCCGTTTTGCCAGCGTCTATAAAGATTTCGCTGAAGCCAAGGACTTTGAGGACTTTGCAGGCGCTGTGAAGGATGTTGGGGGGGAGTGATAATCCCGCCAGTCATCATTCTCGTTCGTCCCCAGCTCGGTGAAAATATTGGCAAAGCCGCGCGGGCAATGTTGAATTTTGGCTTGACCGAACTGCGCTTGGTATCGCCGCGTGATGGATGGCCCAACCCCAGTGCTGGCCCCGCATCGGCGGGCGCTGACATTGTAATCGAACGGGCCCAAGTCTTTGACAGCGTCGCGGCGGCCACCGCCGACTGCACGCATGTTTATGCCACAACAGTGCGCAAACGCGGGATCGTCAAACCAGTTGTCACGCCTGAACAAGCCGCCACCGAGATACGCACCGCGCCTGAACGCAGCGCGATCCTGTTCGGGCCAGAACGATCAGGATTAGAAACCGACGATGTCGCGGTCGCCCGCACGATCATCACAGTGCCCATCAATCCTGAATTTGGTTCGCTTAACCTCGCCCAAGCGGTGATCCTGATGGCCTATGAATGGTCGAAGGGTGCGGCCCTTGCTTCGCCTCCGTCGACCTTGATTGACCCACCAGCACCGCAGGAGGAATTGGACGGTATGATTGGTCAACTGGACCTGATGTTGGAACAAGCGGGGCATTTCCACCCACCGCACCGCGCGCATATTGACCGGCGTACACTCCGCACGATCCTGACCAAGCCCGGCTGGTCCGCGCAGGAAGTGCGCACACTCCGCGGGGTTCTGCGCTCTCTTTCAGAGAAAAAACCCCGCAAAACTTGACTCGCACGCGCCACACGCTAAACGCGCCCCTTCGCAATTGACCCTGCACTCCGGTGAAGCAGGTGTCCTGCCCAACATTTTTGGTTGGGTAGCGCGATGCCGGAACCTGTAAACGAACGCAATTGAAGGAAATATCTATGTCAAAGCGCAACAGCGCCAAGTATAAACTCGACCGCCGGATGGGCGAAAACATCTGGGGTCGTCCAAAATCGCCTGTTAACAAGCGCGATTACGGTCCCGGTCAGCACGGTCAGCGCCGCAAGGGCAAAGTTTCTGACTATGGTCTTCAGCTGAAGGCCAAGCAGAAGCTGAAGGGCTATTACGGCGAAGTCACCGAAAAGCAGTTCAAGCGCACTTATCAAGAAGCAGACAGCATGAAGGGCGATACATCGCAGAACCTTATCGGTTTGCTTGAGCGTCGTCTTGATGCGGTTGTGTACCGCGCCAAGTTCGCGCCAACCGTCTTCTCATCGCGTCAGCTGGTCAGTCACGGTCACGTCCGCGTGAACGGCGTTAAGTGCAACATCGCATCACGCCGCATCGCGGTGGGTGACGTGATTTCACTTGGATCAAAGGCGCAGGAAATGGCGCTGGTCATCGAAGCACAGAGCCTGCCAGAACGCGACATTCCTGATTATGTCGTCACCGACGGCGCATCAAAGGTCACATTCAGCCGCGTTCCAACGCTGGACGAAGTGCCTTATCCAGTGAAGATGGAACCCAATTTGGTCGTCGAATTTTATTCGCGCTAATTCCGGCTTCATTGCCAAAGAAATTGGGGCGGTCCTGCGGGGCCGCCCTTTTTCGTTAGAACCCAAGCGCCTTTTTCAAAAAATCATTTGATCGCGACAAGAGCGATGCGCGGGCAACTGAATCTATCAATTGGTGATCAAGCCCCGGAAAAGTCACCAACTCGCTCACTTTTCCTTGTTTGCGAAGTGCGGAGTCCATTGCTCGCGCGTGTGCGATGTCAACG
>JBEBKH010000083.1:0-9525 GCA_040079575.1 Chakrabartia sp. | reverse complement strand
CGTGCCAGCCCCGATCACCCCGACGCGTTTGACGTCGCGCAGGACGGTGTCCGCTGGGACATCATCAATTTTTGCGGCTTGGCGTTCGGCGAAAAACATATGGCGCTGTGCCGCAGACTGGCTGCCGAACATCAGTTTCATAAATTCATCGCGTTCAAACTTTAATCCCTCCGCAAAAGGCAGGCGCGTTGCGGCTTCGACGCAGGCGATGTTGGCGGCTGGGGCATCGAAGCCCCGGAATTTCTTGGCATTGGCTTTTTTGAAGGCTTCGATCCCAGACGCATCTCCGCGCACAGGCATCTCGCTGGCCTTGCGGGGTCCCTTGGCAATGCATTCACGCGCAAAGGCATTCGCGTCTGCTTCGAGGCTGGTCTCCCCAACGACCTTGTCAACAAGGCCGTATCCTAGAGCGGTGGCGGCGCTGACCGGATTGCCGGTCGCGCACATTTCAAGCGCTGCATCGACGCCTGCAACACGCGGCAGGCGCTGGGTTCCGCCAGCGCCGGGTAAGAGGCCAAGCTTGACCTCTGGCACGCCAAGTTTTGCCGATGGTACCGCAACGCGGTAGTGACAGCAAAGTGCAGTTTCGAGCCCGCCGCCAAGTGCTGTGCCGTGGATCGCCGCGATGACTGGTTTTGGGCTGTCCTCAATCATCGCTAGCACTCCATGCAAGCCAGGTTCGACAGGTGGTTTTCCAAATTCGGTGATGTCAGCGCCAGCAAAGAAGGTGCGGCCATCGCAGCGCAGGACAATTGCCTTTACCGCATCGTCGGCAAGGGCTTCGGCCATACCGGCCTGCATGCCTTGACGGACAGCGGCACCGAGCGCGTTGACGGGGGGGCTGTTGAGAATGATCACGAACACATCATTGTGGCGCGCGGTGGTGAGGACAGACATGGGTTTCTCCTGAAAATTAAGCAGCAAGTGCCGCGTATAGCATGGTCTTTATTTCACGACGGATTGGATATGTGCTCGACGGCATCAGCTGGGTCATAAAAATCATGATGATGTCTTCGACGGGGTCGATGAAGAATGCAGTTGAAAACATGCCACCCCAGTAAAATTCGCCTTCCGACCCCGGCACCAAAGTGGTGTGCGGCGTCATATTGACCGCAAAACCAAGGCCAAAGCCAATCCCAGCATTGTCAGCCTCGCTGAACAGACTTTGTGATAGCTCGGTCAAATCTTTGCCGCCAGGCAAGTGGTTGGCGGTCATCAACTCCAGCGTTTTGGCGCTGATAATTTGTACCCCGTCGAGAGCGCCGCCGTTCAAAAGCATCCTGCAGAAGCGGTGATAATCCGAAAGCGTAGAACAGAGGCCACCGCCGCCTGATAGAAACGGCCCCGGCTTGCTCCATCGGCTACCATCGCCATTATCGAATGCTTTCATTTTTTCGATCGGGTCGAAATGGAAGCAGTCGGGGATGCGGTCCATCTTTTCTGGCGGAACGAAGAAACTGGTATCGACCATGCCAAGCGGGCCGAACAGCCGTTCCTCAAAGACTTGGTCAAGCGATTTGCCTTCGATCCGTTGGATGACAGCACCAAGGACATCAGTTGAGACAGAATAGTTCCAGTAAGTACCGGGATCGAATTGCAACGGAATCGTCGCCAGTTCTGCCACAAATTCATCAAGTGTGCGGCGTCCGTGAAAATCATCGAGCTTGCGCGCGCGGTAGGCAGCGTCGATTGGATTGCGCTCTTGGAATCCGTAGGTTAATCCGCTTGTATGGCGCAGAAGATCAACCATCTTCATGCTTGTTGTTGCAGGGCGGGTCAGGAACGGGGTGTTGCCACCGCCTGATACGAAGACGCCCAAATCCTTAAACTCAGGCAGGAAGCTCTCAACATTGTGTGATAGCGCTACTTTGCCTTCCTCAACCAGCTGCATGAAGATGATCGCTGTGATCGGCTTTGTCATGCTTGCAATGCGGAAGATCGCATCTCCTTTGAGCGGAGCGCCACTGCGGGCATCGCCCTGCACTGAGAGGTGTGCAATCTCTTCACCGCGCCCAATAAGGAGCGCCGCATGGGGTAGCTTGCCGCTGTCGAGATACTTCTCCTTGATAAACGCAGGGATGCGCGCGAGCCGATCAGGCAGAAACCCAAGGTCTTCTGGGTTAGAAACGGAAAGTGTCATACTGCTGTCTGCCCGGTTAACTGTCGTGTCACAGGGTGAGAACTGGAAAGCCCGCCATCAACGGCAATCGCCTGGCCATTGACATAGCTTGCCATATCCGAAGCGAGAAACAGCGCGACATTGGCAAGTTCCGAAGGCTGCGCCGCGCGGCGCAGCGGGTTCAAGCGGCCAACCTTATGCATCACATCCTTTTCCTTGGCATAATCAAATGTCGGTTTGGTCATGCCGGTTTCAGTGAGGCCGGGACAAATGGCATTGCAACGCACACCCGTTTCGGACAGCTGCTGCGCGGTCACTTTCGCAAGGTTGATGACGCCAGCTTTTGATGCGGAATAAGCGGGACCACCAGCACCTGAACGAATTCCGGCAACGCTTGCGGTCATAATGATCGATCCGCCTTTGCCAGCGTCCGCCATTGCCTTGCCCGCATGTTTGGCCATCAGCCACGGGCCTATCAGGTTGACGCGCAGTATCTCTGCCCATTCTTCGGGGGTCAGGTCAAAAATGCCGGCCATGCCACCCGAAACACCAGCATTGGCAAAGGCGACATTGAGGCTGCCATAGGTCGAAAGCGCCGTCGCAACGATTTTTGCTACGTCGGATTCAGCGCCAGCATCAACCTGTAGGGCCGTCACACTGCCACCAGCATCTGACACCATTTTGGCGGTTTCGTGCACGGCTTCGGTCTTGTCCCCGATCACAAGTTTTGCGCCTTCACTCGCAAACAGCAATGCCGACGCACGGCCAATCCCAGACCCAGCACCTGTGATAATCGCGACTTTACCTTCTAATTTTCCTGACATCAGCCAACACTCCCGCTCGTTGTAGCGCCGCCATCTATGACGATGGTTTGACCTGTTGTGAATGCACCTGCTTTTGATGCGAGAAATACTGCCGCACCTGCAATTTCATCAGGTTCCCCGATGCGCTTGAGTGAGGCCATCGATGTGGACCGTTTGAGCGTTTCTGGATTGTCCCACAGCGCTTTTGCAAAATCGGTTTTGATCAGGCCAGGGGCAATGCAATTCACCCGAACGCCCTGTGGTCCAAATTCATCAGCCAAATTGCGGGCGAGTTGCATATCGGCCGCCTTTGAGATGCAATAGGCACCAATGGCGGTTGATCCTTTAAGTCCACCAATCGAGGAAATGATTGTGATCGACCCTTCACCGCGTGCCAGCATTTCCGGTGCAACCATAGAAATTAGCCAATTGTTGGCAACGATATTGTTGGTCAAAATTTTGGCGAATTGTTCATCGGTAATACCAGCCATCGGGCCATAATAGGGGTTTGATGCGGCGTTGCAGACCAGCGCATCAATTTTTCCAAACGCTTTGCGGGTTTCATCAACCAACGTTTGAAGGCTTTCTTTGGATGAAATGTTGGCCGCGACTGCAATGGCGGTTCCCGCACCGTGGCGGGCGTTGATTGCGTCTGCGACCTCAATACACACATCAATTTTGCGGCTGGAAATAACAACCTTTGCGCCTTGAACGGCCATTTCCTCAGCAATAGCTTTGCCAATTCCACGCGATGACCCTGTGATCAGCGCGACTTTACCCGTCATATCGAATAGGGACATTTTTCTCTCCAATTTTCAGTGCCCCGTTCAGGGGAAGGTTATGTTTTAGGCCCCCGCCTTTTGTGCGAATTTCCAAGCCGTATCGGCCAGAGCATAAACACGGTCCGACATTTCCACCGCGTGTGATGAGGATGCAGTGCCGTCAATCACGCGTTTTTTGATGCCCTGAACAATTCCGGCCAAGCGGAAAAAATTATAGGCAAAATACCAATTGAGATCAGGAACCCCGTCGCGTCCCGTTGCCGCGCAGTACCGCGCAACCACTTCATCCAGTTCAGGAATGCCCAGCGCCTTGCGGTCAATATCCTGAATACCAGAACGCCCGCCATTGTCCGTTACCCAAGCCATTGCGACATAGGTGAAATCGGCCAGCGGATCGCCCAATGTCCCCAATTCCCAATCGAGGACCGCAACCACTTCTGGCCGGTTAGCGGCAAAGATCATATTGTCGATGCGGTAATCACCGTGAACAATGCTGGTACGTGTCTGTTCGGGCAAAGTCCGGGGCAGAAATTCAATCAACCGTTCCATTTCGGGCATGACTTCGGTTTCAGAGGCGCGGTATTGCTTGGTCCAACGGCTGACCTGTCGCTCAAAATAATTGCCTGGTCGGCCATAGTCGGACAGGCCAGCGGCGACATGATCAATGCCGTGCAGTGCCGCAAGTGTATCAATCATCGCGTAATAGGTGGCGCGCCGTTCTTCTGGTGATTTGGCGTCGGGCATCGCACCGTCCCAAATCGTTCGGCCCTCAACACAGTCCATAATATAGAACCAGCTGCCAATCACACTGTCATCTGTGCAGAGGCCGTAGGGCTTTGCAACTGGAAAGCCCGTGGGATGAAGCCCGGCAATCACCATATATTCGCGGTCAACAGCATGGGCGCTGGGCAGTAAAGGGCCAAAGGGCTTGCGTCGCAGCACATAGCTGCCAGACGGCGCGTCGATCCGGTAGGTCGGGTTTGATTGTCCCCCTGCAAATTTGGAAAGCGAAAGCGGGCCTTGAAAGCCAGCAACATGAATGTCCATCCACGCCGCGAGCCTCACCTCATCAAGCCTGTCCGCGCCGGTCGGTTGGATGGTTCCCGTAAAGTCTTCTTGAGCCGTCGACATCAGTTGAACACGATCACAGACCGCGCGGCATCGCCCTTTTTCATCTGTTCAAACCCTTCGTTGATTTTTTCAAGGGGGATGGTTTCAGACACAATCGTATCAAGATCGAGCAACCCACGCATATAGAAATCCACAAGACGCGGAATATCAACAGGAAAGCGGTTGCCACCCATAATAGCGCCTTGTAGTTTCTTGCTTTGCAACAGATCAAATGCGCCAAGGCTGACGCGTTCGTTGAGGGGCATCATGCCAAGGATCGTTGCCGTGCCGCCGCGCCGGAGCGATGCTACGGCGAGTGCGGCTGAGGCCGGACGCCCGACCGCTTCAATCGCGTGATCGACCCCGCCCTTGGTCATTTCAATGATGGTCGCAGCAGCACCGTCTGCCATCGGGTCGATGACATCGGTCGCGCCAAGCTTAATCGCGAGGTCGCGTTTCTCCGCAATCGGATCACATGCAATAATACGCCCAGCACCGGCAATTTTTGCTGCATTGATCGCCGCAAGACCAACCCCGCCGCAGCCAACAACCGCCACGGTTTCACCCGGCGTTAGCTTACACGCATTGAAAATTGTACCTGCACCAGTGGTTACAGCACAGCCCAAAATAGCGGCACGGTCCAAAGGCATGTCAGGATTGATCGCGACGCAGGCATTTTCATGGATCAACATCTGTTCAGCATAAGCAGACAGATTAAGCATCTGATTGACGATGGATCCATCCGCTTTTGTGATGCGTGGTGCTTCGCCAGGTTGGCGGCGCGTGGCCGCACCCATGCAAAGCGACAGACGCCCAGTGACGCAATATTCGCATGTTCCGCAAAACGCAGAGAGACATGTGACGACAGCATCGCCAACTTTTACAGAGCGCACATCACTGCCAACTGCTTCAACGATCCCAGCCGCTTCATGGCCGGGAATCGCGGGGAGGGGATGGGGATAAGCGCCCTCGATGAAGTGTAGGTCGCTGTGGCAAAGGCCGCACGCGGCGGTACGGATCAGCACCTCGCGCGGGCCTGGGTTGGACATCACGACATCTTCAATTGAAAGCGGCTGTCCGACGGTATGAAGGATGGCGGCTTTCATTAGCGTGATATCGCAATATCGCCGCTTGACATACCAGCGTCCGGTACGGCGCTGTATTTGCCAAACTCAAGCCGTGCGATGGCGCGCGCATGGACTTCATCAGGCCCATCGGCAAGACGGAGTGTACGTTGATGCGCATAGGCACTGGCAAGGCCGAAATCTTCGGACACGCCAGCAGCACCGTGCGCCTGAATGGCGTCATCAATGATTTTCAGCGCCATATTAGGGGCCTGAACCTTGATCATCGCAATTTCGCACGCTGCTGCCTTGTTGCCAACCGTATCCATCATCTGTGCCGCTTTGAGGCAGAGCAGACGGGTCATTTCGATATCGATCCGTGCACGCGCAATTCGTTCTTCCCACACTGAAAAATCGGCAATCTTACGCCCAAAAGCTGTGCGTGAGACAAGCCGTTTGGTCATTTTTTCGAGAGCGACTTCGGCCGTGCCAATGGTGCGCATGCAGTGGTGGATGCGGCCCGGTCCAAGACGACCTTGCGCAATCTCAAACCCGCGTCCCTCACCCAGAAGCATATTGGTGACGGGTACACGCACATTCTTCAACTGAATTTCCATATGTCCATGCGGGGCATCATCATAGCCAAAGACCGGAAGGTGCCGCAAAATGGTAACCCCTGGTGCATCTAATTCAACGAGCACCTGGCTTTGCTGCGCATGACGTTTGGCCTCAAAATCTGTTTTACCCATGACAATCGCGATCTTGCAGCGCGGATCACCCGCACCCGATGACCACCATTTGGTGCCGTTGATGACATATTCATCGCCTTCGCGGCGAATAGCAGTTTCAATGTTGGTGGCATCTGATGAGGCAACGGCAGGTTCTGTCATCAGAAATGCAGAACGAATTTCACCGTTCATCAGCGGGACCATATATTTCAATTTCTGTTCGCGCGTACCGTAACGATTGAACACTTCCATATTGCCGGTGTCAGGTGCGGAACAGTTGAACACTTCAGACGACCAACCCAATCGACCCATTTCTTCGGCGCATAGTGAATATTCCATGTTGGTCAGGCCGGGGCCTTCAAGATGAACAGTATCATCGACATGGGGAAAGCCGGAACTGGGCGGCATAAACAGGTTCCAAATGCCCTGCGCCTTGGCCTTGGCCTTCATTTCTTCCATGATTGGGATCACTTTCCAGCGCGCCCCTTCATTGGCTTGTTTCATGAATTCTGGCGTCGCGGGAACCAGATTGATGTTAATGAAATCGCGGACGCGGTCGCGCCAATATGTTTCGCGTTCGTTGAGTGTGAAGTCCATGTGAGTCGATCCTCTCAGTTTACCTTAACGTCAATGTCAGCTTTTGAAGGGCATTTCCAGCCCCTCATTAAACCTTTTGTGCCTGCAGCGCGGCAAGCTGTTGCACTCGCGCTTCATGATCGGCGCGGCTGATTGGGAAACGCGCAAATGTGACGGTGGAAAGGATCGTCAGGGTCGTGACCGTGATGCAATATCCAAACGCCAAAATGTCGAGCACATGGCCATCAACTTGCCCGGGCATTGCTTTTTCAGGCAAACCAGACAGGCTCACGATCAACCCAGAAACGAATATGCCTATTCCGGTTGCGCATTTCTGCATGAACAGACCGCCAGCGTAAAACAATCCTTCTGTGCGCCTGCCAGTTTCAACTTCCGATGCCTCGACAACATCGGCCATCATCGAAGAGCCTGTGATCATGACCGTGATGCTGAACATCGTCGCCACGAATGAAAAGGCATATAATCCTAAAGTTGAACTGTTACTGCCCGGGGTCGGCCAAAGGTCAAGCCAGCGCAGGATAAACGGCGTCATCCAAAAGCACAAAGCGATCAGTCCACAAAAGACGGCTGTGTTGCGTTTTTCAAACCTGCGGTTGAGATTGGTGACAAGGAAAAAAGCCGCGACCATAGAGGCAAACAATATGAATGGATAAATTTGGAATGCCTGATCATCAAATTTCCAAACGAACAAAAAGAGATAGGTTGTGATTGAGAATGTGACCCCTTGGCTCGTGTAAGAGAGCATGCCGCCAATCATCAATTTTCTAAACGCTGGGTGGGAAAAGGATTCGCGAATCTCACCAAGGCTTTGACTCAGTGACGATTTTTCGGGCTTGATTTGGGGGTAGCGCGCTATGTGGCGATGCTGACCGAAGGCCGATATTAAAACACTAGCAGCCATCAAAATTGCGCTGAAAACTGCGTACTGCCAATAGCCGTCAACATTGAGTTGCCCGATTTTATGCTTTTCATCAGGGACAAGAAACACGGCATAGGCAAGATAAAGCATCAGCAACCCGCCACCCCAAGCGAACAAAAAGCGAAACCGCATAAGCCCGGTGCGTTCATCATAATCGCGGGTGAGTTCAGGCAAGAGCGCGACTGATGGGACTTCGCAACATGAAATAAGCGTCCGAACAAGGATCGCAACGCCCACCAGATAAACGAAAATCCAATCGCCGATATTTTGCGGCGGTGCCCACATCAGCAACCATGAAAACGCAAGTGGAACCGGGGCAAGGTAGAGCCAAGGCAAGCGCTTTCCCCACCGCGAATACGTGCGGTCACTCAAATGCCCAATGACCGGATCAGCAAAGGCGTCGATGAACAGTGCGAGCATCAGTGCAAATGAGACGGATTTCGCATCAAGCCCAATAACCTGATTGTAAAAAATCAGCAGGAAAGTGGAAAATCCGTTATCTTTAATCCCATAAGCAATAGAACCAAAACCGTGGAAAATTTTCAAATGCAGCGGCAGCGGCTTTTCAGAGGCAGTCATACTGCAGGTGCATCCACCAGTGCCTGAAGGGCATCAAACATTTTAGGCGCTTCCACATCCCAACTGTGCCGCGGACCAATGAGCAAGCCGCCGTCGACCAGAATATGCGTCCCTGTAATAAAGCTTGCGTCATCGCTCGCCAGAAAGGCGACTGTCCCTGCTATATCTTCAGGACGCCCCCCCCGCGCCACAGGTTGAGCATGTTCGGCAATTTGCGCGATCACGTCATTTGCCATTGCCTTCTTTTCCCCATCAATATCCAAGGCTGACGCGAAAATATTGGTCTTGATAAAACCGGGGCAGATGGCGTTGACACGGATGCCGTGCTTAGCAAGATCGCCTGCCGCAAGTTTGGAGAGATGCAACACGCCGCCCTTTGCAACCGAATAAGCTGTCGGCGCCATGCCCGTAGAGAGCGCAGCGACACTCGCTGTGTTGATAATGGATGCGCCTTCACGACCGATCATATGCGGCACCGCGTGACGAATCCCCATTGCGACCGAACGCAACAACAAGCTCATTGTTCGGTCCCAACCATCGGCATCGATTTCGTCAATCGGCTCTTTCGCGCCGCCCGCGCCAGCATTGTTGAAAACAATATCTATGCCGCCTGTTTTTGAGGCCGCGAAGTCCATCAGGGCCTTGATGTCAGCTTCATTGCAGACATCACAGTGTTTGAATATGATTTTGCCATTTGACGACCGGGCAAGTTCCGCTCCGCCGTCATCATCAATATCTGCGGCGATAACCGTCGCCCCTTCAGAGGCGAGGCGCAAACAGGTTGCTTTACCAATGCCTGACGCGGCACCTGTGATCACAGCGGT
>JBEBKH010000082.1:0-10465 GCA_040079575.1 Chakrabartia sp. | reverse complement strand
ATCACTGGCCAAACCGCGCCAAAGAAAGAAACCGGCGGTCACCAATAACAATGTAGACGCAACACCTGCAAGAAAACGCCACATTTCTCTTACCTTCAATAAATAAAGTGAAATATTAGCGGACTGAAAAATAAAATCCAGCCTAACCTCTTCTTAGGATAAGGCCAAATGCTTGTATAATGCGTCGCGGGGAACCTGCTTTTGTTGGCTCACCTTGACTATCGCGCTCTGCAAAACGCGTCAAAATGGCCAAAGGACGATGGCGCGCTTCAAATCGCAACGCCAACCCCTGCGCGGAAAGTGATGACGCCAACGCCAAGGCGCGTCGCACAGTGACGTCACAGCGCAATCGTCGTGACACATCCATCAGCGCCCAAAGCTGGGCCGCATCCCGCACATAGGGATCATCACATCCTGAGAGCAGTGAAAACAGATGTCCCCCGCGCAACTGAGCAAACCGCACCAAATGGTCATCCAAAAGCGGCAACTCTTCTAGCAAATATTCCCAACCATCGACCATTGCAGCAAGTGAAGTGACGTCAAAACCACCGTCAGCTGAAAGATTTTTGAGCGTGGAGAGCAAAGGATCACGATCTGGATTTTGTTTATGAAGCCCCAAAAGCGCGTCACGCCACCACGCCAATCGTATCTGTGCGAGCATCGGGTCGCGCGCCAATGCGACACAGCTCCCCAAGCGTTCATCAAGCAAAAACAGAGCCTTATACAGAGTGCGATTTCGCGCCTTGGCATAAGCAAGCGCCAAATTTCGGTCCGGATCAAGAAGGGATATGCTCTCCATCCTCCCCTCATTAGCCTGACTGACGGATTGACGTCAAAAGGACGCTAACGCGCCATTAACCAAGCAAGTTTAACGCTCATTATCCTTCCTCTGTGCATGAGGAGTTTGAATTTTGTAATTGAACAGGGGCAATCCATGGAAAACGCAGCGCCAATCAAGGCTGAAAGAACTCGTTTAACGGGATTTTTGCAGCGTTTACGCAGCGACACTGCGGGGAACACTTTGGCAATGGCGGCGGCTGCTGTGTTCCCGCTGGCCGGGCTTGTTGGCGGCGCACTAGATATGAGCCGCATCTACCTCGTCAAAACGCGGCTGCAGGCAGCCTGTGACGCGGGCTCACTGACCGGACGGCGCGTGATGGGGTCTGGAACATGGGCCTTCAACAGCTATGCTGCGCGCACCGCGGCATCGAACATGTTTCGAACCAACTTTGAAACTGGGTCTTACGGCACTGGGGCGATTACAACATCATTTTCCGAATTGAACGGCAATGTTCGGGGGTCGGCATCGACCACCATTCCGATGACGTTGATGCAGATTTTTGGACAGACGTCACAGACCGTGGCGGTGACCTGTAATTCTGAAATGCGGATACCGAATTCGGACGTGATGTTCGTGCTCGACGTTACCGGATCGATGGATGATCCGATTCCAGGGGATCCAACAAATACAAAAAAAATCGATGGTATTAAGGTCGCGGTGAAATGCTTTTATGAAGCACTGGCCAAAATCAATATAACCGATGTGACCCCTGCGCAGTGCGGGGTTTCGGCGGACCCAGCCGGCGGCAACGCGCCAGGGGTGCAGTTGCGCTTTGGTGTTGTCCCCTTCAGTCAGATCGTCAATGTCGGGAAACTCCTGCCCAACCAACATATGGCGGATGATTGGACCTACCAATCACGCGCGCCCAATATGCAGACAATCCAGACCTACACTTTGGGTACCGAAAGCGCGAAAAAGGACTGGACCGCGTGGACGCCGTCAACAACACCGTCTAGCCCATCCTATGGCGGTTGGAAGAATTCAGCGGTAAATGTAACGAACGGCGGCACAACATATCCTAAAACGGTAAGTGGGCGGACGTCGGCCAACTGTGCGAGCACAACCCCGTCTCCCAATAGCTATGTCAGCGATGTCGGCGGCACAATTACACAGGCGTTTGTATCCTCAACCACGCCTACACATCCTGATACTGTGCAGACGCTCAAATATAGCGAAACGGATCCACGGACTGTGTCTGCCTATCAATATAGCTGGTCGCGCGACCCCATAACGGCGACATCTGGAACGCGCACTTGCCGTCTTCAGGTTAAAACGGCGACATATAATCGAGTCAGAACTGACGGCACGTCGACCAAAGATATCACATGGGCCCCGCAACAAGTTGTTGCGAACTGGACCTATAAGCCAGTTGAGCATGATGTTAGCAGTTTGAAGGCGGGGGGAAGCACATGGAACAGTTCAGTCAATTTACCGCTTACTGAATCAAGCCTACCTGCTCTTTTCGTGTCTGGTTCAAAAACATCAGTCACTGGTTACAAAGCTGTGTCCAATACGCCCGTTTCTTGGCAAGGATGCATCGAAGAACGCGATACATTCCGCAATTTGGATGATAATCCTTCCGATGAATGGAGCCCCATTCCATCGACAGCCAAGGATATGGATATTGATCTTGTGCCAACAGCGGGTGATGTCACGACACAGTGGCGGCCTGCCCTGAACGGCGCTGTTTGGGGGCGTACAGATTCTATCAGTGGCACATCATGGTCGGTGGGTAGCAGTTGGACAACCGCCGAAGTTACTGGCGGCCTTGTCTCAAACCAGTTGAAGTCTCTTGCATGCCCAACAGAATCAAGAAAACTTCAAATATACGATGATAGCACGAAAGCCGCAGATTTTAAGACCTACATCAACAGCCTTTCCCCTACTGGTTTTACTTATCATGACATTGGATTGATTTGGGGCGCGCGACTGATGTCATCTACTGGTATTTTTGCATCAGAAAATGCGACCTCCTCTACTGGCGGCGCAATTGAGCGGCATATGGTCTTCATGACTGATGGTATCACAGATAATAGGAATGATAATTATTCAGCTTATGGCGCACAGTGGTGGGACCGCAGGCAAACCAAAACCAGCGCTGCACCAACTTTTGGGCAGACGAGCCTGATAACCGATGTCGTCAATGCCCGTGCAATCGCGCTTTGCAATGCGATTAAGAACAAGAATATCAACCTTTGGGTTGTCTATTATGGGACCACCAGCGACGTTCCAACGCTAACGCGGCTATCGAATTGTGCCACGGATGCGTCGCACTTCTTCAATGCGACCAATACACCCGCATTGATTGCGAATTTCCGGCAGATTGCGGACGCGATCTCCCAGCTCAGACTGACCAACTAAGGGTATCGTCATGACGATCATAGACATGAAAACGCGCCGGTTACGGAAGGATAAACGCGGGATTGCGGCGGTTGAATTCGCCCTGATCGCCCCAACCTTCCTCGTCCTTCTGATGGGCGGATTGGAGGCGGGGCATTCGCTTTATATGAAAGCTATATTGGAAGGCGCGGTGCAAAAGGCCGCGCGCGATGCCAGCCTTGAAACAGGAACAATCGCCACCCAGCGTGCTGTGATCGATGCGGCGGTGACGGCCCAAGTCAAAGCAATTTACAACGGCGTAAACCCGACAATCTCACGCCGTTTCTATCGGAGTTTTGAAAAGGCTGCAGCGGCACAGATGGAACCCTTTTCCGATACACCGGCAACTGCTGGCATTCCGGGACAGCCCAATGGGCTATGTGACCGGGGCGAATCCTACACCGATAATAATAATAACAATGGATGGGATAAGGACGGCGCAGACGCAGGACAGGGCAGTGCTGAAGATAAGGTGCTCTACACCGTCACCATGTCTTATCCGCGTCTTTTTGGCATCGGTGGTTTGCTTGGGCTGCCCCCCCAACAGACACTGAAAGCCACGACGATCATTGGTAACCAGCCTTACGGTGAACAGCAGCAATATACCGCGCCAACAGCGCGCAATTGCCCGCTTTAATCTGGTGGAACATATGAAAAAATTCATTTCAATTTTCAAAAAACTGCGTGCCGACCAAAGCGGTATGGCCCTGATCGAATTTGCTTACACTCTGCCCATTCTCGTCCCGATGGCAATGTGGGGCGGGGAACTGGCCAATTATGCGACGGTCAAAATGCGGGTCAGTCAGGTCGCGTTGCAAATTGCCGACAATGGTTCACGCATTGGCGAAGGCAGTGTGCTTGCTTCCAAGCAAGTCACCGAAGCCAATATCAACGATATTTTGACGGGCGCTGGCCTTCAGGCAAGCACGCTCAACATTTATACCAACGGCAGAGTCTATGTTTCCAGTGTTGAACCTGTGGCGAATCCCAACACGACGGCGCGTTATAAAATAGTCTGGCAGCGGTGTCGTGGTGCTGGGGGACAGCCTTCTGTTTACGGGCAGCAAGGGGACACCAACTTAACAGGCATAGGACCAACAGGACGTAAGGCCACCGCCCCGGATACTGGTAAGGTTATCTTTGCACAGGTCAGTTACACTTATCAGCCGCTTTTTGGCGCCACATGGTCTCCACCCGTTAATATGACGGAAATTGCGGCGATGCTCGTGCGTGATCAACGATTCTCAGGTTTACCTTCTCAAATTGCCGGCGTGACGCCCTCTGGCCCAATAACAGCCTCAGGCGCCTGTACCTAATCATTACCGCCCGCAGGTGCGCCGCACCGTTTCAATGACTGCCGCCACATTCACCAGCGCCAGTTTTTCGAGATTGTCGGCATAGGGCAACGGCACATCAACATTGGTGACACGCGCGACCGGGGCGTCGAGATCATCAAAGCCCTGTTCCATGCACACGGCGATGATTTCGCTGGCAATTGAACATGTGGGCCAGCCTTCTTCAACCACGACCATGCGGTTGGTGCGTGACAGACTTTCCAGCACAGCTGCCGTATCAAGCGGGCGCAGCGTGCGCAAATCAAGCACTTCGGCGTCGATTCCTTCGGCGGCCAACACTTCTGCCGCTTCAAGCGCAAGCCCGACGCCAATCGAATAACTAACGATCGTGACGTCCTTGCCGCTCCGCATCGTCCGCGCTTTGCCAATCGGCACAACATGGTCACCCGCAGGCACATCAAAACTGCGCCCGTAGAGCAATTCATTTTCGAGGAAGACAACCGGATCGCCAGACCGGATTGCCGATTTCAGCAATCCCTTGGCATCAGCGGCATCATAAGGACAGATCACGATCAGGCCCGGCACGCCGGCGTACCAGGGTGCATAATTCTGACTGTGCTGCGCGCCAACGCGTGACGCCGCACCATTGGGGCCGCGGAACACGATGGGGCAGCGCATCTGCCCGCCTGACATATAATTGGTTTTTGCAGCAGAATTGATAATATGATCAATGGCTTGCATCGCAAAGTTAAACGTCATGAACTCCACAATTGGGCGAAGACCACCCATCGCAGCACCTGTGCCAATGCCCGCAAAACCATATTCGGTGATGGGGGTATCAATGACGCGCTTGGGCCCAAATTCATCGAGAAGCCCTTGGGTAACCTTATACGCGCCCTGATATTCGGCGACTTCTTCCCCCATCACAAACACGCGTTCATCGCTGCGCATTTCTTCGGCCATGGCATCACGAAGCGCTTCACGCACAGTTGTTTTGACCATGCCTTCGGTTGAGGGTGCTCCTGCACCAATGACCGGCGCGACGTTGGTGACAACCGGAGCAATGACGGGTGCAGGCGCAGGCGCAGCGGCAACAGGTGCAGCGACCTCCCCTTCCCCAGCGATAACCGCAATCACAGTACCGACTTTGACGCCTTCAGTCCCTTCTGCCACCAAAATAGCACTGACAACGCCTTCATCGATGGCTTCAAATTCCATTGTGGCTTTATCCGTTTCAATCTCAGCCAGAATATCGCCGGATTTCACCGCATCGCCTTCCTTCACCAACCATTTGGCAAGCGTGCCTTCTTCCATTGTTGGGGACAGCGCGGGCATTTTAATTTCGATGCTCATCAATATTGCTCCACCAACACGTCGGTATAGAGGTCGGCGGCATCGGGTTCTGGCGAACTTTCTGCGAAATCAGCGGCTTCGCTCACGATGGCGCGAATATCCTTATCAATCGCTTTCAATTCCGCTTCACTGACGCCCATTGCCTCAAGGTCTTTCTTTGCCCCTTCAATCGGATCAGATTTTTCGCGCACTTCCTGCACTTCGTCGCGTGACCGGTATTTGGCCGGGTCAGACATGGAATGGCCACGGTAGCGATATGTTTTCATTTCCAAAATGATCGGTCCATTGCCGCCGCGGACATACTCAATTGCGGATTTAGCGGCGCTGTGAACCTCCAGAACATCCATACCGTCAACGGCAATCCCGGGGATACGGAATGCTTCTCCGCGCCGGTGGAAATGGGTCTCTGCGCTGGACCGGTCAACACTGGTTCCCATCGCGTAGCGGTTGTTTTCAACCACAAAGATAATCGGCAGTTTCCAAAGCGCTGCCATATTGAACGCTTCATAGACTTGTCCTTGATTGGACGCGCCGTCCCCGAAATAGGACACACAAAGCCCACCATCTTCCTGATATTTATGCGCAAAGGCGAGACCCGCGCCAAGCGGCACCTGCGCCCCGACAATACCGTGGCCGCCGTAAAAACGGTGTTCGACGGAGAACATGTGCATCGACCCGCCTTTGCCGCGCGATATGCCCGCTGCGCGCCCTGTCAGTTCCGCCATGATCACCTTTGGATCAATGCCGTAGGCCAGCATATGACCGTGGTCGCGGTATCCGGTGATCACGCTATCATTGGCCCCAAGCGCGGTCTGAAGCCCCACGGCAACCGCCTCTTGCCCGATATAAAGGTGGCAAAACCCGCCGATCAGCCCAAGGCCATAAAGCTGGCCCGCTTTTTCCTCAAAACGACGGATCAGCATCATTTCTCGGTAAAAACGCAGCAATTCTTCTTTGCTGGCTTTATACCGCGATGGCGCCGCTGGGGCGGTTACGCTTTTGTCGGTCGCTTCGCGCGCTTTTGCCTTTGCCAAAGCCGAGCCTTTCTATGAGATCAGTGATCATTGGGTGCATAGGCTATAAACAGGGTTTGCCGCACACCGCAACGCCTGAACGACGAAAAACGTTACGTCATTCGTATGCCTTGATTGATTTTAACGCTGGATCAGTTGAGCGGAATGATGACTTCATCGGGATGGACAAGACCAAGGTCACGGCGCGTCAATTCATCAACCAAGTCAGGATTGGCATGACGCGGATCCAAAAGCGCAACCCTGTTCGCCAATTCATTCTTTTCTTTTTCAATCAGGACCAGCTCCGTCTGTCGCTTTTCAAGCATCTGACGATATTCAAAACCCGACAAAATGCCGTTGGCACCAAACAGGGCATAGCCCCCGAAAAAGGCAATGATGATAAGCGCAAGTGCGGGAGTGATCACAGACCGCAGGATGCTCCAAAGTTTTATTGCGCTTTTCATGCAATCCCTTGAATCATAACCGATTCACGCGGTCAACCTTTTTCACCGCAGAAATGACTCATTTCAGAGGAAAACTGACCGTCCTGGATATTTGGCCATGTCACCAAGCTCCTCTTCAATCCGGATCAGCTGGTTATATTTTGCCAACCGGTCTGAACGCGCGAGGCTGCCTGTTTTGATTTGTCCACAATTGGTTGCAACCGCAAGATCAGCAATGGTCGAATCTTCGGTTTCGCCTGACCTGTGCGACATGACAGCGGTATAGCCCGCACGGTGCGCCATATCGACAGCAGCCAATGTTTCGGTCAGCGTGCCAATTTGATTGACCTTCACCAGCAGAGAGTTTGCCAATCCCGCCTTAATTCCGTCTGCTAAGCGATTGGGATTGGTCACAAAAAGATCATCGCCAACCAATTGCACTGACTTGCCAATTTTATCGGTCAGGAGTTTCCAGCCTTCAAAATCATCCTCACCCATGCCGTCTTCGATGGACGCAATAGGATAACGTTTGGCAAGGTCCGCCAGATAATCGGCCATCTCAGCGGGTGAAATCACCCGGCCTTCACCGTCAAGATGATAGGCCCCGTCCTTGAAAAATTCAGTCGCGGCGCAATCCAACGCAAGCACAACATCATCCCCGGGGCGATAGCCAGCGGATTCAATCGATGACATGATAAAATCAAGTGCATCAGCAGGCGACGCAAGGTTGGGCGCAAAACCACCTTCATCACCCACCGCAGTTGCCAACCCCTTGTCATGCAATTTTTTCTTAAGCGTGTGGAATATCTCTGCGCCCATCCGCACCGCGTCAAACACTGTGTCTGCACCGACCGGCACAATCATAAATTCTTGAAAATCAATGGGATTGTCAGCGTGCATGCCACCGTTGATGATGTTCATCATCGGGACAGGCAAAACATGCGCTGAAACGCCGCCGACATAGCGATAGAGTGGCAACCCCCGCGCATCCGCTGCGGCCTTGGCAGTGGCGAGGCTAACGCCTAGAATTGCATTTGCCCCCAGCCGCGCTTTGTTTTCAGTGCCATCAAGCGCGATCATCGTCATGTCGATTTCGCGCTGATCCTCTGCATCAAAACCCAGCAAAGCGTCGGAAATTTCGGTGTTAATGCCGTCAACGGCGTTCTGAACACCCTTCCCCAACCATTTTTTTGGGTCTCCGTCACGTTTTTCGACGGCCTCATAAGCCCCGGTTGAAGCGCCTGAAGGCACGGCAGCGCGCCCAAAACTGCCATCTTCAAGCATCACATCAACCTCAACGGTTGGATTGCCGCGGCTGTCAATAATTTGTCGGGCATGGATATTGAGAATGGCCGTCATTATATAGAACCTCATGCTGGTTTGGCAGTT
This sequence comes from Chakrabartia sp., assembly GCA_040079575.1. Lineage (GTDB taxonomy): Bacteria > Pseudomonadota > Alphaproteobacteria > Sphingomonadales > Sphingomonadaceae > Aquisediminimonas. The sequence continues at coordinate 1,752 of JBEBKH010000082.1, read as the reverse complement.
ATGGCCGCAAGCCCTAATGGTGAACCAGAGTGGAATCAATCAACGGATTCGACCGCCCTGTAATTTTAAGGATATGGCTATCATGGCAACGACAAAAGCAAAGGCAGCTGCAAAGCCAACGCCAGCAGCCCCAAAAACCGTAGCGGCAAAAAAAGCACCTGCTGCAAAAGCAGTCAAAGCACCTGCCAAGAAGGTTACTGTTATGGCACAGGATGAAAGTTTGCGCGATCAGGCTGGAAATTTTGCGTCACAGGCTGGCGCAAAAATGAAAGACGCCGCAACCCAAGGCAAAGACAAGGCATCAGGTGCGCTTGATGAATTATCCGGCATGGTCGGTGACCTCGCCAAAACGCTTGATGAGAAAGTTGGCGCTCAATACGGCGATTATGCGCGTAAAGCGGCAAGTGCGGTGTCGAGTGCGGCAGGATCGATCAAATCCAAAGATGTTGAAGAACTGATCGATGACGCGCGGACATTCGTGCGCGAAAAGCCTGCGATTGCGATTGGTGCGGCGGCTGCGGTCGGGTTTGTGCTGACACGCTTGTTTAAGGCTGGCTCTGACGACGATAAGGCTTGATTTGAAATCCTATGACGGATCAGTCTGAAACCGTTGATACAGCTGATAAGATCGGCATCAAAGCGCTGTTCGGCCAATTGGTGAGCGACACGGGTGATTTTGCGCGCGCTGAATTGGCCGTTCTCAAGGCGCAAGCCGGCGAACGCGCCGCTTATGCCATCCCCGGCTTCATCATGCTGAGCGTCGGCATCGCGCTTGCTTTTGGGGCCATTGTCGCGCTGTTGATCGGGATCGGTGTTTGGGTGAGCTTTATCACTGGCCCTGTTTCGGCTTTGTTGATTGTGACGCTCGGCGCTCTGTCCGTTTCAGCGCTGCTTTTCAAGCTGGGGGCCAACCGTTTGAGCAATGTGTTTAAGCCAAGAGACGAACAATGACGCACGAAATTGATCAGAGCAAAACCAAGGCGCGACAGGCACAGGCGCAGGTTAAATCAACGGTTACGGCTCTGCGGTCGCGGCTGAGTCCGCGTGCATTGACAAAGGAAGCTGTGCGCAGCGTTGGCACACGCTTAACCGACTCTGCATCGGATGCCGTAGAGACTGTGAAATCGCGCCCTGCCCTCACAATCGGTATCGTTGCGGGCACGGCGCTTTTACTTTTTAGGAAACCCATTATCGGCGCTGTAAAGCGCCTGACCAAGGAGACAAAACATGACGGATAACCTGCGCGACAAAGCCAATGCACGCTATGCAGAAGCACGTGAAAAAGTGGGCGATGCCTATGCAAAAGGGCGCGCGACTGCCGATGCTGCGGTTGCCACCAGCAAGGAAAAGGCCGCGAAAGCTGCTACTGCGACCAAAGCCAGCGCCCAAAAGGCTGCGAAAACAACCGTTGAGAGTGTTGAGAAAAACCCCATTGTCGCGCTTCTTGGTGGATTGGCCGTTGGTGCGATCGCCGCGGCCCTCCTCCCCCGCACCAAGCGCGAGGATGATCTGGTTGGCACTGTTGGCAAATCTGTGCGCGATAAAGCATCGACTGCCGCCAAAGCAGCGCGCGATACCGCCAAAGAACAGCTCGATACACTCGGCGTGAATGCAGATGCAGCCAAAGACACATTCCGTGACATTGCGAGTAAAATAGGCACTGCGGCCAGTTCAGCAACCAGCGCAGCGGCTGATGCCGTGCGGAAGCGCTGATCCAATGGCGGAAAGCAAATTGCATCTGGTCTTTGGCGG
>JBEBKH010000081.1:0-10871 GCA_040079575.1 Chakrabartia sp. | reverse complement strand
GCAACGCGTAATGTGGCGGACCTTGCGCGCGGGTTGCGGGCCAGTTCGGCCTCACTCGCGCGGACGGGTTTGGCAACCAATTCGAAACTGGGGGCTGTGCTGTCCCTTTGCAGCGGGGCGTGACGCGATCCTGCAGGCGCACTGCCACTGCGGTCGCGCAGGAACCGTTTGACCATGCGGTCTTCAAGGCTGTGAAATGTCACAACGGCTAAACGCCCGCCGGGTTTCAGCACGCGTTCTGCGGCTTCCAAACCACCTTCCAAGTCTTCCATTTCGCGGTTGATATGGATGCGGATGGCTTGAAATGTGCGCGTTGCTGGGTCTTTTTTATCGCCGTCGCGCCATCCGGTGGCACGGCGCACAACCCGCGCCAGATCACCCGTGCGGGCCAGGGGCCGCGCTGCAACAATCGCATGGGCAATCCGCCGTGACTTGGGTTCATCGCCGTAACGGTAGATGACATCGGCAATATCGCCTTCGTCCGCCGAATTGAGGAAATCAGCCGCGCTTTCGCCGGCTTGTTCCATGCGCATGTCGAGCGGACCGTTTGATTGGAACGAAAATCCGCGTGCGGCCTGATCCAATTGCATCGACGACACACCAATATCGAGCGTGACGCCGTCAACGCCTGTGTCAACATGGTTGGCCAACCGCGAAAACCGGTCTTCAATCAGCGTCAGCCCGTCGGTCGCCGCCGCCTTGCCCGCTGCAATCGCATCAGGATCACGGTCAAAGGCAATCACCCGCGCACCCGCCGCGATCATCGCGCGGGTATAACCACCCGCACCAAATGTTCCGTCGATATGGGTTTCACCGGGGACAATCTTGAGGGCAGCAATGACATCTTCAAGGAGGACCGGCGTGTGGGGAGCCGCGGGCAGGGTCATGCCGCGCCCCGTTCTTCCATCAGGAAACGGGCAACATCCTTAACCTCATCATCAATCCCTGTGGTTTCGATAAGGATGCGGGGGTTCCAGATTTCAAAGCTATTGCCAGTGCCAAAGAAAAAGCCAAGATCGCCAAGCTGGGCTTGCTTCTTAAAAAAAGCAGGCAGAATGAACCGGCCGCTGGAATCGTAGGGCACTTCTTCGACAAGGCCGAAGGCACGGCGGTTGTTGTTGTGATAATCAAACGCACGTCCTGCGTCGCGTTCGCGTGCTTCTTCGCGCTCCAAACGGTCATGCAACAACCGCGACCATCCGCGGTCATAGCCGGTCAGGCAGGGATCGGATTGGTGCTTGGCAATGATCAGAAAGCGGCCATCGCCGTTGGTTTCAATGGCCGCGCGCAGAAATGCAGGAATCGCGACCCGTCCCTTCGCGTCAATCGCGTTTAGGGCATGGCCTCTGAATAATTCCCTTTCGCTCACGTGTCCCTCAACCCAAATCGGGGTTGCAGCCTTGATCTTCAAATCACAGCGCGCGCTGGTCCAAAACATCAAATGACTCAGGGCAACCCCACCCCTCTCGATCAAAAGGGACTATCAACCAATGACGGGGATAACAAGGGTTTTGACGGGTGAAACGGGGATTTACCCCAATTTATTATGCTTTGCGCGGCACTTTCGCAACCTTCGGCGCCGCCGTTCAATCTTTGTTCTCTTTCTCCCTCATTTTGATCGCACGTTATTTTCGAGTCGTTTGATCAAGCTGGTGACCGCACCCAAATTGTCCTGCTGCGATTCCGCCCAAAGTCTGGGATCAATCATATCCGCGTCAGCGACCAAAATAGCACGGCCATTTCCTATCGCGCAGTCGGCGACCAAGCCCGCGTCGCTCAGCACACAATCCTTGCCTAACAAGACCCACTTTCCGGCATTCAAGAGCGCGATATCATGCCCTGCCATCGTCACAGATCGGATCACGGGACTGCCTCGAACGCCCTCCAGCCGCACTCCCCAATGGGCAAACACAGGGTCCAAAAGGGTAGATTGCGGCGCGCGGCGTTTGTCTCCAAGCGGCAGATCAGTTGGCCAGATCAAATCGGGATCGGCAAAAATAAGCGCCTTACCGCCACCGCGCACCCAAGAATCTAGGGAGACCCAATCTTCAGGTGGCATCGCGCCGGGTTGTATGGCAATCAGCATTTTAACCTGCCGCAGCTGCCCAGAATCGAGCGCGTCGATAGGCTGCACAACATAATCTGCGTCAAGCGCAACCAGAAAAGGTGATCGCACTGTGGTTTGGGAAAGCGCGCCTTCGATTCCCCCCTCGCCCCAAAACAAAGGCAGCGCGGTCAGCACATGAACCTGAGGTTTAACTGAAGCGGGAGCCGGACCACTGCAGGCCGTCAAAGCCAGTATCAGCCAGACCAAGTGCATGGATTTCAATCCATCACCTTTGGCCAGCCGGCCTGCGCGCTGGTGGGGTAGTCGGAATGACCTCTGGCGCACCGGGGGCAACACCCAGCTCAGCAAGGGGTTCTTCAACGGGCACAGGGGGCGCAAGAACCGCCCCTCCCCCAGTCACTTGTGCTGAAACATTGGCCTGATCAGTGATCCGGGACATCATCGCGCTCGACAGACCGATCAGGACGAGAATGGCCACCACGCCAATCGCCCCGACCCGGATGCGGCGCCACCCCTCACTGCGATCATCGCGTGGAAGCGGCAGAGGATGTCTCAGTTCGGTCATGCTGCGCTCCCATTGGATTTAAGCCAGTCAAAAACGGGAAGCCCCTTCGCCCGCAGCCATTCCGGATTGTACAGACTCGATAAATAGCGAAAGCCCGTATCGCATAAAATGGTCACGATCGTTTTTCCCGGCCCCATTTCCTTCGCAAGAGCCACCGCGCCCGCAACATTTATCCCTGAAGACAGGCCCAGACACAGCCCCTCTTCGCGCAACAAATGCCCGACCCAGTGCAGACCGGCCTCGTCCGAAATACGGAATTGGGTGTCGATCGGCGCGCCCTCCAGATTGGCGGTAATTCTGCTTTGACCAATACCTTCTGCCACCGAAGTGCCTTCAGCGAGGAGCTCACCATGGGCAAAATAATTATAAAGTGCCGCTCCGTGCGGGTCGGTCAGCGCAATCACCACATCTTCATTTTTGGCTTTCAGCCCTAGGCCCACACCTGCAATCGTGCCGCCTGTGCCTGCAGCACAGGTAAATCCGTCAATATTGCCGCCGGTTTGCGTCCAAATTTCCTCTGCCGTGCCCAGAATATGCGCTTTGCGGTTGGCAATATTATCAAATTGGTTGGCCCAGATTGCGCCGGGCGTTTCCTCTGCAATCCGCCGCGATGTGTGCACAAAATGCCCCGGATTGGCAAAGGGTGCTGGCGGGACAAGGATCAATTCGGCACCCAATGCACGCAGCGTATCCATCTTTTCACGGCTTTGCGTGTCGGGCATGACAATGATCGTTTTATAGCCCTTCGCATTGGCCACAAGCGCGAGCCCGATCCCGGTATTGCCTGCCGTCCCTTCAACAATCGTCCCGCCCGGCGCGATCAATCCGCGCGCCTCAGCATCCTCAACAATATACAGCGCTGCACGGTCTTTGATCGACGCGCCGGGGTTTACATATTCGCACTTAGCGAGGATTTCACAGCCCGTTTCATCACTGGGGCCTTTAAGGCGGACAAGCGGCGTATTGCCAATAAGCGCAAGGGGAGAAAGGGATATGGTCATAGGCAAACCTACTCTGTGCCCGTGGTACGATGCAAGCACCCTGATTAACCGAAGTTGACGATGCACTAGTGCAAAATGAAAAAGCGGCAGTATTTCAACATATTCTATCAAAATTTCTCATTTCGGAACAGTTTTGAAAGCAATGGCAAGGGTGGTCAACTGGCGGTCAAAATAAACAATGGCTAACCGATCATTCATCTTGATTCCCCCGCGTAAAGGCCCCCGCCCAAGCGCTCAATTTGGAGAAATGTCGTGAAAAAAGCCTTGCTTGCTCTTGCCGTGCCTTTACTTGCCATGTGCACACCCGCATCTGCTGCGGTCATTATTACCACCGTTAATGGGAACTTACTGCCAGATAACGGATCAGGCAGCGGCATTCCGAGCATTTTTGGCCTTGGCGCTGATTATGCAGGCGTCGCGTTCAACGTGGTTTTCACCTTTGATGATGCCACCCTCGGCGCAGACCGCACAGATGATGGTATTCGCTCTTCGCTTTCCGGCGTTGGCCCATTGGCGTGCGGCGGATGTTTTGGATCACCGGGATATGCAGTGGTCACTATAAATGGCATCAGTCGCACCGTTGGAAATGACAATGGTTCTAGACTTGCAAGAGACCTGTCTAGCACACCCAGAGGATCTTATTCCGCAGATACGACTGGCCCAATAGCTGGCGCGAGTGGTGGAAGCATTGAAAGTACGTCGATCAATTTCCAAGGCGAAAACGTTTTTCAACTCAGCAATCTGACAGAAGCATTCTCTCGCACAACACAATCCGATGATTTCGGCAGTTTCTTCTATACATATTATGACAGCAGCTTCCCCTCTGACAGTATCAGCCTCAGTGGTTCAATCTCGGACATTAACGTCCGTGTTGCAGGTGCCGTGCCTGAACCCGCCGCGTGGGCGATGATGATCACGGGCTTTGGTTTGGTCGGTGGGTCACTTCGCCGCCGCCGCCTCGTGACCAAGCCTACTGCGCTTGCATAATCAAATGATGTTCGGACAGGCTGTGACGGCTTTGCTGCTACAGCCTGTCCATAAGTTCCAAAGACGTGCCACAAAAAACACCCGCTCCGCTTAGAATGCGTGTATGAACTGATACACAGGATTAAAGAGAGGGAGGAGCACTATGTTCATTGGCCATTACTGCGCCGCCTTTGTGGCGGCAACACACCCCAAAGCACCCAAGCTTGGCACATTGTTCATTGCTGCACAGCTGGTTGATTTCGCCTTTTTCCTGTTCGTTCTGGCCGGTATTGAACAGATGCGGATTACCCCCGGGATTACCGCCAGCAATAGCCTCGATCTGTTTCATATGCCTTATACCCACAGTCTGATTGGGACGTTGGTCTGGGCCGCGCTCTTTGCTCTGCTGTTGCACCGTATCTTCAAAAATTGGACCACTGCTGTGATTGGTGGCAGCGTGGTTATATCCCATTGGGTGCTCGACGTTTTGGTCCATACCGCAGATATGTCGCTTGCCGGTGGGCCACCCAAATTTGGGCTGGCACTGTGGAATTATCCGGCAATTGAAATGCCTTTGGAAATTGCTTTGGTCCTTGGCACTGCATGGCTTTATGCGCGCGCCACGGTTCCGATCATGGGAAAATATCGCCATAGCCTGACAGTCTTGATTGCGGCACTCTTGGCGGTGCAGACATGGAACTGGTTCGGGCCACAACCCACCATATTAACCCCCGAATTGCCGATCAGTGCGCTGTTTGCCTTCTTCCTGTTTGCAGCACTGGCAACGTGGGTCTCGCGGTCGCGCGCTTATAGGGGCTAGGCGGAATCACCGCGCGTCGCTAAGGCGTTTTGCATGTCCGACATCACACCGCAAATCGTCGCCGAACACGGCTTTTCCCCTGAAGAATATGAAAAGGTTCTGGCCGCCATGGGGCGCGAACCCAACATGACAGAGTTGGGCATTTTTTCGGTGATGTGGTCGGAACATTGCTCCTACAAATCATCACGCATCCATTTGAAAAAACTGCCAACGACAGGGCCTCAGGTTATTTGCGGACCGGGCGAAAATGCTGGGGTTGTGGACATTGGGGACGGACAGGCGGCGATCTTCAAGATGGAATCGCACAACCACCCCAGTTATATCGAACCTTATCAAGGTGCAGCGACCGGCGTTGGTGGCATTTTGCGCGATGTCTTCACCATGGGTGCGCGGCCAATCGCAAATCTCAATGCACTGCGGTTCGGACGGCCAGACCATCCCAAAATGCGTCATTTGATTGACGGCGTGGTCCGCGGGATCGGCGGCTATGGCAATTGTGTCGGCGTGCCAACAGTGGGCGGTGAAGTCAATTTCCACAAAGCCTATGACGGTAACATCTTGGTCAATGCGATGACTGTTGGGATAGCTGACACTGATAAGATTTTCTATTCCGCCGCATCGGGTGCGGGCAATAGCATCGTCTATGTCGGTTCCAAAACGGGCCGCGACGGCATTCACGGTGCGACAATGGCATCTGCTGATTTTTCCGAAGACAGTGAAGAAAAACGGCCCACTGTGCAGGTGGGCGACCCCTTCACTGAAAAGCTGCTGATTGAGGCTTGCCTTGAACTTATGGCATCCGACGCCATTGTTGCCATCCAGGATATGGGGGCTGCTGGCCTCACCTCCTCCAGTGTCGAAATGGCATCCAAGGGCGGCGTCGGTATTGAACTGGATATGGATAAGGTGCCGTGCCGCGAAACCGGCATGACACCCTATGAAATGATGCTGTCTGAAAGCCAGGAACGCATGCTGATGGTGCTTGAACCCGGACGCGAAGCCTTTGCAGAGGCTATTTTCAAGAAATGGGAACTTGACTTTGCGATCATCGGCCATGTCACCAACACTGGTCATATGGTCCTCAAATGGCAGGGTGAAACGGTCTGCGACATACCCTTGGGGCCACTTGCCGATGATGCCCCTGCTTATGACCGCCCGTGGGTCAAAACACCTCCACCTGCGCCGCTGACCAACATCCCAGAGAGCAGCGATATCGGCGCAGACCTTCTCACCCTGATGGGCAGCCCTGACATTGCGTCACGGCGCTGGATTTGGGAACAATATGATACCCAAGTCGGCGCAGACACGGTCCAACGCCCCGGCGGTGATGCGGCGGTCATCCGCGTCCACGGCACAGACAAGGGCCTTGCGATCAGCACCGATTGCACCCCGCGATACTGTTTTGCCGACCCCTATGAAGGCGGAAAACAGGCCATTGCCGAATGTTACCGCAATCTCACCGCGGTTGGTGCAAAACCCCTTGCCACCACCGACTGTATGAATTTTGGCAATCCACAGCGCCCCGAAATTATGGGGCAATTTGTGGGCTGCATCGAAGGCATGGCTGAGGCATGCAAGGCGCTCGACATGCCCATCGTCAGCGGCAACGTCAGCCTTTACAATGAAACCAAGAATGATGATGGCACCGGCAGCGCGATCCTACCGACGCCGGCGATTGGCGGCATCGGTCTTCTCGCTGATTGGACGAAATCTGCAACCATCGCTTTCAAATCAGAAGGCGAAGGCATCTTTGTGATCGGTGATACACGCGGGCATTTGGGCCAATCTTTATGGTTGCGTGAATGCCATGGCCGCGAAGAAGGGCCGCCGCCGCCGGTTGATCTCAAGGCCGAAAAAATTGCGGGCGACCGCGTGCGCAAGTTAATTGCGACCGGCAAAGTGAGCGCGGTTCATGACATTTCAGATGGCGGTCTGCTGGTCGCAATTGCGGAAATGGCTTTGGCAGGGCGTATCGGCGCGTCGATCAACGCACTCAGTGCGGCGCGCAGCTTTGGTGAAGATCAGGGCCGCTATGTCGTTACCGCTCCCCATGGAACCGAGATTGAGGGTGCGGTTCAAATTGGGGTAACGGGGGGCAACAGTCTGGTCGGTGTATCACTGGAGGATCTGCGGACCGCACATGAGGGATTTTTCCCGACGTTGATGAGCAATGCTGCCTAAACTGTGTCGAAAAAATCAACCGAGCCCGTGTCCAGATCATAATAGGCACCAACGACCTTAAGACGCCCGCTGGCTTGCGGCTCCATCAGCATTGGTTCGGATGCTGTGCGTAATCGCCGCACCATACGGCGCACATTTTCGCGCACTGCGGCGTCCAATAGGTCACCATATTCGGGCAAGGTGCGTTGGGCGTGGAGCACCGCAGGGATAATCGGTTCAATCATTTTGCCCATACTCCCCGCCATTTGCAGATCATCCGTGACCACTTTAACCGCAGCACCCACCGCGCCGCACCGTTCATGCCCCAGCACGACAATGAGCGGGACACCCAGTTGCGCAACAGAAAATTCAATCGAACCCATGCCGTTGGTCCCAACATTATTCCCCGCTGTGCGCACGATAAAAAGATCACCCAAACCAACACCGAACAATTGTTCTGGCCCGACACGACTGTCTGAACAGCCCACCAGGGTCGCAAAAGGAAACTGGGCCCGCGCAACCGCCAATCGCCTCTCACGCGAAATATCCGGCTGAATAGGATCATCGGCAACATAACGCTGATTACCAGTCCTCAACCGCATCAGTGCTTCGTCCGCTGAAATTTGCATGGGAGTTCCCGCCTTCACTTACAATCTATGCCGCAATAATGGCTGAAGCTTGCCGAAGGTCAACTGACATGTCAGACACTGCCCCATCATCGCCCATATACCTGTTCCCACACCTAGAAAATGAAAAGCTGTCCATGACAGAAATCAATCTCATGCCGCGTTATAACAGCCTTGATGCGATCAGGGGGATTGCCGTTATGGGCATTCTTTTGATGAACTGCATTGCGTTTTCGATGCCCGTGAACGCCTATTTCAACCCAGCCGTGTATGGCGGCACAACGCCCCCTGATCTGATCAGTTGGGCGACAATGACACTTTTGGTCGACAGCAAAATGCGCGGCCTTTTTTCTATGTTGTTCGGCGCATCAATGCTGCTCGTTTATGAACGTGCGGAAGGAAGCGCCCAAAATGGCAAATCGGTCCATCTGCGGCGCATGGCTTGGCTTGGCCTGTTCGGTCTGATCCATTTCTTTCTTATCTGGTTCGGTGATATTTTGGCGCTTTATGCCATGTGCGGTTTGGCGGGCATGTTTCTCCTCAACAAAGACGCAAATGAATTGAAACGCGCGGCGCTTTGGCTCCTTGCAGTCAATTTCATTATTTTTGCGCTGATGATGCTGTTCATGCACGGACTTCAATTTGCAGCGGCGTGGCCAGATGCGGACCCCGAAATTGTGAAGGCCTATGCTGATATGGTTGCCGACACGGCAGATGCGTCCCATAGCGCCGAAGAAATAGCGCTCTATCGCGGCGGATATTGGGGCATTGTGACTTATAAAATCACCAATGATACATTCACGCCCCTACTCAGTTTTTTTGAAGGCGGATTGGAAACGCTTGGCCTGATGGCAATCGGCATGATGTTCTATAGAAATGGATTCTTGACCGGCCGGTGGGAACAAGCACGGTATCTCAAAACCATGAAGAAAGCCTATTTGATTGGCTTTCCCCCGCTTGTTTTACTAACGTTTTGGGTGTGGGCGAGTGATTTTGACCCTATTGTAACCTTAGCAAATTTCATTGCGTGGACCGCACCGTTCAGAGTGATCGTGACAATTGGGCACGCCGCCCTGATCATGCTGCTGATCAAAAAATATGCGCATGCCGCGCTCATGCCACGTATCATTGCGACCGGCAAAGCCGCCTTTTCCAACTATCTGGGAACATCCCTCCTGATGACAACCCTATTCTATGGTTACGGATTCGGTCTGTTCGGCCATTTATCGCGCTGGCAGGTCTATCTCGTTGTGCCCTGCATTTGGGTTCTCATGCTGCTTTGGTCAAAACCGTGGCTCGACCGCTATAGGTACGGGCCCCTTGAGTGGCTTTGGCGCAGTCTTTCACGCTGGGAATTGCAGCCAATGCGCCGCTAAACCTTAAGCGCTGCGGGCAAAAGCGGGGCCTGAGCCGGGACGACGCTGCGCCAATGGATTAATATTTTCGTCTAGCGCTGCAATTGTCGCTTCAAGCAATGGCCGTAAATTGACAACATGTTCAACTAATGTGCCTGGGTCTTGGCGCCATTCAACGAAATCACGCGCGGTCATTTCAATATGTTCGGCAAGCGTGGCAAGCCCGTAAGCCCCAAATTCCCGTGCTTCTGATTTCAATTTATGCGCTGGCAATACCAAGGGGGCTGCTGATCCTTTACGGACAGCATCTTCGATTGCGGCGACCGATTTAGCGCCGTCTTCCTTGAAATATCCCAAGATACGCACAAAGCCTTGACCAAGCTCCGCCCGTGCTTTTGCAAAAGCACCCCAGTCAATTTTTGTATCAACCTGTTCATTCACAGGTTTTGTTCCTTCCCAAAAGCGCGGTTCACGCTGCTTTCAAGTAGCAAACAATGGTAAACGGAAGGTTGAGAACAGAAATAATAGCAAAGTAAATCATTTCAAAAGGCGATTTACCGGCGAAACACACTATCCTTTGACGTAAGGATTTTTCGGAGCACGCAATGTCAATCGCACCGGAACCGCGCCAAAGCCCAAATCACGGCGAATTCCGTTAACCAAATAACGCCGATAACTTTCCGGCAATTGGTCCACACGCGTCCCAAAAATCACAAAACTTGGCGGGCGTGATTTGATTTGTGTCACGTAACGCAGCTTGATGCGTTTGCCCCCTGGCGCTGGCGGCGGATTTTTTTCAATTGCAGTTTCAAACCAGCGATTAAGTTGTCCGGTTGAAACGCGCTGGCTCCATGCCTCACGCGTTTCAAAAGCAACCTTCATCAACAAATCAATGCCTTTGCCGGTCGCTGCGGAGATGGTGATGAGCGGAACACCCTTAACCTGTGCGAACCCGTCATCAAGAGCGGCACGCACACCCTGAAACAGGCTCGATCCGTTTTCGGCCACATCCCATTTGTTGAGCGCGATCACCATTGCACGGCCTTCGCTGAAAATTTGGTCGGCAATGCGCAAATCCTGCGCTTCCAATCCGCGTGTCGCATCCAACAGCAACACGACCACTTCAGCAAAATCACTGGCATGAGATGTGTCAGCAGCGGAGAGTTTTTCAAGCTTATCATCCACTTTGGCTTTTTTGCGCAGACCCGCCGTATCGATCAAACGAACCGCACGGGGATTGCCCTCTTCATCGCGCCAATCCCAATCAATGGTGATAGAATCGCGCGTAATGCCGGCCTCTGGCCCCGTAA
>JBEBKH010000080.1:0-10874 GCA_040079575.1 Chakrabartia sp. | reverse complement strand
GCAAGCGCACAGTCCTGATGATAATTACGCTCTGACATATTGTGCATCCTGAGAAATGGGCTTAGCGACAATTTACTATATATAATTAAAGTGATTCGATCAATGAATTTACGAAAAGCCCTTATCGGAAATGCCATTTTTACAAGCATCTGTGGGCTTTCATGCCTTCTCACAGCCGATCTTATTCTTGCGCATATTGCGGTTCCTGACCGAATATGGATCATTGGGCTTGGCATGCTGTTGCTGTCTTATGTTCCCATGCTGCTGGTCGCAGCTGCACGGCCTTTGATTTGGTTGGTCAGGGTCATCATCCTGCTCGATTGGGGTTATGTTGCTATCGTTTCTGTCTTTCTCATGTCCAATTGGAAACAAATCGACATTATTGGCTTTGCGATGATCTTGCCCTCGACGACGTTGGTGGCCTTGTTTGCCTTGCTGCAACAAACTGGGCTTTCGCATATGATTCAGGAGCGCAGCAAATGAACAGCGAAGACCTTGGGCTAGAGCTCATATCCACTCCCGCTAAAACGAGGCAAGCCTCAGCGCCCCTGCTCTTTATCCACGGCGGTTTTCACGGTGCGTGGTGCTGGGCAGATCATTTCATGCCATGGTTCGCGGAGCGCGGATTTGACTGTCATGCAGTCAGTCTCCGCGATCATGGCAGAAGTGCACGCACAGGACACCATGCCGAATGGAGACTTGCTGACTATGTCAACGACGCCCGCTGGGCCGTCGACAAGATTGGAGAGAAACCGATCGTGGTGGGTCACTCACTCGGCGGATCAATTGCGCAAAAACTCATGGAAACCAATCATTTCCGTGGCATAATGTTGCTAGCTCCGTCGCCGATAGGCGGCTCAAACAGGGCCGCACTTAAGATGATGTTCACTCACCCCCGTGCCATGATCCGTGCAGCACTCAAGAAAGATATGGCCCACGCGTTACCCGCATTTCTAAGCTTCTTCGTGTCTGATGATCTGCCCGAAACTGAACGTGCGGATTTGAGCAAGCGCCTAAATGGCCTCACATCCTTCGGTGCTGCAAAAGACGCTTTTTATACAGACCCTCCCAGACCCAAGAAAACAGACCTGTCGGTTCTTGTCGTTTCTGGCCAAAAGGATTGGTCTATCCCTCAATACAAGAATGAAAAACTCGCCCACGCATATGGCGGCGACCATATTGTTGTGCCAACGGCGCATGATATTATGTGCGACACACTGTGGGAAGAAGCAGCAGAAGCACTGCTCGTTTGGCTGCAAGAGCAGGGTCTGGCGGAAAATTGATCGATCTGAACATTTCCGAAAAACGGGCTAATCGCAGGCTTTGTGCAATTTTTGCGCGATCCATGCCGCAACCACACAGGCGCCTGCCACCAATAATAACGTCTGTTCAATCGTTGCGCCAAAACTGATCATAGCGCCTAGCATCAACGATGCGATGACCATGAAACCCGAATTGACAATGTTATTGGCTGCAACAGTGCGTGCTGTCTCGGATTTAGCAACCGTTGTGGTGAGGAAGGCATAAAGCGGCACCACAAACATACCGCCAGCGACGGCAATGCCAAAAAGATCAACCAAAATGCGGTCTGCTGCCGGAATGGCAACAAAGGCTTTCCACCCCATCAAAGAGCCTGTGTTGTGCACCCAGTGGCCGACCGACCACCACAAGTCCAAAACGAACAATCCCATAACAAGCACCGATGCCGGTGAATAGCGCGCGGACACTTTGCCCTTCAACATCCGATTGACGGCAATCGAACCAATCGCGACGCCAACAGAGAAAACGGCGGTAAACAGGGTCGCAACCTGTTGATTGGCCCCAAGGGCATTTTTGACGAGCGGCGGAAATTGTGCCGCGAGAACTGCGCCAATCGACCAGAAAAAGCTAATCGCAACAATCGCCAAAAAAAGACGGGGGATATGCATGGTGGCATTGACCAGCCGATAGGAAGACCGAAAGATATTAAAGTCGAGCTTGAGCGGTGGTGCATCCTCTTCTGGCGGCGCTGATGGAACAAAGTGGCCACTGACTCGCCCGATTGTTGCAACCACCAACACAGCGACGGCCGCCCAATCTGAGGGGATCAGCCCGCCAGCAATGGTACCGAGTAAAATTGCGACATAGGTTCCTGCTTCCACCAATCCGGTGCCGCCCAACACTTGATCAGGCGCAAGGTGCTGTGGCAAAATCGCATATTTAATCGGCCCAAAAAATGTCGAATGCGCCCCCATTGCGAACAACCCAACCAGCATGAGCGGTACGGAATGAAGCAGTAATCCTATCGCTCCAACCACCATGATCAAGATTTCAGCTGTTTTGATGAACCGGATCACCCCCGCTTTGTCGCTGCTGTCTGCAAGCTGTCCCGACAGCGCTGACAACAGGAAAAAGGGCAGAATGAATAGGCCACTGGCCAAAGCGTTAAAATTGGCTTCCTGCGCCGGATCGCTCAATATTGTGTAGGTGACCAAAACCACCATCGCCATTTTGAACAAATTATCATTAAAAGCGCCCAAGAACTGGGTGACAAAAAGCGGCAGGAAATGCCGTTTCCCAAGGAGTCTGAGGGATGATTGCATGCGGGGGTTATTTCATCCCTGTGTGAAAAACGTGTGAAACGCATAGACCAGCTTTTCGTGTGCGTGCAAACCCTATAAGCAAGAGAATATGATGAGCCTTCCCAACCTACTGACGCTCTCACGAATCGTCACTGTCCCCGTTCTGGTCGCCTTACTCTGGTATCCCGGCTGGGAATTGGGTTGGTTGCTGGGTTTTGCACTCTATTGCCTAATGGGCATTACCGATTATTTTGACGGTTATCTGGCGCGCGCGCAGGGCACGGTGTCGCGGTTAGGCATTTTCCTTGATCCAATTGCCGACAAAATCATGATTGCCGCCGTTATTTTAATGCTGGTCGGCACCCGACATGATGCCGCGTCAATCACAGGCATTCATTTGATACCCGCCCTCGTCATTCTGCTGCGCGAAATTGCTGTTTCAGGATTGCGTGAATTTTTGGCGGGGTTGCAGGTTTCGGTCCCCGTCTCTCAACTCGCCAAATGGAAAACCGCGTTTCAGATGATTGCATTTGGCGCGCTGATCCTTGCGGGCGGCCTGCCTCATCACGCATGGATCAAAATCATCGGCGTTGATACGCTTTGGATTGCCGCCGCCCTGACCCTGATCACCGGCTGGGATTATTTGCGTGTTGGCCTGAAGCATATGGATTAACCAGTGCGCGTGACGATCCTCTATTTTGCATGGGTGCGAGAGGCTGTGGGTGTGGCAGAGGAGATTTTGGACCTGCCGGATACAGCACATACTCCGCTGGATATTATTGCATATTTGAGGACCCATAGCGCGGGCCATGCGGCAGCCTTTGCAGACACGTCGCGGCTACGCTGTGCGGTTGATCAAACAATCATCGCGTTAGAGTGTGAGATTGGCGACGCACGCGAAATTGCTTTTTTCCCGCCTGTAACCGGCGGATGATCACCGTCCGCATTCAGACCGATGATTTTAACAGCGGCGCAGAACTTGCGCTGATCGAAGACGGAGTCGGCGCTGTGTCGAGCTTTACCGGGATCGTGCGCGGGCAAGGCGGGCTCATTTCCCTTACGCTCGAACATTATCCCGCAATGACCGAACAGGTTCTTGCGGCATTGGCCGACGAAGCCGCCACGCGCTGGTCCTTGGCCCATGTCACCCTGATCCACCGGGTGGGACCATTATACCCTTCTGACCGGATTGTTTTCGTTGCGACAGCATCAGCCCACCGCGCCGCGGCACTGGAATCCTGCGCCTTTTTGATCGACAGTCTGAAGACCGACGCACCATTTTGGAAAAAAGAATCTTTTGCTGATGGACGGGAAACGTGGGTTGATGCGCGCGAAAGCGATGCCCACGCTGCCGACCGCTGGCGGTAAAAGAAAACCCTGGCCCAGCGGGAGAGACCATTACCCCGCCGGACCAAGGCCTGCGACCCAAAGGCTCCGGCTATTTCGCCGGCTTGGGAAGGAGGAGCCCATCAATCACATGCACGACACCGTTTGATTGCGGCATGTCCGCCTGTGTCACATGGGCAATATTGCCATTGCTATCGGCCAAAATCACCGCCGTGCCGTCAAGCCCTGCGGTTAGCGTTTGACCCGCCAATGTTTTAAGCTGCGCTTTGCCACCGCCCGCTTTGATCAGATCAACCAAGGCTGATACCGAAACCGACCCCGCCACCACATGGTTGCTGAGGATTGTTGACAGCGTGTCCGCATTTTCAGGTTTGAGGAGTGTATCAACGGTTCCAGCGGGGAGTTTTGCAAAACCGGCGTTGGTCGGCGCAAACAGTGTGAAAGGACCAGCACCCGACAATGCCGTTTCCACACCCGCTGCCTTAACGGCTGTGCTTAAGGTGCTGTGGTCGGTCGAATTAGCGATGTTTTGGACAATGTTATTGCTGGAAGACTGAGTTTTTGATGGTGGCAGCTCAGTCGCCATTGGTGCAGGCTCTGCCGGCATCGCTGCAGTTTCAGGCGCTGGTGCTGTATCGGGAAGCGGCATGGCAGGCGCCATTTCAGCCACGGGTTCAGGCTTGGGCTTTTTATCACGGGCCACAGCCGGTTGTGTGATGAGCGCTATCGCTGAGACAGCAATAGCCATGTGGAGAGGAGATTGAAGGGACATAAACGCTCCTAAACGCGGATCAGTGTGTCCCCCTGTCGATCAAACAATGACGCTTGCTGTGATTCGCTGCAAACGCAAAGCGTTAAGACGGGTCAGTCTCGCGGTGGTTGGCATCACGCAATACATCGGCCAAGAGATTGAATTCTTTGCCGCGCGGGCTCGCCCGTCGCCAGACCAAGGCAATCGACCGGGTTGGATTGGATGCTTCCAAAGGCCGCGATTCAACTTTTGTGCCGTTCAATATTCCGGCCTTTAACGCCATTTCAGGGAGCATCGTGAGGCCCAGGCCATTGTCCACCATTTGCACCAACGTGTGCAGTGACGTGCCCAGCATTTTTGCTTCTGCGCGCAATTCGGGCCGATTGCAGGCCGATAGAATATGATCCTTCAGGCAGTGACCATCCTCCAGCAGCAACAGCCGCGATTGATCAATCATTTCTGATGCCACCACATCTGGCGGATTTTCACCGCCGGGATAGGCGACAAACAGCCGGTCATCGAACAGCGGCGCGACCTCAATATCCCCACATGCATAGGGTAGCGCAAGCAGCACGCAGTCGACATGGCCGTGCGCCAACGATTCACACGCAGCTGCACTTGTTTCTTCACGCAGATAGAGTTTGAGGTCGGGCCAATCCTTGCGCAGGCGCGGCAAGATACGCGGCAGCAGGAACGGCGCAATTGTAGGAATGACCCCCAGTCGCAATTCTCCTGATAAGGGCTTGCCCGCCGCCTTTGCCATATCCCCCAGCTCTTCGGCTTCACGTACTACGCGCCGCGCTTTGTCGGCGATACGCTCCCCCAGCGGCGTAAAGCGCACCGTGCGGCGATTGCGTTCGACCAGCGTCACACCGATCAGCGATTCGAGTTCACGCAGCCCGGCTGACAATGTCGATTGGGTGACAAAGCATGCGGTCGCCGCCTTGCCAAAATGGCCGTGCTCGCTAAGCGCGACCAGATATTGCAACTGTTTTAAGGTCGGTAGAAATATGCTCATTGATCGTCCCGCTCGATTATTTGGTCATAATTGAGCGGTGCACCCGATTACGCAAGCGCCTTATAGAGGCTGTAGAGACTGGTCACGGACAACACGATGCCAACCATAAGCATCAACCGCTGAGGCGGAATGCGCTTTGCCAGAAAAGCGCCAAGCGGCGCGGCGGCTAATCCCCCCAAAATGAGGCCGAAGGTTGCAACAGTGAAGGCTTCAATACCCAATTGTGAAATGAAGGTGATCGATACAGCCGTGGTCAGAAAAAATTCGGATGTGTTGACGGTCCCAACCGTGGTTCGCGGTGATGATCCTTGAATTAACAAATTGGATGTGACCACGGGGCCCCAACCGCCGCCGCCCGCTGCATCAAGAAATCCGCCGATCAGGCCAAGCGGCGCGATAATTTTGGGTTGACGATGTTCATGTGTATAACCCCAAGCGCGGTAGAGCAGATAAAATCCGATACAGCTCAAATATATCATTACAAAGGGTTTGGCGACGGAAGCATCAATATTGGTCAAGGCATAGGCCCCGATCACACCGCCGATAACGCCTGGTATTGCGAGCCGCGAAAATAGTTTCCAATCAACATTACGATGCAACACGTGGCTGATACCCGATGCGGCTGTCGTAAACATTTCGACCAAATGCACGCGCGCTGAAGCATGGGCAGGCTGCATCGGCGCAATCAGGCCGAAAGCACCTGTAACCAGCAACGTATTGGTAATCACACCAAAGGCCATACCAATCGCGCCGTCAACCAATTGCGCCACAAAACCAATGCCAATGAATGGCAGCAATGCCGAGACATCGAATCCGAAAAATTCCATTCCAGCACTCCATTTATCATCCACTGAAATAGTGGGTGATAATGTTAGATTATACAATGCGCTGTGCGGTCACCCTACCGCAGAATCAGCACCTATAATCGTGGGTCTAGAAACTTTAATCCTAAACTCCTAGATAGTCTTCCTTGACCATGCACAAGGGCCGCAGATGTTCGACTCACTCATTGCTTATCTCGATTCCGTAAAAGCACGTGACCCAGCGCCGCGATCACGCTGGGAAATTTTGATTTATCCAGGTGTCTGGGCGCTGGGATTGCACCGTGTCGCTCATTGGCTCTACATTGCAGATCTGTTTTTTCTCGCACGGCTCGTGAACCATTTTTCACGTTTTCTTACCGCGATTGATATTCACCCTGGTGCCATCATTGGTCGTAACTTCTTTATTGAGCACGGTTTTGTCGTGATCGGAGAAACAGCAGAAATCGGCAATGATGTGACGATTTACCAGTGCGTCACGCTGGGCGGAACCAGCCCTGACAACGGCATCGCGGGTAAACGTCACCCAACATTGATGGACGGTGTGATCATTGGATCAGGTGCGCAAATCTTGGGGCCGATAACCCTTGGCGCGCGCGCGCGTGTTGGTGCGAATTCGGTCGTGACCAAAGACGTTCTTGAAGGGGCGACGATGGTTGGTATCCCCGCACGCCAGACATTGGTCGATGCCGCTGATTATCAAAAAGGCTTTGTTCCTTACGGCACACCGTGCAGCGAACGATTCGATCCGGCAACCCAGCAGCTTGAGATTCTCAAATGCGAAATGGAACAGCTGCAAAAGAAATTGGCAGCACTGTCCGAAGAACGCGCCCCAAAAACACGGTCAAAATCCGCCTGATGGGGGTGGTGATGCCGTTCCCGGCAAAGCCCACGCTCCAGACGGTGTTTGACCGCGCCGAACTCACCCGTATCCTCGATCTTTATGGGCGGATGGTGGCCGCTGGCCATTGGCGCGATTATGCCATCCATCTGGGCCATGATGCCGCAATCTTCAGTGCCTTTCGAAGGGCCACCGAACGCCCAGAGTTCCGCATTGAAAAACGCCCTGCACTGCGCGTGCGTCAGGGACAGTGGGCATTGATGGGAGAAGCCGGGGCAACCCTCAAACGCGGCCACGACCTTGGCCCTGTCCTCGCCCCAGTCGAACGCCGCCTGATGAAATTGGTCGCAGGATAATTGCAGACACAAAAAAAGCGGCGCACAGGCCGCTTTTTCCGTATCGTTGCGATGATCTTATTAAGCGGTGGTAAGCACCGATTTACGACGACGCATCGTCCCACCGATCAAACCGAAGCCAGCAATCATAAACGCCCATGTTGCAGGCTCAGGAACAGCCGTTACCGAAACATTATCGAGCGCCGCACCATAAGCGCGCGACGATGACGAAGGATCCGCGCGGAAGCTGAGTGTCGTGCTTGATCCTGTCGCAAGGAATGTAAAGCTGTTGCCCGTCCAATTCGGCGCAGCGCGTGTTCCGCCACCGTTGCTCGAAAAGGTAAGATCGCCAGCGCCAACATTAGCATAGGCAAAACGCGGTAATGTACCGCCATCATTATTCGCCCAAAGGTCGAAACTAACACTATAGCTTTGGCCCACAACCGTATCAAAGGTCTGTGCCAATGTTCCTGGGGCATTGCCCGCAAGATCAACACTGCGCGCACCATTTGAAGCCGTCCAATAGCTGCCGATATAATCGACTGAACCCGCAATAACGTTCCAACCGGTGATATTGGTCTGGCCCGTGCCGACAGTCGTAAAACTACCTGGACTTGTGCCCGTTTCAAAACTGCCATTGGTGAATGCCGCTGCATAGGCTGTTCCGCTCATCGCAAGCGCGATCGCAGTAACAATCATCTTAATCTTCATATAACCACCCTTACAAAATAAGGACAAATTGATAGCGTGTTTACGAAAAATAAACCACATAAAAGCGCCAAAATATTTTCCCTATTTGATACAGCCTACGCGCCTTGCATGCGCTTCATCACCGCCATTGATTGTTCAGAACCTGACTGCGGCACGGTTTCCCCGGTGCGGTCCGAAATTTCGGCCCAATGCGCCGCAACACCTTCTGGGGTGCGGTCGGCTTCATCAAGGATGACGCCGTGGGTAAGCGTAATGTTTGCTGTGTGGAAGAATCCAGCGCCTGCGCCCATGATCACATTGGACGGCGCATCTTCGGACACCAAAAAGAGCGCAGCCGGGGCGACATTTTCAGGCGCGAAGGCTTTGAACGCTTCGGGTGGGAAAATGTCTTCGGTCATGCGCGTACCAGCAATTGGAGCAATGGTGTTGCAGCGCACATTATATTTCGCGCCTTCCAAATAGAGTGTCTTGGTAAGCCCAGCGAGACCCAGCTTTGCCGCACCGTAATTCGCCTGACCAAAATTACCGTAAAGCCCCGTCGACGAAGCGGTCATCAGGATACGGCCATAGGCCTGTTCGCGCATCAAATCCCAAACCGCCTTGGTGCAATTGGCAGAACCAACAAGATGGACATCAACAACCAACTTGAAGTCCTCCATCGTCATTTTGGTGAAGCTTTTGTCGCGCAGAATTCCGGCATTGTTGATCAGGATATGAACGCCGCCCCACGCTTCCTTGGTTTTGGCAACCATTTCGACCATCTGATCATATTCAGTGACGCTGCCACCATTTGAAACAGCTTCGCCGCCAGCAGCCTTGATTTCTTCAACAACCTTTAGGGCAGCATCCGAATGACCCGTGCCGTCGCGCGATCCACCAAGGTCGTTCACGACAACCTTGGCCCCGCGACGTGCAAGTTCAAGCGCATAGGCCCGGCCGAGGCCGCCGCCAGCGCCCGTCACAATGGCAACACGATCTTTAAAACTAATGGTCATGGCTTAGACTCCGAAAAAGTAGATTTGCGAGGGTGATTAGCACCCAAAACGCGGTTGGCAAGCGGCGCTTGAACGACGTTACGGTATCCGAGAGTAAGCCGCACAACGGGGAACATGATTTGGGGATCAGTTATAAAAACGAACATAATCCTCTGCGGTCGCCGCGTCTACAATCTGACGATATTGTTGATATTGGGGCATCCCCACGGCGACAGATCCGATGACTGGATCGACGACGTCGTTCCATTTAAGCAAAGCAACAGGACATGATACCGGCACCAATTGCGACCCATGCCCAACCTGTAACGTGGTCAATATGCCGTAGAGCGTGCCTTCAATCGTTGGCCTGCCCAACACCATCATCCGGTGCTGCCCCTGATCATTGGTGACCAGATAAATATGCCCCGACAAATTGGGCATTGAAACGGTACCACTCTGTTCAAATTTTGAATCCAGTCGCTGCGACTCTGCAAAACCAAGAGCATTAAGATCCGCCAACCAACGGATCGTGATGACATAGCTGAAGATGTCGCCCGGGTTTTTGAAGCTCGGACGTAGCGTCAAATAGCGCC
Organism: Chakrabartia sp.; assembly: GCA_040079575.1. GTDB lineage: Bacteria > Pseudomonadota > Alphaproteobacteria > Sphingomonadales > Sphingomonadaceae > Aquisediminimonas. The sequence continues at coordinate 922 of JBEBKH010000080.1, read as the reverse complement.
CTTCAATCCACTTAACCGCTGCATGGGCATAGGAACCCATATGCACAGGCGCCAATTCCTGACTGGAAGACGACACTTCAACCGGACGCAACCGCGCACCCAGCGCATCTTCAATGCGGATGATCGTGGCGAGCGTGAAAGGCCGCGATCCTGTTAGCGCCTTTTCAAGGGTTGATAGGCTGATTTTCGCCATATCAGCCAATTGCTGGCGCGAGATGCGGCGGCGGGCGATTTCTTCGCGGACCATATGACCAAGCTTTTCGGGGTCGCTATCAACCATATGTCCGTGCCCAACTCCCGTTAAATCACAGACATTTCTGCACATTTCCCCACAGACCGTCAAGAAATTAGCACAAACGCGCGGCAACCGTGCTTCCGATGACCAAAATTTGCCGAAGATGATCGTAGCGCAAGGCGATGAAGCGAGTGAATAGAGCGACAGACCGTTAAACATTGGAACTCAAAATGGCGACATCACAGCGGATCCGCACAAAAATTACTGCCCTTTCAAACAGCGTATGGCCCATCATTGGTTTGCTCGCAGTCATACCCTTGGCTGGTCTTTCCTCAACGCCAATACAAGCAACAGAAAGCAACGCAGCCGATGTCGCCCCCCAAAGCGGGACATTGATGTTAAAAGTAAAAAGTACGGCCACGACCGTCCCGGCAATCCAACTGGGCAGCGATATGGACGTGACCGTCAGCGGCTCGATCGCGCGCGTCCGGGTCACACAGATATTTCGCAATACCGCAAAAGACTGGGCGGAAGCCACTTATCTCTATCCCCTTCCAGAGGACGCCGCAGTCGACAGCCTCAAAATGGTTGTGGGACAGCGGGTCATTATTGGGCGCATCAAACAACGCGACGATGCACGTGCCATCTATAACAAAGCCAAACAGGACGGCCAAAAGGCCGGTCTTG
>JBEBKH010000079.1:0-10932 GCA_040079575.1 Chakrabartia sp. | reverse complement strand
GGCATGCACTTGCGTACAATCGTGATTTTGTCGCGCCGACGCTCAGCCGCCGTAAGCCTGAGGGGGTTGAAGTGGCAGCGCTCAAGCAGTTGGATGATGAACTTGCGGCCCTCACGCCGGACGCAACCGCCGAAGACATCCAGAATATCGTCTATGCCATTGGCAAGGATGGTGGATTTGAAAATCTCCGCGACTGGTTCAAGGCGCTTTACGAAACCCTGCTGGGGTCCAGTGCAGGCCCGCGCATGGGCAGTTTCATCGCGCTTTACGGCATTGAAAATTCGCGGAAGTTGATTGCGGAGGCTTTAGCTTAAGCGGCGATGGTGCTGGCTGCGGCCCCCAGAACATTGGTGATCCGGGCCATATCCTTATCCAACCTTTTGGTCAGGGCGTCATCGGTCAAGTTTGAAAACGTGATCATCAGAGGCATTGAGAGGCTGACCCGTAAGGTTCCTGCCCATGCGCCGGATGGCAGTTTGACACATTTTACCGGCTGCCCCAATCGGAGGCCGCGCGCAGCAAGAACGCGTTGCCAGCGCTGCGCTGTCGCAAAATCAGGGCTATGCGGCAAGCGTGACAAGTTAATCGTTGCCAGAGTAAACCGTTCGATCAAATGATCATTCGGGCATGATGGCTCCACCGAACCCGTAATGATATCTGCGTCGAGGTGGCGCACAAAGGAGGAGACTGCACCGCGAAAATGGGTGATGACCCGCGTGCGTTCGCGCTGGCCAAGTCGCGAAAATCGGTCGAGTTCAAAGAGCGCGGCCTCTAATCTCAGCAGCAATCCCGGATTGGCACTGTTATCAAAAATGTCGGCACCCGACCAATTGAGCGGCCATTCGCCGCGTCTAAAAACTATCTTTAGCCCTGTGGGAAGGGGTTTTTTGCGCGGGAAGCGGGGCGGAACGAGCGCAAATCCTGAAAAGGGCGGTCCTCCCATGAATTTTGACCCGCTCAACAGCACAATGACCCCGCGTATCAAATAATCATTGATTGTTGCTGCGTTGATCCGCGCCTGACAGGCATCAACAACAAATGTAATCGCTGCGCCGTGTCGAGCGATTAAACGATCAATTTCAGACATGCGGGGCAGGATCAGGCCTGTTTTGGACCCGTGCACAATATGGACAAGGGCGTGGCGTCGCTGTTTAACAATCGTGGCCACGTAGAAATCAATATCATCGGCAACGGCACAACTGGTGCGTGCTTCGCCGACCGCATCCCGAACCGGAACTTCGATGACGTGGGTATCTTCCAACCCAGTGATGGCCGATCCTTTGATAATATTTTCTCTGAGTGCCGTTTCTGTGGCAAATGTCTTTCCTTGAGCAGACAATATGCAACCACTCCCCACTTCATCCGCGCCGAGGATGATGTTCGTTACGGCTTTGCGAGATCCAATCTTTGCTAGCGCCAGTGCAACATATTCAAGATCGGTTCCGGATGGCGCAAAAACAATGTCGGTGTCAGTGGGAAGTGTATAGCATTGCTTGATTTTGACGCGCAGTTTTTCAAGTGCGTTGGCGTAAAATTCCCCAGAAATGGTTGTGTTTACTGGCCAAGCGCTTGTGACAATTTTGAGATGGTCAAAGGCATCAAGCGAAATGTCGTTCGCGGTTGATGCCGCATAACCCAAAATAGATCTTGGGAAAGGAGACGCGCCGTACATATTCGTGTTGGCGCTGGTTGCGACGCATATTCTTTTGTCACCGCCCGACGTCAGCATGCGTGCAATGAAAGCGCCATTATCTATTTTTGCAGCAGCGTTCATATCGAAACGATCTCAAAAACATGAATATCGAACAGAATTGCTACAATTTGATGACGAGGACTGTCACGGTCCTGTCATGGGGAAACCATATTTTGGCGCAATGAACATTGTAGATTTCCCCATCGTCGAACCGCTTCATTCGCCTCTTTCAGCTGAGACCAAAGCGCGTGTCCGGGTGCTCTTTATTGCCAAACACGTTTTTTGGCAGGGCGGGTTGCATCATGAGGATGGCAATCACGCGCCCTATCATAAAGAGATTCGCAACGCGCTTGAAACTTTGGGGGTCAACCTCTCCTTAGCGGACAGTTATGAAGCGCTTTTTGCCGACCCGGGATGCGATTTTGTTTTTCCCCTGCTAAACCGCGGTGGTTTTTTGAATTCAGAAATGCTGTTGCCGCTCCTCTGCACACGTCTTGCCATTCCTTTCCTTGGAGCCAGCCCAATTCTGCGCGGGCTTTCGGATGATAAGCATTTGACCAAGCTTGAAGCGCGAGCGCGCGGCATACCCACGGCACCTTGGGCCATTTACCGCAAAGGCGCCCCAATCCTTGATGTCTACTGTCCAAAAGCCGATCGTTTGGTGATTAAACCAAACGCCTCCTCTGCCAGTTGGGGTGTCCGTGACGCTGGGGATTGGGCGGGCGTGATGCGCGCTGTTCAAGAAATACAAAGCGAAGGCCATGATGCCATTGTTGAACCCTTTCTCGATGGCAGTGATGTGGAGGTTCCCGTCATCACGTCTGGAGGCGCACCCGCGATCATGCCGATGATGCTTTTTGAACAGGTGGATCCATCACATTTGCGGACTTATCAGGAAAAACGTGATTTGGTTGACCGTTCAGACAAATATAAACTGACGCCGTTTGATGATCCCCACTGGGAACCGATCATTCGCGCCCATACCGCCGGAATGGCGGGCATATTTCATCCCTTTGACTATGGGCGTTTTGAATTTCGTCTTGACCAAAAAACCGGGCAATTGATGTTTCTAGAGGTTAACCTCAATTGTAATTTATGGTCAGAAAAAGTCTTTGGCCGGTCAGCCCAGCTGATGGGGTGGAGCCATGTTCAGTTGATAGAAACTATATTGAGTGAGAGCCTGATGCGCCACAGACTCTCCAGCAAGGCTCAGGGTCTTGCGGCCTGAAATGCCACACGCTCCGCGTGTTCGTGTCATCATCCTTGCAGCACAACGTCTCGGGGTTGTTGATCCATTGGCCGCAGCGCGGGGGCTTTCCCATAAATGCTTGGTGCCGCTCGCTGGTCGCCCTTTAATCGCTCACGTCCTTCAAACCATTTTGCAGTATCCAGGGCTGAAGGATGCAAAGGTTTCAATTGAAGCAGATATGATGTCGAAGATTGATGCGATTGTTGGTGATCTTGCCGCTGGTAACAACACAATCACATGCAGTGCCGCTGCGAACAACCTTGCCGACAGCGTGTTAGCGGCAGCAGCAGGGCATGACGGGCCGATCATCATCACAACCGCTGACAATGCTTTGTTGAGCGCCGATGCGATTGACGCCATGTGCGCCGCTTTATCAAAAGAAACCGATGTGGCGATCGCAATGACACGGCGGGCATCGGTGCTTGCCGCCCACCCTGACGGGCAAAGGCGATTTTACCGCTTTACGGATGACGCCTATTCCAATTGCAATCTTTACGGCGTGGGCGGGCAACGCGCGCTTGCTGCCGTCGAAATTTTTAGGGGTGGCGGCCAGTTTGCAAAGAAAGTGGGGCGGATCATTGATGCCTTTGGCCTGATCAACCTTTTACTGTTGCGCTTAAGGCTGGTTTCATTGGCGCAGGGGCTTAGGCGCATATCAAAGCGTATTGGCCTGAATGTGACGCCCGTCATCCTCGCCGATGGCTGCAATGCCATCGACGTCGACAATGAACGGACGCACAAAATTGTAGAAGGGCTGATCGCCGCGCGTGGTTAACCTCACTTCGACGCGGCAATCCAATCATCAATTTTCTTTTCGAGCACGGTCATCGGCAATGCGCCGGTCATCAACACCTGCGCATGAAATGCCTTGGGGTCAAATTTCGCGCCCATGGCTTTCATGGCTTTGTCCTTGAGGCGCAAAATGGTCAGCTGGCCAATTTTATAGGCCAAGGCTTGCCCGGGAATGGCGATATAGCGCTCCACCTCAACCCGGGCATCGGTTTCACCCATGCTGGAATTGGACAGCATATATTTGATCGCCTGATCGCGCGTCCAGCCTTTGGCATGAATACCGCTATCCACCACCAGTCGCATGGCGCGCAGCATTTCATCATCTAACCCACCAAAACGGCTGTAAGGATCAGATTCCATGCCGAAATCCTTCCACAAGGTTTCAGCGTAAAGTGCCCAGCCTTCGACATAGGCTGTGTTGCCACCAAAACGCATGAAGGCGGGAAGGGCGTCATTTTCCTGTGCGAGGCTGATCTGGAAATGATGTCCCGGAACCGCTTCATGCAGGAAGAGCGTTTCCATGCCCGGGGTGGTGCGTGAGGGCAGATCATAGCCATTGAAGAAAAAGACACCAGGACGCGATCCATCAGGTGTGCCCTGTTGGTACGATCCGCCCGCATCGGTTTTTTCTTTATATTCCGGGACAGCGCGGATTTCGAGGGGGCTTTTGGGGATGGTTGAAAATTGTTCACGGACGCGCGTGTCAACATGTTTGCCAATGGCGTAATAGCCATCACGCAGCGCATCTTTTGACGAGAGTTTGAATTTGGGATCGTTGCGCAAATAGACAAAAAACTGCGCGAGTGTGCCCTTAAACCCGGTTTTAACGCGGATGCTTTCCATTTCTTTCTTGATCCGCGCGACTTCTGAAAGCCCCAGATTGTGCACATATTTGGCGCTGAGTGGCAGGGTCGTGTTTGTTTCGATCATATAATCATAGAGTTTGAGCCCGCCCTTCATATGGACGAGACCAACGCCAGCGCGCGCCTTTGGCAGATATTCATTTTTCAGGAAGTCGCGCAGGCGTGTGTGCACAGGAATCATGCCATCGCGAATGATCGCACTATATTCGGTTTTCAGCCGCGCCTGATCCGCCTTTGAAAATGTATCGGGAAGCGATTTGATGGGATCATAATAAGTTGATCCTTCAACCCCTTGCGCGATTTGGATGTTCAATTGATCGATGACATTATTGACGATCAGCTTTGGCTGCACGACGCCGCTGGCAAGACCTTCGCGAAAGCGTCCGATGGAGCGGTCCATCAAGAGGATGAATTCGCGGTGGCGTTTTAGATTATTGTCGTAATCCGCAACCGTTTTGAAGGGAGCCGCACCCTGACCAGACCCGACATCGGGATAAAATGTGTGGAATCCAGAAAAATGATCGATTGGGCGCACAGCGGTTAACGGCAAAATGTCCGGCGCATATCCACGAAGTGTCAGTTTGGTTTGGGCTGCAAAGACATCATAAGCGATTTTGTCGGTCGCGTTGAGCGCGCTCCGGTCAATTGTGGATAGTTTTTTAAGATCTGTTTCGCCCGCAATCCGTTCCGCGTCATAATATTCCTTGGTTATGTAATCGCCAAAGCGATCCGCATAGCGCATGTCCCCGCGAAAGAGTGCGAACAGGGGGTTACGCACCAAACTGGCTTCATCGCTTTCCGCAAAAATCCGTTTGAGCTGTTCACCGGCCGAAACTGTCGCAACGCTGGATGACGATGAAGCAATGGTTTGTGCGTGGGCGACGGTGCTGAGGACTGTAAGCGGGAGCAGGGCAATAAGGAATGCAATACGGCGGGTCATGGGTCTCTCCGGAATGTTGTGAGGATGGCCCTAGCGCAAATTGCGTCAAAGGTGAAAGTGTTCGACAAAAGTGATGCTGCATTCGATCAAAGCAGAACGGACCGCGCTTATTGCCAAAATTTTTCACGAAACCATTTGGTGACGATATATTTTGTTCCAGCCTCAACCGGCATGCCTTCGTGCAGGGTTGTGACATTGGGGGTGCCGTCTGGCAGCATATTGTTCCACAGCACCAGCATTGCGGTGCGGGGCTTTACGCTCAGCCCAGCGGTCGGAAAATGTGTCTCACCGCCAGCGGCGGGTTCATTCAAATAAATCATACCGGTCCAGCTGCGTTGGCCGCCGCCCCGCATCATATCGTCCCAATAAACGGCATTTTTCATGAAATAATCATAATGCGGTTTGAACTGCTTTCCGACCTCATAAACTTGGCCCTGAAGGGTTTCGCCGTGGCGGTAGTTCACGCCCATAAGCGCACAAATCCGACCTTCAATGGTGTTGACGAGGGTGTCGTGGGGGCTGAGATTGCAACTGTCGCTGGTCCGAAAAGTCGGATCAGAATGGCTGGATAAGAGGGTGGAGGGTTGCCGCCCTGCGTTGATCATAGCGATCATGCTGTCGCATTCATCCAATGTTAGAAAATCCTGAACCAGAAACAGCGTCAGGCCGTTTTGGCTGACCATCTGGCAACGCCCCGCACTTGAAAGGCGGCGTGTGACCGCTTTTCCCATATCGGCCAAACGCGCTTCGGATGTTTTGAGTTTTACTTTGCTCATCGGAAGGCGGTGGTAAGTCTGCCGTGATCTGAAATCAAGATTTGGCGCATGAAAAAGGGCCCAGTGACACGCACTGGACCCCTTATTCGATCTGTGTTTACCAGAAGAAATCGTTGATCACATCAACGACGCGCCCAGTACGCAGGTCAACCAACAGGACATCATCATAATAACGCACCCAGCGGTATGATCCGTAAGCGGGCGGAAGACGGTACTGCCAAGGATCGCTGATCCAATAGCGTGATCCGAAGAACAATGCGTCCAACTGGAAACCAATCGAAAAGCGGCGATATCCATAGCCATAGCCGTAGGGGTTATAATAACGCGGCGCGCGATAGACATTGCGGTAACTGTTGCGGTGGTGCTGCCAATCATAACGACGGTCATTGCGCCATCCGTTGTTCCAATGGTTGTCCACACGGCCATTGCCATTGCGGTCCCACCGGTGATCCAGTTCGCCGTTGCCATCACGGTCCCAACGACGGTCAAGCTGGCCATCACGGTTTTGGTCCCACCGGCGGTCGAACCGACCATTTTTGTTATTATCCCACCGTTTATCAACGCGGCCATTGCCGTTGCGATCATAATAGGGGTCAACGCGGCCATCGCCGTTGCGATCAAATGGACTGCCGACAGTCCCGCCATGTCTTACATCAGGGGTTGGCACATCATTGCCTGGGCGTCTGCCTCCACCAGGATAGTGGCGTGATTCGCCGTCGCGCGTGCCGGGGAATGATCCCGGTGTGCGATTCCCCAGATTGCCATCAGGATTGTTGCCGCGCCATCCGCCACGGCGGTCTTCCCTTGGGCCACCCCCTGCTTGTGGAACGGCGGGTGGGTTTGACGTTTCAACCCGTTGGCCGCGCCATTCGCCGCGACGATTTTCCCGCGGCGACGCGGATGGTTGTGCGGGTGCCGTGCGCGTTTCAACCTGCTGGGCACGCTCTGCGTTTCGGCGTTCGCCCTCATTTCCTGAATTGCGTTCTTCACGCATCTCAGCTCGCTCCATCGCGCGACCACGGGGGCCATCTTCTCTGCTATGCTGCGCATAAGCGGGTATACTGGCCACTGTGGCCAAAAGAGCGGTAAGAAACACAATACGCATGGCGGTTACTCCTCCACCGTGGCGACTCATTTGTCACCCGATAGGATCAAATGTGCATCCAGAAAGCTGAGCCGTTGCTTAATGAAATCGTAATGTGACTGAAAGGAAAGGATTATTTTTCTGAGACGGGGGTTAAGGCAGGAACAGCCTTTGCAGCGTCGCCCGGCGCAATTCCGGGGGGTGGGGCGGCTGCAATCACTTCCTTGCCTGCCAAAACATTGGCGGCGCGGCGAATGGCCTTTCGGATGCGCGGATATGTGCCGCAGCGGCAGATGTTGGTCATCGCAGCATCGATATCAGCGTCGCTAGGGTTGGGGTTGGTTTTGAGCAATATTGCCGCTGCCATAATCATGCCAGACTGGCAAAATCCGCATTGCGGCACATTTTCTGCCACCCAGCATTGCTGCACCGCATGACTGCGGTCACGCGACAGGCCTTCGATGGTGGTAACAAAACTGCCCTCCACTGCTTTGATCGCGACCTGACAGGACCGCACCGCCCGGCCATCAATATCAACCGTACATGCGCCGCAATCGCCCGTGCCACAGCCATATTTAGTGCCTGTCAGATTTGATGCGTCGCGCAGCGCCCACAGTAAGGGCGTGTCGGGATCAATCTGATAGGCAACAGGTTCATTGTTGACGGTAAGGCGCGACATCAATCAGTCGCGCCAGCTTGTGTCGATTTTGTCGACCTTGCGGACCATTGCATCAAACTCCATTCGCCCAGGTTCTATGCCCGATGTCTGTTGAAGATACTGATCGCGCTGATGCACGGCAATAACCTCAGGAGATACAGTAATGGGCGTGCCCATCTTCAAAGTCTCCATTTGGTGTTCACAGGCGCGCTGCAACACCCAATATTTCACGAATGCAGCGGGGAGCGATTTTGCCATGACGACAGGGCCGTGATTCTTGAGCAACATGATACGCTTGTCGCCGAGATTTTCGACCAGACGAACGCCTTCTTCTTCGCGGACCGTAATGCCTTCAAAATCATGATAGGCCACTTGCCCCATCAGTGCGCAGGCATAAAAATTAATCGGTTGAAGGCCGCCTTCAAGTGATGACACGGCGACAGTCGCGGTCGTGTGCGTATGGATGATCGCATGGGCATCCGGCAGTTCGCGGTGGAACAGGCTGTGCTGGACAAACCCGGCCTTGTTGACGTGCCATGGATTGTCTGTGTCCACTTTGTTGCCATCAGCATCGATTTTAACAAGGCTTGACGCCGTAACTTCGCCAAAGTGCATGCCGTAGGGGTTGATCAAAAATGCACCGTCTTCGCCAGGCACTTTGACCGTGATATGATTGAAAATCAGTTCATCCCACCCAAACATTGAAAAAATGCGGTAGCAGGCGGCAAGTTCCTGACGCGCGGCCCATTCAGCCTCTGTGCAGTGGTTATGTGCTTTATATGCTGTCGCCATGATTGCCTCTCCTTATTCTCTTTTTCTATCGCACGGGGAGGGGGCTTTACGCAATAATGGGTTTTCCCTTGAGTTTTCGCGAATCCGTCGTTAGTGGCCCTCTTTCACGGCGTAGCTTTGGCTATGACGAACCCTTTTAATTGCTTGTGGGATGGCAACGGTCGGTTTGGCCGCTATCTCATTCATTGGCCTTTTTACTGGAGTGTGGCGGTTTTATGCAGATCATCGTTCGCGATAACAACGTGGATCAGGCGCTTCGCGCGCTGAAGAAGAAATTGCAACGCGAAGGCGTTTACCGCGAAATGAAACTGCGTCGGCATTATGAAAAGCCTTCGGAAAAACGTGCGCGTGAAAAGGCCGCTGCTGTGCGCCGTGCGCGCAAGATGGACCGCAAGCGTCTCGAACGCGACGGCACGAAGTAAAGCGCTGTGTCGACATCCCAAGTTCCTATTCAGCCCATCGCCAAAGGCTCAATGACGCGCCTTTGGGCGGGTCTTGCTGTCATCGCACTCGTTGCAGGCGGTGTGGCGTGGCAAGGAACAAAGGCTGTTGTCCCAAGCGGGTGCAGCGCGGCCAATATGCTGGGCAAAGGCAAACAATCGAAAAGCCCATCAGGCGTCTTGATTGAAGAAGTGAAGGCCGGTTCTGGCGCGTCGCCGACAGAAACTGATGTTGCCTTGCTCAACTATCGCGGTTCGCTTGCCGATGGCACCGAATTTGATGCCGGACAGCAAGCGCCGTTTCCTGTGACTCGCGTGATCAAGGGTTTTTCAGAAGCTTTGATGATGATGCAGCGCGGTGGATCCTATCATATCTGCATTCCGTCTGACTTGGGCTATGGTGCGCAGTCACCCACACCAAAAATTCCAGCGAATGCAATTTTGATCTTTGATGTCGACTTACTCGATTTCCAAAGCGAAGCTGCCGTTCAGGCGATGCAGCAACAAATGCAACAGCAACAGGGCGGGCCAGCCGGCGCTGTTCCAGGGCAACCAGAAATCCGCTAAACCTTTAATGTAACGCGGCTTCTGCGCGTTCTGCCGATTCTTCTGACCCTTTTTCCAGCGCAATTTTAATCATCGCCACCATTGGATCGGCAAGCGCCAGCCCGACGACGCCGAACAACGCCCCGAACAACAACTGAGCTGCAAGGACGAGTGCAGGGGCGAGATCAACCGAACGCTTGGCAATGGTGGGCACGATGATCCACCCGTCAATCAGGTGCACCACCAAATAAACCGTAATCGCCCATAATCCGGCCTCTGTCCCCGCTGAAAACCCGACGAGGACCATCAAGGAGCCCGAAATAATGGCCCCGATATTGGGAAGAAAAGCTAGTAATCCGGTTAAAAGGCCCAGCAACGCAGCCATCGGGACACCGCCAAGAGACAGCAACAGCCATGTCGCGAATCCCTCCACAGTCATGCCGATCAACCGTCCGGCCAGTAATCGGCGGAGGGCGTGGCCGATGGCGTTCATCGTTCTATAAAAATGTTCGCGGCTTTCAATCGGTAGCATCCACGCCAATCCGCGTTCATAACTGCGTGGCTCAATCGCCAGAAAAACGCCAATGACAAGGATCATCGCTATGCTGGTGATTGCACCCAGCGCGCTGCTGACCGCAGAGGTTAATTTTCCCAAGGATCCAGCGATTTCTTTGGTGATTTCGGCCATCGAAAAACTTTTGCTGGTCAGGCCCTGACCCTGTGCCCACTGCGCGATTGTCACGACCTGTTCTTCGACAATCAGGCGCATCGCTTCAGCTTGCCAGACAAGCTGCGTGCCCGCGAACACGACCACCCAGCTTAGAAAGGCAACGACGGTAAGTGAAACGATCAGAAGACGCCAACCGCGCGCAATCGGCAGCACGCGGCCCAGCAGCCTAACGCCGCCATCCAGCATGGCGGCAAAAACAATCCCCCCAATGATCAAAAGCAAAGGTTGGGCCAAAACCCAGATCAAAATCACGCCGACGACAAGCCCAATCCAAATCCCTGCGCGCTTTAATTCCTGACGAATCAGGGGGTCGCGCAGTTCGTTGGGGCCGGGTTCTTCGACATGGCGGTTCATGATTATTCGTCCTTA
>JBEBKH010000078.1:0-11033 GCA_040079575.1 Chakrabartia sp. | reverse complement strand
TCCACAGCTCTGGCCGCTGGTTTTTTGGGTCCCAACGGTGGTTGGCAGAGCGGAATGAAAACACACGTTCTTTGGCCCGGCTTTTTTCTTCATCACGCCGTGCGCCGCCAAAAGCCGCATCAAAACCGTAATGGTCAAGCGCCTGTTTCAACCCTTCGGTCTTCCACATGTCGGTATGCAGACCGCCGTGATCAAAAGGATTGATCCCGCGTTCGACCGCTTCTGGATTTTTATAGACCAGCAATTCCATGCCGCTTTCTGTCGCCATCCGGTCACGGAGTGTGTACATATCCTGAAATTTCCACGTCGTATCAACGTGGAGCAGCGGGAAAGGCGGTGGCGATGGGTAAAACGCCTTGCGTGCAAGGTGCAACATCACTGCACTGTCTTTACCGACGCTGTAAAGCATCACTGGCTTTTGTGCCTCTGCTACCACCTCACGCATGATGTGGATGCTTTCGGCTTCTAAGCGTTCGAGATGGGTCAATATTTTTGCCATACTTTTTTATCGCTTTTGATTGATTGCGCTGCAAGCAAGTTATTCTGATCCTCGATAAAGCGATTGATAGCGGAGTGGCTTGACTTTTGCGGTGCAAAATCGTCCTCAACGTTCTTCAAAAGGAGCATGCCCATGGCTGGACGTTGGTTTGATGACTGGAACATTGGGGATGTCATTGTCCATGAGATAAGGCGCACCGTAACAGAAACAGACAATCTGCTGTTTTCAACGATGACGCATAATCCCCAACCTTTACATCTCGACGCGGAAGCGGCGCGGGCCAGTGAATTTGGCCAGATTCTTGTGAACGGCACTTTCACATTCTCGCTGATGGTTGGCCTTTCGGTTGGCGATACAACGATGGGAACTTTGGTTGCCAATCTTGGCTATGATAAACTTGTCATGCCAAAACCGGTTTTTCTTGGCGATACGCTCCGCGCAGAAACCGAAATCATTGAACTTCGGCCATCAAAATCACGGCCTGATGCAGGGATTGTAACCTTTGCCCATAGGATGCTCAATCAGCGTCACGAAATTGTATGTTCATGCCTGCGTAGCGCGCTATTGCATCGTAAACCGGCGTGAGGATGCGTTCGCTGCTCTTCGTGCCGGGCGACCGCCCAGACCGAATGGAAAAGGCACTCGCCTCAGGTGCGGACGCATTGATCCTTGATCTTGAAGATGCTGTTGCACCTGCGACTAAACCTGAAGCGCGCAAAATGGTCGCTACTTTTTTGGCGGATACACAGCGTCAAATACCGATTTTTGTGCGCGTTAATCCACTGGATAGCGGTTTGATTGACCTTGATTTGGATGCAGTTGTCGGGGCCTGTCCTGACGGAATTATCCTCCCAAAAGCATTGAACGGAGATGATGTTCGCCTCATTTCCGGGCGTTTGGATGTTATGGATGCCAAAAATATCAAAATACTTCCTATTGCCAGTGAAACACCTGCGGCTGTGTTCGGCCTAGGCACTTATGGAGGCGTATCAGAGCGTTTAATCGGTCTGACATGGGGCGCTGAAGATCTTCCCGCTGCAATTGGAGCGATCACGTCGCGGGAAGCTGACGGAGGTTATACCCCCGTATATGAGGTTGTTCGCACGCTCGCACTGATGGGCGCGCATGCAGCAGGGGTGCAGGCAATCGACACTGTGTTTCCGGCGTTTAAGGATAGTGTTGGGCTTGCAGCCTATGCAGCGCGGGCGCGCCGTGATGGGTTTACTGGGATGCTCGCCATCCACCCCATCCAAGTTCCGATTATCAACGCGGCCTTTAGCGCCAGTCCAGAAGAGATTGCGCATGCCCGTGCGGTTGTGGCTTTGTTTGCAGCGAATCCAGGGGCAGGGGCCTTATCGCTCGAAGGGAAAATGCTTGATGCCCCGCATCTGAAGGCTGCGGAACGTTTGCTCTCCGCGCTCTAATAGGGTGCGGCATCGGATTCCTTTTCAGTTTTTTTACGCTCTTTGTCTTCGCGTTCTTCCTGTTTGCGCATAGCGCGACCGCGGTTGCGATCGGCTTCGGATTGGCTTGTGGTGGCAGCGTCCACCACTGCCGAGCCAACTTTGACCGGGGCGGTGACAATGTCAGCGGCCAGTTTTGCGACACATCCCGTCAAAGCAAAAGCAAGAATGACTGTGATGATCGCGCGCATATCAACCCTTTCAAAGTTCTTTGTAATTTAGAATCGATCAGATGAACCTATCCTTTCCTGTTAAACGATCTTGCACTTCGGCGCACGCGGCTTTAATGGCGCGGTCTTGCAGCCGATATGGCGGTCGTAGCTCAATTGGTTAGAGCGCTGGTTTGTGGTACCAGAGGTAGCGGGTTCGGATCCCGTCGACCGCCCCATCGGAGAACGCATTAATCAGCACTGGCGAATCGCGCCGCACAACATTATTGCTGACCATCATTATATTATTTCACTTGTGGAGGGCGTCATGACCGCACCTTGGGACTTGCCCGATTTCGACGATCACGAAGGTGTGCATATTTTTCGTGATGCGCCGTCAGGGTTGACCGCAATCATCGCTGTTCATTCGACGCATTTGGGGGCCGCAGCTGGGGGGACTCGCTTCTGGCACTATGCCGATTCAGCAGACGCCATGACGGATGCGCTGCGCCTGTCGCGCGGGATGAGTTATAAGAATGCCATGGCGGGGTTGCCCATGGGTGGTGGCAAAGCGGTTTTGGTGGCAGACGCGCAGCTCTCCAAAACGCCAGAGATGATCGCCGCCTTCGCCCGTGCGGTTGATAGCTTGAACGGTCGCTATGTCACGGCGCAAGATGTCGGGATGAGCGCGGCAGATATGATCGCGATTTCAGAGAATACACGCCATGTTTCTGGGCTGCCGCCCAAGGCAGGGGAAGCGGGCGGCGATCCCGGGCCAACAACGGCTTTGGGCGTTTATCTCGGCGTTAAAGCGGCAATCAAACGTGCGCTGGGCAAAGATGATGTTGCGGGTGTGCATATCGCCATTCAGGGTGTCGGCAGCGTCGGCGGCGGGCTTGCGCGGCATTTGGCAGGGGCCGGAGCGCGGTTGACGTTGGCAGATAAAGACTCAGCGCGCGCGCATGCTTTGGCAGCTGAATTGGGCGGGGTTGCTGTGGATGCAGAAGCCATCATTGCGGTTGATGCCGATGTGTTCAGCCCTTGCGCGCTCGGAGCAATTCTAACAGCAGACAGCATAGCACAGTTGCGCGTTGCGGCCGTTGCGGGTGGCGCAAATAATCAACTCGCTCTGTCGATCAACGGAGATCACCTTCAGGCGCGCGGGATCCTTTATGCGCCGGACTATGTCATCAATGCTGGGGGGATCATCAATGTTGCTTTGGAATATCTTGGCAGCGGCGACCGCGCGCATGTCGAATCAATGGTGCATGCCATTCCAGAGCGTCTGAACGCGGTGTGGGATGACAGCCGTTTGACAGGGGATAACCCCGCCAAAGTCGCAGACCGCATGGCCCAGAAACTGATCGGACGTTAAACTGCTTTCGCAGGGGCCATTGCTTCGGTAAGGCGCACCGATGCACCGTCTCGCCAACCCCACGCGATTCCTTAAAATTGCGCGACCCCTGACAGTTTTCAGTGGCGTGATTGGGGCATTACTGCTGATTACTGGCTGTTATGCAGGCTTGTTTATCACACCGCCGGATTATTTGCAGGGCGAAACCGTGCGCATTCTTTATGTCCATGTCCCGGCTGCTTGGCTTGGCATGGCCGGGTGGAGCGGGATTGCGGCTGCCAGCATCGTCCAGCTGGTGTGGCGTCATCCACTGGCAGGCGTGGCGGCGCGAGCGATTGCGGTGCCTGGGGCGGTCTTTACGGCAGTTTGCCTTATCACAGGATCGATTTGGGGGCGGCCAACATGGGGAACTTGGTGGGAATGGGATGGCCGTATGACGTCTATGCTGGTGATGCTGTTTCTCTATTTTGGCTATATTGCGCTGTCCAATGCCAGTGAAGAACGCACCAGCGTCAGCCGCGTTACCGCACTTTACGGCATCATAGGTGCAATCAATATTCCGATCATCAACCGGTCCGTGGTATGGTGGAAATCATTGCATCAAGGACCAAGCATCACAGTGAAAGGGTCAAGCATCGCGCCTGAAATCCTGTGGCCTTTGGGGTTAACCGTGACGGGGTTTACGTTTTTGTTTATCGCTATTGTCTTGATGCGGATGCGGACAAACCTTGCTGAAGTGAGAATTGAAGCGCGGCTGCGCCGGATGGCACAGGCATGAACCATTGGTCCTTCATTATTGCGGCTTACGTTCTGACTGGTTTGGGCACGTTTGGCATGTTGGCGTGGAGTTTTGCCGCGATGCGCCGCGCTGAAGGCCGTGTTGATGCACTAAGGCAAGAAAAATGAAGGCGAAGCACCAACGTTTGACGCTCGCTTTGATGGCGCTGGGCGCGGTAATTGCGGCCGCGTTGCTGGCGATGACCGCGCTTAAAGACAAAGCGGCTTTTTTCTATTCGCCCGCCGATATTGCGCGCGGGGTTGATACCGCCGGAACAATGCGGTTGGGCGGTATGGTCGCCGATAAATCGATCACCCGCGACGTCGACGGTGTCACCATCAACTTTGTTGTGGAGGACGGTGCGGATCAAGTGCCCGTCCGTTTTCGCGGCATTGTCCCTGACTTGTTCAAAGAAAAATCGGGGGTGATTGCCGAAGGACAGTTTGAAGGGAAAGTCTTTGTTGCGACCAACATTCTTGCCAAGCATGATGAACGCTATATGCCCCCCGAACTGGCAGGTAAAATGCATAAGACGGAGACATTGAAGCCGTGATCGCCGAAACCGGACTTGCCTTTTTATGGCTCGCAGCGGGTCTCGCTTTGCTTCAAACTGTTATGGGTATGGTGGGAATTCGCGGTGCCGGTCACGCTGAATTGATAGCGGCTGTGCGCCCGATTTCAATTGCCCAGGCGGTGCTCGTGATCGCGGCATTCTGCTGCTTGATATGGGTATTTTTGGCGTCTGATATGTCGGTTAAGCTGGTTGCGATCAACAGCCATTCTGACAAGCCGTGGTTGTACAAATTCTCTGGGACATGGGGCAACCATGAAGGGTCCATGCTGCTGTGGGTCACAGTGTTAGGGGCGGCCGGCGCCGGTGTTGCTCTTTTTGAAAACCGGGTCAAAGAACGGATGCTGGTGGCGACGCTGTCCGCGCAAGCCCTGATCAGCTTAGGGTTTTATGCGTTTTTGCTTCTGTCTTCAAACCCGTTTGAACGCCTTTCCCCAGCACCAGTCGATGGTCAGGGCCTCAATCCATTGTTGCAAGACCCCGGTCTCGCGTTTCACCCGCCGACACTCTATTTTGGGTATGTCGGGATGTCGGTCGCTTTTTCATTTGCAGTCGGCGCGCTTCTGACCCGCGATGTGGGGCCGGCATTCGCCCGGGCAATGCGCCCTTGGGTGTTGGGGGCATGGATTTTTCTGACGCTGGGTATCGCAGCGGGAAGTTATTGGGCTTATTATGAACTGGGCTGGGGCGGCTGGTGGTTTTGGGACCCCGTTGAAAATGCCTCATTAATGCCATGGCTTGCGGCAACAGCATTGCTCCATTCGGTCAACGTTTTGGCAACGCGCGACGGACTGCGCGCGTGGACGGTGATGCTGGCGGTGGTCGCTTTTTCAATGTCGATGGTGGGCACTTTCATCGTGCGTTCTGGGATCCTCACCAGCGTCCATGCCTTTGCGGTTGATCCTGAGCGTGGTTCATTCATCCTCGTGCTCCTATTGCTCTATATTGGCGGCGCGCTCACACTGTTTGGATTGCGCGTCGGGACAGTGCGCGAAGGAAATCAATTTGATCTGGTCAGCCGCGAAGGCGCACTTGTGATCAACAATCTGCTGTTATCTGTGATCTTAGGCGTCGTATTGATCGGCACACTTTACCCACTGGTTGCGCAGGCCTTTGGACAACAAGTCTCCATTGGCCCGCCCTATTTCAACCTGACAGCAGGCTCAGTTGCCTTGTTGTTGGGCGTATTAATGGCATTTGGCCCAATGATGCGGTGGCGTCGCGATGATTTGGGACAGGTGTTAAAACGCGCATCTGCACCAGTTGTTTTGGGCATCGTTATCTTGATTGTGCTCAAATTTTCTGCGCCAGATATTGGCATCCTTCCGCTTTTGGGTCTTGCCGTCGCTGGGTTGGCTGGGGCGGCGAGCATTGCGCCGCTGTGGAAACGCAATCTGCGGCGCACTCCTTTGTTCACATGGGGCATGGTGATCGCGCATTTGGGTGTTGCTGTCTCGCTGGCAGGGATGGCAGGCGATTCAGCCTTTATGAAAGAACGCCTGATCGCGATGAAAATTGGTGAGAGCACCAGTGTTGGTCCGTTTCAGATCCGGCTTATGGGCATTGAACCCGTCATTGGCGCAAATTGGACCGCTTTAGAGGCAACGTTGGAGGCCAAGCGGGGGAATGGCGCTCCATTTTCATTGAAGACACAGGCGCGATCCTATTCTGATCCGCCGACAGAAACCAATGAATCCGCGATTGCGACGGTGGTTGATGGTCAGCTCTACACTGTGCTTGGAAAATCGGATGAGCAAGGCCGTTGGCAGGTGCGGCTTTGGTGGAAACCGATGGTGACACTGATCTGGTTGGGCGGCATTCTGATTGCGCTGGGGGGCGCTTTGGCATTGGTCGGGCGTTTGTGGCGAGAACACCGCGCGCGTGACCCGCAAGGAGAGGCTGCATGAGACGCTTTTGGCTTTGGGCGCCGCTGATTCTGTTCATGGGTTTCTTTGCAGTGGTGGCCAGCGGCCTTGTCCGCCCCGCTGACAAGACCATTGCTTCACGCATGATCGGCAAACCCGTTCCCACATTTTCGCTGCCGCCTGCTGTTGTTAAAATGCCGGGGCTGGGCAGCGTGAATTTGGCGCAGGGCAAACCCCGGTTGCTCAATATATTTGCGAGTTGGTGCGTCCCTTGCATAGCTGAGGCTCCCATTCTTTTGGACATGGCGCGCCGCGGGGTTCCGATTGATGCCATAGCAATCCGTGACCGCCCCCAAGATGTCGCACGGTTTTTGGCGCGAAATGGCAATCCATATCAAAGGATCGGCGCTGATGTTGACAGCCGCGTTCAGATCAGTTTTGGCTCATCGGGGGTGCCAGAAACATTCGTGATCGATGGGCGCGGCATTGTTCGTTATCAGCATATCGGCGATATTCGGCGCGATGATGTGCCAGAAATTCTCGCAGCGTTAAGGGCCGCGCAGTGATGCGGTGGCCCCTCTTGCTGCTTATTCTGGTTTCTGGTTCTGCAATGGCGGATTCAAAATTGGCAAAGGCTGCATATGCTGACGTTCAGCTTGCCGATGAAGCGCAGGAAAAATCTGCAAAAGCATTGATGGAATCGATCCGCTGCCTTGTGTGTCAGGGTCAATCCATTGCCGATTCGGATGCTGAAATGGCGGCTGACATGCGTTCTTTGATCCGGACGCGTATTGCAGAGGGTGAAAAGCCCGATGTGATCCGCGCTTGGCTGGTGGAACGCTACGGCAATTGGGTGACGTATGAGCCGCCGATGAGTGCGCTCACAGCGCCCATCTGGATCGCCCCACTCGTCCTTTTTGGACTTGGCCTGATTCTTGTCAGTGGGCGTTTGCGGCGGAGGCGACGCTGATGGGGTTGATAATCATAATCTTAATCGCGGCACTCGTGATGCTCCTGCTGTGGCGTTTCGCGGGTCTGTCACGCGACATTCTTATGCTCACAGGTGCTGCTTTGGCGCTTGGTATGGCGGGTTATGCTTTACAGGGACAACCCAGTCTTGCTGCATCTTTGCCAACCGAAAGTGATGAAGTTGCCGCGCAACTGCCTGATTTGAAAAAGCGGCAGGAGTTGATGGGGCGCTTTGGTGGCGACGCCGATACACTTGCCTATGCCGACGCCTATTTTAATGCTGGCCGCCCCGATATTGCGGTCATGGTGCTTAAGCGAGGATTGGCGAAGAACGACAAAAACCCTCAGCTTTGGGTAGGCATGGGCAATGCTTTGACCGCGTATAACAAATCGACGCTTTCGCCCGCTGCTGAATATAGCTTTAAGCGCGCCTTAGATTTAGCGCCTAACTATCCGGGAACATTATATTTTTATGGCTTGGCTCTTGCGCAGTCTGGCCGCCTTGATGACGCGCGTCAAGCATGGGTGGCTTTGTTGCAAAATATTCCTGCGGATGCTCCGCAGCGCAAGGATATGGTCGCTGAATTGGTGGCGACCGGCATTTTAACGGAAGGCGATGTCGCGGGCATAAAGCCTTTGTCGCGCTAAATTGTGTTTCGATTGCAGGGGCAGAAACACCATGCTAATCGCGGCGCTCCAAAAACAGAAAAAGCTGTGCGTTTTATGTATTCCAGCCCCTTCAATGGTCGGTTCTCATCATGACACAATCTGAACATTCGGCGGTGGCACCCATCGATCATGAGGAACATGGGCACCATGTTGGTGGTCCGATGTATAAACTTTTGATCGGTGCCGTTGGGATCGTTTTTGGCGATATCGGCACAAGCCCGATTTACGCTTTCCGTGAAACATTTGCGGGGCATCATCCGATTGCGGTTGATCCCACCCACATTTACGGGGTTTTGAGCCTCGTTTTTTGGTCGATGATGATCGTCGTGACCTTCAAATATTCGATGGTTATTATGAAGGCGGACAATAAGGGGGAAGGCGGCAGCCTTGCTCTATTGGCGTTGATCAACAGCAAGACCGAAGGCGCGAAGTGGACAACACCGATCATCATGCTGGGGGTGTTTGCGACGGCGCTGTTTTACGGTGATTCGATGATTACGCCCGCCATGTCCGTTTTGTCTGCGGCAGAAGGGTTAGAGGTTGTTAATCCTGCCTTTCATGATTGGGTACTGCCCATATCCGTCGCCATTCTGATCGGTCTATTTTCAATACAAGCCCGCGGAACTGCGCTGGTTGGTGCCTTTTTTGGCCCGATCATGATCACATATTTTATAACAATTTCGGTCCTTGGTTTATCCTATATTGTCATTGATCCTTCGATTGTTCTGCACACACTTAATCCGCTCAATGCGCTCAATTTCTTCGTGGTGGACGGGTTTAAGGCCTTTATTGCGATGGGCTCTGTCGTGTTGGCCGTCACTGGTGCGGAGGCACTCTATGCGGATATGGGCCATTTCGGGCGCAAACCCATTGGTATTTCATGGCTGGTGTTCGTGCTGCCAGCGTTGATGCTCAATTATATGGGGCAGGGCGCGATGGTTTTGTCGATGGATGCGGCAACCGCCGCTGAAACCATCAAAAACCCTTTCTTCCTATTGGCACCTGAAGCGTTCCGGTTGCCGCTGGTTATTGTGGCGATCTTTGCGACGATCATCGCAAGCCAAGCCGTGATTTCGGGGGCATTTTCGCTGACTCAGCAGGCCATTCAGCTTGGTTTTATCCCACGTCTGCGGATTTTGCATACCAGCGCGAGCGCGGCGGGCCAAATTTATATTCCTGCCATTAACTGGGCGCTGATGATCATGGTAATCGTCCTTGTCCTGTTCTTCAAATCGTCAAGCAACCTTGCGGCCGCTTATGGGATCGCGGTTACGGGCGCGATGTTCATCGATACATGTTTGCTTTCGGTTGTGCTGTTCAGTCTATGGAAATGGCCAAAGTGGAAGGCAATTCCGCTGCTCGCGCTCTTCTTCATTGTTGACATTGCGTATCTGGGCGCAAATTTGCTCAAGGTCCCGCAAGGGGGGTATTTACCTCTGTTGATTGGCCTCTTCATTTTCCTCCTGCTGACCACGTGGTCGCGGGGGCGTAAATTGATGATGGAGCGGATGAGAGAAGCCGCCATGCCCATTAAGGTCTTCGTCAGTTCTGCTGCCAATTCAGCAACACGGGTGTCGGGAACTGCCGTGTTTATGACGTCGACGCCCGACGGTGTTCCCCATGCGTTGTTGCACAATTTGAAGCATAATAAAGTGCTGCACGAACGTGTGATCCTGCTCACGGTCAAGATCGCTAATGTGCCGTTTATCGACACCGAAAAACGCTGCATGATGGAAGATCTGGGGCAGGGGTTTCACCGCTTGATCCTAAAATTCGGATTTATGGAAGACCCTGATGTGCCGACTGCGCTGGGCAATATCACCACTTGTGGTCCAGCCATAAAGATGATGGACACCAGCTTCTTCCTCGCACGGCAGACGTTGTTGGCCTCTTCGCGTCCGGGCATGGCGATTTGGCGGGAACAGTTGTTCGCTTGGATGCTGCGAAACGCAGAAAGCGCGATGGAGTTTTTCCGTTTGCCAACCAACCGCGTGGTTGAACTTGGCAGTCAGGTCGAAATCTGATCGCGCCGCTTATCGTCACGGCCTTGTTCGGCGACGCAGATTTTGCGTGGGCAGACGGGCTGCGGCGGAAGCACTTTCCGCCTGAACGCAATCAATTGCGTGCGCATTTGACGATGTTTCATCATCTGGCCCCTGCGCTCGAAACAGAATTGCGCGCGCGGCTGAAGATATTGACCAAATCGCCCGCACCCAAGGCACGGATCACGGGTCTCATCAACCTTGGCGGCGGTGTCGCCTACCGCGTTATGTCCTCTGACCTTGAGGCGTGCCGTGATTCGCTTGCTGAGGCCTTTGAGGCGCATTTAACCCCGCAAGACCGTGCACCGTGGCGTCCCCACATCACGGTCCAGAACAAGGCAAAGGCCGAAGACGCAAAAAAACTGCTGGCGCACTTGTCTGCCAATTTTGTTGAGCGTTCGGTGGAGATTTCGGGATTGGCGGTTTTCCGCTATCTCAATGGCCCTTGGGAGGCCGTTGGTGCGTGGCGATTTGGCCAGGGCCATGCAATGCAACCACCAACTGCGTTCCGGTGTTGACCGCTCCAAATCGCCTGCTATAGCCCGCGCTTCTTGTTGGGGCGGAGTAGCTCAGCTGGTTAGAGCAGCGGAATCATAATCCGCGTGTCGGGGGTTCGAGTCCCTCCTCCGCTACCATATTTGTTTACACGACATCTTCCCCTAAATGGGTCTCAC
>JBEBKH010000077.1:0-11061 GCA_040079575.1 Chakrabartia sp. | reverse complement strand
GGGAGGGGCGTTTTTACCCAAGGAGAATGAACATGGATTATGAAGTGAAAGCCGACAGCCTGGAGGACAGCTTTGATGCCCTCACCCCCGCGATCACGCCTGTGACGCGGCCACTGCTTTCGGGCGGGACCAGCATCAATGCTGCGCGCACGGCCTATGTGGAGGGCTATCTCCGCACGGGCAGCGATACCGAGCTGAAAAGCTTTAATGCGGTGACGGCGGGGGACGGCGGCTATGCCTTGCCGCGTGAAATTGATCAGGTGATCGATACGACCCTAAAAGCGATTGCGCCGATCCGCAGCATCGCCAATGTCGTGCGGGTGGGGAGTGCGGGATACCGCAAGCTGGTGACCCAAAACGGGGTCATCTCTGGCTGGGCGGCGGAAAATGCCGCGCGGCCCGAAACCGCAACCCCGGTGTTCAATGAAATCGTGCCGCCAATGGGGGATCTTTATGCCAATCCGTCGGCGTCTCAAGCGATGCTCGATGATGCGCAATTTGACGTTGAGGCCTGGTTGGCGAGCGAGATTGCGACTGAATTTGCCAAGGCCGAAGGATCAGCATTCGTCAACGGCAATGGCGCGAACAAGCCCAAGGGGTTCCTGACCTTCCCAACCGCAGTCACCACTGATGCGACCCGTGCATTTGGGACGTTGCAATATGTGGCGTCTGGCGCGGCGACAGATTTCATCGCGACCAACCCGCAGGATCGGCTGGTTGATTTGGTGCAATCGTTGCGCGCGCCCTACCGCCAAGGTGCCGTGTGGGTGATGAATGCAGCGACGCTGGCCAAAATTCGTAAGTTCAAAACCACCGACGGCGCGTTCATTTGGCAACCGGGGTTAAGTGTCGGCAATGCCGCAACTTTGCTTGGTTATCCGGTGATTGAAAGCGAAGACATGCCCGACATTGCGGCCAACACATTGTCGATTGCCTTTGGTAATTTTCAGGCGGGCTATCTGATTGCCGAACGCAGCGAAACCAACATCCTGCGCGATCCGTTCACCAACAAGCCGTTTGTGAATTTCTATGCGACCAAACGGATTGGCGGAACGGTGTCAAATTCCGAAGCGATCAAGCTGATGAAGTTCGCTGTGTCGTAAATCCCACCCCAACCCCTCCTCCAATGGGGGAGGGGTTTAGGAGTTCAAAATGACCCCTTATATTTTCCAACGCGGTGAGACGATCTCACTCGCGCTCGACGTCGTGTCTGGTGATGCACTGGGTGTTAGCAGCGTGACTGCGCAGATGAAGGCCGTGCCGCCCGGACGCACCAGTGTTCCAGCCGGCACAGCGATTGCGGCGAACTTCATAGTGACCAGTCGCGCGGCAGCGGGGGATATTCCCGCTGGTTGGACGCTCACCATCGACGCTGCAACATCGGCGACGCTCACGGCGGGTGCTTATCTGGCCGACGCTTTGCTGAACGTGGCGGGCGGCGTGGTGATCACCGATCAAGTGGCGATCCGCATTCGCGACGCGGTGACATCATGATTATCCTTGGATGGCGAAAGCCAGATCCGCCGATTGTCACGCGGTGGCGCGGGCCAGATGGCAGTCTCGCTCCCTCAGCACTTGCCGTGCCGCCGCAGCCCATTGCAACACTGATTGGTCCGCCGGGTCTGTCGGGGTCACAAGGCGCGACAGGACCTCAAGGACCTCAGGGGCCTCAAGGGCCGACAGGTCCACAGGGTGCATCAGGGTCCAGCATATCAGGCGTGGCGACAATCACAGTGCCGGACGGCGCAGGGCGATTTGAGCATCAACAGAGCGTCATTGCACCGGGGGTCACACCGGCCAGCCGCATCTTCCTGACGCTCGCACCGGCAACAGACATGGATGAAAACACGCCGGAATTGCTTGATCTGGTCAGCATATCGGGCGCGCCCGAAAGCAATGCCATCAGCATCGCCGCACATTTTTCTGCGCCCGTCAGCGGGCCTATCTCTTTCAATTGGAGTGCATGATTATGGCAAAATTATCAAAAGACCTGGGGGTGGGAACGCTCCACCCGCGCGAAACCATTTTTGCCTCGGGCACTTTGGGGGCCGCCAATGCGGAAATCATCATTCCAGCCGACGGATGTTCAACAGTCTCGGTTGATTTTCGCGGTACATTTTCGCTGACCTTTGAAGTGGCAGGAACGCTTGACGGGACAAATTGGACGCAGATTCCGGTGCGCGCCATTGCTCAGCCGTCAGTCGCCTATTTGGGGGCGGTGACGATCACAGCGGGCGGGGTTTGGGCAGGAAAATGCGCGCAGTATAAATCTGTGCGTGTGCGGTGCACTTCTTATGCATCGGGGGCAGCAGCGGTGACCATCGTTGCGGACAGCGGCACGCTCGATGATACGTTGCAAGGCACGGTAACGAGCGCAATCGGAACCGCCACGGGGGTATCGGGGGCCGCCGTCACCCTCACGCTGGCAGCGCCGGGCGCGGGCTTGCGGCAATATCTGACTTATCTTTCGATCAATCGTTTTGCAGCGGCAGTGTTGACCGCCAGCGCGACGCCTGTCGTCGTCACCACAAGCAACCTGCCTGGGGCGCTTGCCTTTACCTTTGCAGCGGATGCCGCCGGGCTGGGCACAATTGACCGCTGGCGAGAGGACTTCGCCTATCCCATTGCTGCCAGCGCCCACAATGTGGCGGTCACCGTCGTGTGTCCTGTCACCACCGGCGTCATCTGGCGCGTGACCAGCGGTTATTACGTCGCGCCTTAAGGCCAGAAGGACATCCAATGCACATCATTGATCCCATCATCGTCACCGCCGACGCGGTTGACGAAGCGAAAACCTATTTGCGGATTGAACAGGATGAAGAAGACGCGGTGATCGCCGCCTTCCTCTCAACCGCGATCCGCCACTGTGAAGCCTTTGTTGGCCAGATGTTGATCCGCCGCAACGTTGTCGACCGCCTGCCGGTTTCAGCGGCGTGGCAGCGGTTGAGCGTTACGCCGGTGCAGTCGATCACCAGCGTGACCGGCATCCCTGCGGAAGGCGCATCCTTTGTGTTGCCGGTGGCGGCTTACGCCCTCGACATCGACGGAAACGGTGATGGTTGGGTGCGGGTGACGCAGCCCGGTGCTGCTGGGCGTGTTGATGTGTCTGTGCTTGCCGGTGTTGCGGCGTCGTGGGGCGGCGTGCCCGATCCGTTGCGCCACGGCATCTTGCGGATGGTCGCGCATCTTCATGCTTACCGCGATTCCGCCAGTGACACCGGGCCGCCAGCTGCAATTGCAGCACTGTGGCGGCCGTGGCGACGGATGGTGCTGTCATGACCGAATTTGCTGGAGCGTTGCGCGAACGCGTTGAGATTGAACAGCGAATCGGCGCGCGTGATGTTCTCGCCGGGGGCACGGGGCGTTACCGCTACGATGGCTGTGCGTGGACCTCCGTCACGCCCCTGATGCCTACGGGACTTGTTGTTGCCGATAGCCTGAGCGCGTTGCCACGCTGGCGGGTAACGATGCGAAAACGCGAAGGGATTGGCCCGGGGACGCGGCTGACATGGCGCAAAAAATTCCTCGCGGTGCGCGGGGTGGAAAGCGACCCGCGTGAACCCGCGCAAATGGTGTTGAGCTGCGAGGAAGTGCGATGATGTTGGCGCGACTGACCAAGCGCGGTGCTGATATTGGTCAGCGCGCGGTTGCCGATGTGCTTGACGGCATTGTGGAGGCTGCCGCTGCTGAACTGTCTCAGGACATCAAAATTGAACGCAGCGACACCGGCATAACCCTGACTGGTCGCAAACTGCGGCGACGGATGCTGTCGGATGTCCGTCTGCGGTCCATCAAATATCTGGCAAAAAGGATCTTGCGATGAGTGCGATTGAGGCCGTTCAAGCGGCGATTGTCGCCGCACTTCAGGGGCATGCTGGGATTGCGGACGCGGTCAGCGGCGTGTTTGACGGACCACCCCCGCGTGCGGCGTTTCCCTATATCGTCATTGCCGACAGCCCAGTGAGCGATTGGAGCACCAAGACCGCGCTGGGTCGCGAAATGCGCCTTGCCCTGACGGTATGGGATGACGGTGAAGCGCCCACACGGCTGCACAGTTTGATGGCGATGGTCGAGGAGGCAGTCGCTGCATTGCCGCGTGATCTGCCCGGCTGGCGCATCGCGAGCAGTCTATTTTTACGGTCGATGATTGTGCGCGATGCGGCTGGCCCTTGGGCGGGCTTGGTCGAACACCGCATTCGGGTTTTATCTATTTAGGAGAAGAATAATGCCAGCAGAAAAAGGAAGCGCTTTCCTGTTAAAGGTCGGTGACGGCGCAGTAACGCCTGTGTTTACAACCGTGGCAGGGCTGCGGACGACGCAGCTGAGCATCAACGGCGACGCTGTGGTCATCACCAACAAGGGTTCTGGCGGATGGCGCGAATTGCTATCGGGGGCGGGGGTGCGTTCGATCTCGGTCTCGGGCGCTGGGGTGTTCACCGGATCAGCGGCGGAGGTGCGGATCAAGAGCAGTGCGCTCTCTGGCGTGCTCGATGATTATGAATTGAGTTTTGAATCTGGCGAACGCTTGCGCGGCAAATTCCTTGTCGCACGGCTCGACTATGCGGGGGATTTTAACGGTGAACGCAGTTACACGCTGGCGCTGGAAAGCTCCGGCGCGGTGGTGTCGCTATGAGCGCGAACGCGGCGCGCGGTGAGGCTGCAATTTGCGGCCATGTGTTGCGCCCGACCTTCGCCGCGCTGGTCGCAGCGGAGGAGGAGCTTGGCCCCCTGTTCGCGCTGGTCGAACGCGCAGCGGCAGGCCAGCTGAAACTGTCCGAGATGGTGGCGCTGTTCTGGCACTGCTTGGCGGATCGCACAGCTGTGCTGCGCACCGATTTGG
Source organism: Chakrabartia sp. (assembly GCA_040079575.1). Lineage (GTDB taxonomy): Bacteria > Pseudomonadota > Alphaproteobacteria > Sphingomonadales > Sphingomonadaceae > Aquisediminimonas. The sequence continues at coordinate 6,221 of JBEBKH010000077.1, read as the reverse complement.
GCGACGCAGTGACGGCGGCTGGGTTGGCAGCGGCAACGCCTGCGCTTCGGACTTTGCTTGGCCAGATTTTGCAGGGGCGGTGATGTTCACCGCTTCCGCCACGCGTCTGGCGGGGCTTTCTGGCGCGCTTCTTGGGTGGCGGCCGGATGAATTTTGGGCGGCGACGCCGGTTGAGCTTGCCAGCATTATCACTGCGCTGTGCCCGCCCAGTGATGGCGTTGCTGACAGCCACTTACTCGCACATTTGAAGGAGCTTTTCCCCGATGGATGAGGAAATCGAACGGCTGGTCGTCTCTGTCCGCGCCGACACGCAGGGGTTTGCCCGTGACGTGTCCGAACTGCGTGGGCAATTGGAAGGCCCCTTGGCGAGTGGCGCGGAGCGTGCAGGTACGCTGATTGAATCGGCCTTGTTGCGTTCAATTCGCACCGGAAAATTGGGATTTGATGACCTCAAACGGGTCGCGCTGTCCGTGCTGAGTGAAATCGCCAGTGCGTCGATCCGTGCGGGGCTTGCCAGCCTGTCGGGCGCAGGCGGACAGGGCGGAGGTTTGCTCAGCGCTGGGGCTTCGATCCTGACGTCCTTGCTTGGGCTGCCGGGCCGCGCGACTGGTGGGCCAGTCTCTCCCGGACGACCCTTCCTTGTGGGGGAACGCGGGCCGGAAGTGTTCGTCCCCACATCAAGTGGCAGCGTCGCGCAACTGGGCAGTGGGGCGGCGCGCGATGTGCGGATTTCCATTGCGGTGAACGGTCCAGCAGGGACTGCGCCTGACCGGCTTGCACGGTCCAGCCGCCAAGTCGCGCGTGCGGTGCGCGGCGCTTTGATGCGGGAGGATTAAGATATGGCTTATTGGCTCGCCAAGGCTGGTGACAGCTTGCAATCATCCTTCATCAAGCGGTTTGATCCGCGTTTCTGGACCGTTAATTTCCCGCGTCCGATGATGGCGGCAGTGACCACAACAGCCCCTAATGCGCTTCGAGTGGACGCTGTTTTCTATAAGGCCAATGATCTTGCCGGCCTGATTTGGGAGGCGGAGGATCGCATTGATCATCCGCTGCTCGCTTATGAAACCGCGCGTGATTTTAGAGGGTGCACGCTCAAATTTCAGTGGCAATCCTCTGGGGTTTTGCCGCTGGATGTAATCAATGGCCCGACCTTGACGATTGAAGGACGTGACGCAGCGGGGCTGCCGCGCACATGGTATGTGCGGCTGTGGAATTATGCTGTGGGCACGTCCACCAATGCCGCGATTACGATTGATTTTGATGTTCTGGCGGGCGGTTTCGCGCATCCAACGGACCTTGATCCGGTGTGGGCGGGCGATATTGACCGCATGTTTATCTCTCTTATCCCCACCGGCTATACCAACAGTGATGTTCCGCTTTCCGCGCCGGTTGAGGCATGGGTGGCGTTGACCAATATGGTGTGTGACGGCCCAGCGTCAGTGCTGTCTATTGGAGATACTTTGGTCCCGCCACATGGTCTGTCAATCGCGACGGGCTATGACGACAGTTATAACCTGACCCCCGCGCGGGTGCTGCGCAGTGCGCTGCATCTCGGTTACCGGGGGAGCATCAATCATTATGTCGGGATGAGCCATTATTTCCGGCTGGAAAATGTATCGGGCGGTTTTTATGTCAGCCAAACCGGCGGGGTTCTAAACGCCCCTTGTGCGGCGTGGCACACTGATTTTGCTGGCCGTGCTAAGGCGCTGGGATACGGCCTGATCGTGTCGCTTTCCTATGAATTGTTCAATGAACACGCATGGAATGACTGGAAACAGCGCGCCTATAACGGTGATCCGGCGTTGACCGGATACACCCCGCCGTCAACTTTACTTTCGCCTGCCAACACCAATGCGATGGGATATTTGCAGGCCGTGGCGCGGGCCTTCATATTTATCGCGGCATCGGCGGGACATGCCCCGCGCTTTCAAGTGGGGGAGCCGTGGTGGTGGACCCAGCCCGACGGGCGCATCTGTATTTATGACGATGCAGCCAAAGCAGCACTGGGCGGTGCTCCAGTTGAGATTCCCACCATCAATTCAACCAGCCTAAGCGTGCCGCAAAAGGCATTGCTCGACGCGGCGGGGGTGCTGCTGGGAGGCTCAACAGCGGCATTGGTTGCAGCTGTGCGGGTCGATCAACCAGGGTGTGAAGCGCTGATCCTTGTCTATTTGCCGACCGTGCTTGACGAAGCCGCACCAGAGGCCAAGCGCGCCAATGTGCCGCTGGGGTGGGCCGCCCCCGCGTTCGATGTCCTTCAACTGGAGGATTATGACTGGGTGACGACGGGCAACACGGGTGCATCCTTGCGCGGTGCGGCAGCGGCGACCGCACGGCTGGGCTATCCGGCGGGCGATCAGCACTATTTTTCGGGTTTTGTATTGAACGAGACAAACGCCGCAGAGTGGGCGCTCATTGATGCCGCTGCGGGGGTTGGACGGGCACGTGGGGTTGCGGAAACCTTCATCTGGGCGTTGCCACAGGTGCTGCGTGACGGGTTTACATATTTTGATCTGGGGGACGGTGACATGCAAGCCTTTGACGATGTTCAATTTCCACTCGCGCTCGGCAGGAGTGCAAGTGTTAGCCCAGGTTTTTCAACCGCGATTGTCACAAGCGCATCGGGTCATGAACAGCGCAACGCCGATTGGGCGAGCGCGCGGTTGCGCTATGATGTCGGGCCGGGGGTGCGCTCTGATGCTGATCTCCAGTCGTTGATCGCCTTCTTTCGCGCCAGACGCGGGGCTGCACGTGGGTTCCGCCTGCGCGACCCGCTTGATCATAGCACGAACGGGATGGCGGGGGTGCCGACACCTGGTGATCAAATGCTTGGGCAGGGCGATGGGGTACGAACCAGCTTCCCCCTTATCAAACGATACGGGGTTGGGGCCGACGCCGAAGTGCGCAGGATTACCAGGCCAGAAACAGGGAGTGTCGTGGTGGCCATCGGCGGCGTTACGGTGAGTGGCTGGACGCTTGGCACAGGCGGTGCCATCAATTTCACAGCACCCCCCGTAAACGGTGCAGCGGTCACCGCCGGTTTTCGTTTCGACGTTCCCGTGCGTTTTGCCGAAGATAGTCTGACCATCGACAGCGCGACATTTTCCGCCGGTGACGCCCCCAGCGTTCCGTTGATCGAAGTGCGGGAGGGGTGATGATGCCCACATGGCTATCCCAAGACCTGACGACGCTTGCCTTTGTCTGGCGATTGGAACGGAATGACGGCGTGACGTTGGGTTTTACCAACCATGACCGCGATCTCGTGATTGACGGCCTGACCTATAGCGCAAGTCCGGGGATGGTACCCTCGGCTATTGAACGCAGCGACGCGTTTGATGTGGACAATGTCGAACTGGTCGGCGCGCTGACCAGTGATGCATTTCGCGCAGAGGATTTGGCGGCAGGGCGGTGGGACGGCGCGCGTTTGCGCTTGTCAGCAGTGGATTGGACCGCACCTCAGAGTGTTTCTGTGCCGCTGGTACGCGGGGAATTGGGCAGCGTAGAAATCAGCGACGGCCAATTTTCCGTTGAACTGCGCGGGCCAACAGCGATCCTCGAAGCGCCTGTGGTCGAAGAAACCAGCCCCGAATGTCGAGCCACGCTGGGCGACCGGCGGTGCCGGATTGATATGGCTGGACGTGTGCAGATCGCCGTGGTTGCGACGGTGAACGATGCGCTGGTGACGTTGACAACGCCTGTTCCCAGCGGTGTGTTTGTCAGCGGACGATTGCGCTGGCTGGACGGTGGGAATGCTGGATTATGCGTTGAGATTATCGCCAACAGCGGCGCGACGATCACGCTTGAAGCACCACCCCATTTTACAGTGGCGGCTGGCGCGCGGGTTGAATTGACACAAGGCTGCGATCGCCGTTTTTCATCCTGCGTCACGCGTTTTGCCAATGCTGCAAATTTTCGCGGGGAGCCGCATCTGCCCGGCAATGATCTGTTGACCCGCTATGTCAGTTGATCCGCGCGTTGCCCGTGCGCGGGGTTTTCTCGACACGCCCTTTCGTCTCCACGGGCGCGATCGCCAAGGCGGAGTCGACTGTGTCGGATTGGTGGCCTTGCTTTATGACCGGAGCGCTGGCGTTCCCGTCGATTACGCGATGCGTAACAGCGAAGGCGCGCGCTGGATTTTTCAGTTGGACGCACTTGTAAAACGCCGGACGGACGGGGCGGTTGGGGCGGGTGATATTTTGCTGATGCAGGCCGGTTCCGCGCAATATCATCTGGGTGTGTGGACGGGTGACGGCTTAATCCATGCAGATGCAGGATTGCGCCGCGTGGTTGAAACACCTGGCCCCGTTCAGTGGCCGATTATCGCTGTCTGGTATGCTCCTGAGGATATTCAATAATGGCCACTTTAATCCTCACTAGCATTGGAACCTTGGTCGGCGGGCCGTTGGGCGGAGCGCTGGGATCATTTCTGGGGTCACAAATTGATCAGAGATTGCTTGCGCCCAAGGGACGGCGCGGACCCCGGCTGGGCGACCTGTCTGTTCAAAGTTCCAGCTACGGCGCGCAAATTCCCAAACTGTTCGGGCGGGTGCGGGTTTCTGGTACGGTCATCTGGTCCACCGATTTGCGCGAGGACCGGCGCAAAATATCCGCAGGCAAAGGGCAGCCCAAACAAACGGTGTATAGCTATTCTGCGTCCTTCGCGGTGGCTTTGTCGGCGCGCCGCGCCGTTCGGATTGAGCGTATTTGGGCTGACGGAAAACTGCTGCGCGGGGCAGCGGGGGATTTCAAAACCCAAACCGGCTTTCGTTTTTACAACGGCACAGAAGCTCAGTCTGTTGATCCGTTGATCGCAGCGGCTGAAGGCATATCCAATACCCCTGCCTATCGCGGACTGGCCTATGGGGTGTTTGAGGATTTCCAGCTTGGCGATTATGGCAACCGCATCCCTTCGCTCAGTTTCGAAGTGGTCGCCGATGACGGTGACATCAGTGTTGGGGCGATATTGGAAGGTTTGGCGCCTGTTGGCCTGTCCGCTGTCTGCCCCACAGTTTTTGGCGGATTTGCGGCATCTGGCGATTCAGTACGCGGCGTTGCCGAAACAATTGGCAGCGCGCTCGCACTTTATGCGCACGATGACGGTGTATCCGTGTTGATCACAGAATCTGGACAGGTTGGCCCTGCAGTTTTCAGTGATGATATGGGTGCTGCGGCGGGGGAAAAAGGCGGAAATCGTTCGCAAATTGAGCGCCAATCCAACAGCACAAATGCTGGCGCACGTTCGGTTGCTTATTATGAAATAGCCCGCGACTATCAGGCTGGATTTCAGCGGGTGCGCCGTGAAGGGGGAGGGCGGCGCGAAGACCGAATTGATCTGCCTGCAGCCCTGACCCCAACACAGGCGCGGCGCATTGCGTCGCACGGATTGGCGTTGGCATCCGCACACCGTGCGCGCCTAAAAATTTCGCTGCCTTGGTCTTATCTTGGCATCGCGCCTGGCGATCAGGTGCGTGTTCCCCATGTCTCGGGGCTTTGGCAGGTGAAACAAGCGGCGCTTGATGCCATGGTCGTGTCCTTGAACCTTGTACGCTTACCTGAAACACAAAGTGCTGGTGTTGAGGCTGAACCAGGACGCAGCGTTCAAGAGGTTGATGCTGTTCACGGCCCCACGACAGTGCACATCATTGATTTGCCGATGCTCAACCAAGGTTTGGCGACCGCGCCGATCATCGTGGTCGCGGCGGCAGGAATATCTGCAGGATGGCGACGCGCTGCAGTCACCTTCAGCATTGATGACGGTGCCAGTTGGACAGACGCAGGGGCCACGGCGGCGTCAGCGACAATGGGACAGGCGTTAAATGTTTTGAACCCGTCTTCAGCGGCCATTTATGATTGGGCCAACAGCGTTGATGTCGTGTTGCTTAACCCGTCTATGCAGCTTGTGAACGGTGATGATCGCGCGCTCCTGTCTGGCGCAAATCTGGCGATGCTGGGGGATGAGTTGATTCAGTTTCGCAGTGCGCAGCTCATCGCGCCGGGGCGTTACCGATTGTCAGGATTGTTGCGGGGAAGAAGGGCGACCGAAGCGGCGATATCAAGCCACAGAGTGGGGGAGCGTTTCATTCTTCTCGAACGCGATACTTTGCTGACTCTGCCGCTGACCACAGAGGCTTCTCGCGTGCAGATCATGGCCTCTGGGGTCGGTGATATCACCGGGTCAGCCGAGGCTTCTCTTATACCAGCACGCGTTGCTTTGCAGC
>JBEBKH010000076.1:0-11453 GCA_040079575.1 Chakrabartia sp. | reverse complement strand
ATCATTTTGGCCATCACAACAGCATGCGTGGTCGCATGGGAAGGGGGCGCGGTGGCGGCGGGCGGCGTCGTATTTTTGACGGCGCGGCGCTCAAGCTGATCCTGCTCCGCCTGATTGAACAACAGCCGCGCCACGGTTATGACCTGATCCGTGAGATTGAGGAGCTGAGCGGCGGCGTCTATGCGCCCAGCCCGGGGGTGATTTACCCTACGCTCACGATGCTCGCCGAAATGGGGCTGATCGAAGAAAGAGTGAGCGAAGGCAGCCGCAAGGAATTCTCAATCACAGCGGCAGGCAGCGCCAATTTGGCTGAAAATCATGATGCGGTAGAGGCGCTGATCGAACGCCTTGGTCGTTTGGGATCGGACAGCAACGCGGCCGATCACACGCCGATTTCACGTGCGCTTGAAAATTTGCAAAGCGTCCTGCGCCACCGTTTGGCACGCGATGGGACGAGTGTGAATATGGTCCATGATGCCGCCGCGCTGATCGATGATGCCGCGCAAAAGATTGAGCGGCTTTAACGCCCAGTCCGTTGCCGTAATATCCGCAGATAAGTGTCCAGCAGGGCTTGATTGATTCGGTCCCACGCGAATTTATCTGCGGCTTTGTCTCCCGCACCGCCAGCGGCCTTACGCGCTGATGTATCTTCACAGTAATGCTGTAGCGCGTCGGCAAATTCAGAGACTGCGCCGGGACGGATCAGTCGACCGGTGACGCCGTCTTTGACCAAGGATTCGCTGCCGGTTGCGATGGCGGCAACCACGGGCAGGCCGCTTGCCATCGCTTCCAAAGTCACATTGCCAAAGGTTTCTGTGACCGATGGGTTGAACAGCATATCCATGGACGCCACCGCGCGACCAAGGTCTGCTCCACCTTGAAACCCAACGAAGGTGGCGCCGGGCAAGCGGCCTTCAAACCAATCCCGCGCGGGGCCTTCGCCAACGATCAGAACATGGTGGGCCACGCCGCGCCGCGCCAATTTATCGATGGCGTCTGAAAAAACGTCGAGACCTTTTTCCATGACCAAGCGCCCAACGAAGCCGATAACAACCTCTGTATCGGCAATGCCCAGCGCCCTGCGCCATGCCAAATCGCGTTTGGTGATATTGAAAATGTCGCGGTCGACGCCGCGCGTCCAAATGCCAACATCGAAATTCATCCGTTGTTCGCGCAGCAATTGCGCCATTGAATCCGACGGGGCGACAATGGCATCACAGCGGCGATAAAACCGGCGGAGCATCGCTTCGACAACAGGCTCCATAAAGGCCAGTCCGTAGTAGCGGGGGTAGGTTTCAAAGCGCGTGTGGACAGACGCGACGACCGGCAGACCGTGTTTGCGGCCATAGCTGACGGCGCGGTGGCCCACGATATCGGGGCTCGATACATGGATCATATTGGGCGCAAAGGCGGCCAAATCACGCTTGATACGGGGTGAGAGGGCAAGCGGAAACCGGTATTCTCCTCGCCCTGGAAAGGGCATGGACGGGATGCTCACCAAATCACCCGTTGGCGGAAAAGCAGGTGTTTGGGTTGTCGGCGCATAGATCCGAACCTGCGCACCGGATCTGAGTAAATAACCCACCAACCGGTTGAGCGCCTGGTTCGCGCCGTCACGCACATAATTATAATTGCCGCTGAACAAGGCGATACGAAGGTCTGTCGGGTCCATATCTGTTTCAGTACCGGAACGGCGCGCAAAACGCTATCGCTGGATTTACATGTCTGATGTACGCGCACTAGTACATCGAACACATTGTTTTTCGCAGTTTTTAGGGATATTTTAATGAAGCAGAATCGTATGTTGCCCCTTTAATGGGGATCAAAACGATCTCGAAAGTAAACGGAAGTGGTAGTTATCGTGGTAAAATCATTGTCCCCCTTGCGCGCTCTTTTGGCCATGGGCTTTGCCCTATTTGGATTTTCCGCTGCCCCAGCATTTGCGCAGTGCGGATATGGGACGAGCCAGCAAGATTGTATGCATCAGCAGCGCGATCAGGAGGCGGCAAGGCAAGCGGAGCATTATTATCGTGGGCAACAAGAACAACAGCAACAACAACAGCAAGATTTTTATCAAGGGCCACCGCCACCGCGCCAAAACTGGGTGACCAGCTATATGTCGGTCGTTTATCATCCAGAGGCCAATGACGTGTGGGCAGTTTGGGACAGGCGGACATCTCAGGAAGAGGCAAACCAATCAGCCTTGGGGCTTTGTTCGCAAATGATGGGCGACGGATGTAAAGTGGCTTCGGGCGGCAAGGGCGGCACTGTTGCCATTGCGCGTGATCATGTGGGCTGGATGTGGTGGGACTGGGGCAATAAGCCGGGTGATGCAACCCGCGCAGTAAAGGCATCTTGTAGCAAAAATGGCGGAAAGTGCGAGATATTTAAGACTGTAACAGCCACGCATTGGCTTGAATTTGAAAACGGTCGGCGCGAAGATCGCGCGCAATCCTACGTCCCAAACAACACAGCGTCACTGTTGAACACATATGCGATGGTTGCCTGGCCAACCGCAGAGGGTATCAAAACCATGGATGCGAAATGGCGCGGGAAAACATGGTTGATCAGCGGCAGTAAGGGGTATGAAAATACAAAAAAGGCGCTGACGGACAAATGTAAGTTGGATACGCGTGTCGACTGTGTGGTGAGCCAGGAAGTCAATGGCGGCATGATCGTTCAATATCAGGTTGGGAGCGGTCAAGGATATTGGCTCGTTAGTAAAAATCCAAGTCAAGGCGCGGAACGTGTTGCCGAACACTGCCGTATTATGGAAACAAAATGCAAGATTTTGGCCAATTTTGATGCGCAAACGAAACGGTTGGTGGTGATCGCTGAGCCTGTGTCAACCAAGGTAAGAACCTATAGTGCGGTTGCATGGCCGCAATATGATACACCGAAGTGGAATAATTTGGCGGTTGTGACCGGTTTTCCAACACTTGCCGGGGCAAAGGCGAAGGCGATTGAACACTGCGCCAAAGAAAGCGGCGTTCAATGCGAGATCATTGGTGAGGTGGATCAGGGGCAATATGATCTCTTAGGCCTTTACATCGATGGTACCAAATCGGTTCGCTATTATCAGGATTGGTCGCGGCCCAATATTGAAAAAATGGTCAAAGAAGATTGCGGATCGCACAAAACGACGTGCCGTGAATTAAAGATTTTTGATACAAACAAACTGAGCGTCTCAACACTCTCTCGCGGGAAATAGCTTATACAACGTCAAAGCAATTTTTTGAACTTATCATATGTTTGAGGTTCGTAGGGCAAATATCATGATTAAAATGCTTTCTGTACGCAGCGCACTCATTTTATTGTCATTTTTCGTGGTTTCACACCGCGCATCGGCATGTGACCACGCTTGCAACATGGCGCAACAGCAACAGCATGCGCAGCAAATGAATGAATATGCGCGACAGCAGCAGGAACAGCAGCGGCAAGATCAGCAAGATCGACAGCAAGACTTTCAAGGGCCGCCGCCGCCACGGCAAAATTGGGTCACCAGTTATATGTCGGTTACTTACCATCCTGATGCCAGTGATATTTGGGCAGTATGGGACAGGCGGGTGTCGCAGGAGGAAGCAGATCAATCCGCACTAGGGCTATGTATGCAAATGATGGGGAATGGCTGTAAAGTTGCTGCAGGTGGGCACGGCGGCACCATCGCCATAGCGCGTGATAACGGCGGATGGCTGTGGTGGGAGTGGGGCGATCAGCTGGGTGATGCAACCCGTGCAGTGACGAATTCTTGTAGCAAAAATGGCGGAATATGTGAGGTTGTTAAGACCGTGACAGCCAATCATTGGCTCGAATTTGAAAATGGTCGGCGTGAAGATCGCGCGCAATCCTATAGCCCAAACAACACAGCTTCACTGTTGAACAGCTATGCGATGGTTGCTTGGCCAACCGCAGAGGGTGCCAAATCTATGGATGCGACATTGCGCGGGAAAGCGTGGCTTGTCAGTGGTAGTAAGGGTTATGAAAATACGAAAAAGATCGTGCTTGATCAGTGTAAGGAAGCCACACATGTGGCGTGTGAAATTGGGCGACAGGTATCCAATGGATATCTGGTCCTATTCCAAACCAAAATTGGCGAGACAATATGGGGGAATGGATTAAGTCAAAGCGACGTTGATTTACAGATTGAAAAATATTGCCGTACTGAGATGAAGACCGATTGTACAATATTAGCACGGTATGACGCTGCAACGCGCAGGTCGATCACGATCGATGATCACCGCCCCAAGAAAACATATCTTGCTGTGGCGCAGACAAGCAAGCGAGCGCCCAACTGGGATAATCTAGCGGTTGTAACAGGGTTTCCAACGCTTGCTGCTGCCAAGGCGAAGGCGATTGAACATTGCACCAAAGAAAGCGGGGGGGCTTGTTCGCTCTTCGACAATGCTGATGATGAGATAAAATATGGGCTTTTAAGCCTTTTTATTGATCAAAATGGCGAAGTGTATAATCATCGGGGTTGGACAAACAATGATCTTGAGCAGAGAGAAAAGAGCTATTGTGACACGAACAAATTGACGTGCAGAGTGTTAAAGGTTTTTGAATTGAACAAACTGAGCGTCTCAACACTCGCGCGCGGGAAATAACCATATTGGTGCTATGCAAAGGAAATGTCGGCCCAGACAGGCAGGTGGTCTGATGCGTTGCGCGCCTTTAGGCTGTGGTGGGTGCCAGCGTCTTCGATGGTCAATCCAGCGCCAACCATGATCCGGTCAAGCCGCGCGACGGGACGACGGCTGTGAAAACTGGGGCCTGTGTGGGCGAGGTCATATGCGCCGATAAATTCAACAAGCGATCCGCCGTGGGGCGACCATTCATTCAAATCGCCCAGCAAAATGGTAGGCAGCGGTTTGGGTTGTGCGTCGATGTCGGACAGGATGGAGCGGATCTGTTGGCGACGGCGCAACCCTGAAAGGTCCAAATGCATACCGACAATGCGGACAGCGCGCCCCGCAGCACTAATATCTGCCAAAACGGCCCCACGCGGTTCAATTGTTGGAATCTCCAAAATGGCATGGTGAAGAACCAAATGGGATTTTTTTATTAGGATGGCATTACCATGCCAACCAATGGAATCAGGTCGTGTGTCAAAGGCAACGGGGATATAATCAGTTTGCGCTGCAATCATTTCGGTCGGGATGGCCGAAACACGCTTGCCAAAGCGGCGATCCGCCTCCTGCAGCGCGACAATATCCGCATCGATTTCACAGATGACGTCCAAAATACGTTCAGGGCGTCGCAACCGATCGGTTCCGACGCCCTTGTGAATATTGTAACTGGCAATTTTGAACATTGCTGCTGTGTAACCGCCAAGCGCTTAACGGCCTAGCCCCAAACCTGCGAGGCTGGTTTGGTCGAATTTCAAACGCAGCGTTACATAGGGGCCACTGCGTGTGTAGCGGCTGTCTTCAAAATCGCGGTCATGGAAGCCGACGACATTGTAGCCCAGAGAAACATAACCATTTTTGAATGGAGCGATCCCGACGGAGGGGCCACCCGACCATGCGTAGGACCGGCCCCTTGGGTTCTGCCGCACGGTTCCCGACGCACCAATATCAATCATTTCTGACAGGTCATAACGGAGGTCAGTGCCGACAACATTGCTCCATCCCTTCAGATCATCTGCGCCAAACCGGTCAAACACATAACGGCTGCCCCAGAAAATGGAGATTTCGCTGCGGGTCACATAATCGGTTCCGTTCTTTTCAGTCGGTGACCAATTGACGCTGAGGCTGTTGATGATCCGCTGTGATTTCGCATCGCCGTCAATGGTCAGCGGCGCGCCGCCGATGGGGCCGGCTTGTCCAAACACTGCACCGGTGATTTTGTCAGAACGGAGTTCGAATTTTTCGAGGAAGGACACGCGGCTGGTATCCGGGCGGTGTGCCCAGCTGATTGCCAGTGTGGCTGCTTCTGTTTTGGGGCCAGCCTTTTGATTGGCACGGAGCAGACTGAACTGCCCACCAATGGCGCGGCCTTCGCCAAGTTGACGCAGCATCGATGTGATGACGCCGTAACGGTTGCCGAGTTCGCCGTGGCGCGCTTCTGCACGGCCGGTCCAGCTCCACCGTTCGCTGCGATAGGTTGCACCCGCCGTGACGGCAGTGAAGTCTTCGGTCAGAACGCCGTCCGTGCCGATGAAACCGCCAGAAGCAACAGGTTGTTCAGCGTTGAGGACGCGCGATGCATCAACCCCGCCCAGCGTCTTGTTGCCGTCGAGTGTGAAGTCCACGGTCCACGCTTTGCTGATGGGCAGCGACTGTGACAGGCCGTATGCGGCAAAGCTGCGCGGGCCATATTCGCCAATATCCTGACGGTTGATGCTGGAGACCAAACGGCCACCGGTCCAGGGTTTCACGTCAAAACCAATCCGGGCGGTGCGGGCGTCGATATTTTTACCGTCCGCAATTTCATAGCCGCCGACAACCGCAATATCATCATTGACGGCATAGCGCGCGCTGATTTTGTGGCGGGCAGGGAAGTCAATGCTTTCGCCTTTATTGCCGATGGGCAATTCGGTTTGGGCATCAAGTTCCAACCGGTTGTTCAGCAAACGCTTGGTCGCACCCAGTTGCGCAATGGTGGAACTGGCCTTGCGGCCATCCGCCAATGTGTCATTGGCAACGGTTACGCCTGCGCGCAAATCCATGCCTTTGGTGCGATATTCAGCAAAGGCCTTTCCAGCGGTCCGTTGAGCGGCGCTGTCCAGGTAATTTTCGTGCCATGCGCTGCCCACGAACGATAGGTCCTGAGACATGCGGACGCGGCCATCAAATCCAAATTTGCGGGTGCTGCTTTCCGAACCGTTGGTCTGACCGACGCCAAAGCCCGATTGTTGTTCGCGGGCATAGGCCAATACGTCATATTTTGCACTGTGATGTTCAGCCTCAACCAACCAAGCGTGGCTTGTGCCAGCGGCGGGTGTTGTGCTGGCCGCAGTGGCCTTTTGATCGCTCACCGCAATTTCGGCGCGGATTTCTGTGCCGGCGGTGGGCGTATAGCGCACATCCAGGCCACCGAGATTGGTTTTCGCGGTTTCGCTTTCATCATGGATAACCGATGCGCCGACGGAAATGGTCTTGTCTTTATTGGCCCATGTGACACGGCCACCGGCGTTGGTGACGCGCTGGGCCACGCCGTCGACTTCATAGTCGGCGATGATGAACTGGGGATCAAGACCGCTTGTGCGGCTGAGAATGGGTTCGCGGAACCGCAATGTGCCAGCGATATAATCAATGTCATAATCAATATGGCGAACAAGCACGCGGGTTGTCACGATCCGGTCTGACCGCAGACGGTCACGGGATTCAATGGTGATCCGTTCCGAATTGGGCAGGATGTCGCGTGCACCCAGAGCATAGGGGCCAGACAGACCATTACCCTGAATTTCTTCGCGGCGATGGCGGTAGGGGGTGTCAGCGGCAAAGGCAGTTGCCCCAACCTGCGGACTGCGAAACTCTGCCTTCACGCCGTTGAACGCACGCACATAGCGCGCCAATTGTGGTTCTGAAATGCCGGTTTCATAGTCACCGAACAGCGCATAGAATTGCGGACGTTCAAGCTTGAGATACAGTTTACGCACGCTGGCTGCGTCAAAACGACGTTCGGAACGATCAGCATAGATGGTGTAATAGGCCGTCGGATCAATAACGCCGCCAAACCGGCTTTCATCAGCCTTTTTGTCGCTGTCATAGGCCATCGTCATCAGCCATTTGCCTTTGATCCGACCCTTGGCATACAGAGCGATCCGCGCATCTGTGAGCCATTTGTCGTCAGTCGCGCCAAGCTGTTCCAAGCGGCCATTGAGCGTGTTGAAACCAGCGGTTCCCGCAGCAAAGCCGACGATGGTCCAAGGGCGCTTGCCCGGATCAAGCCAAAGCTCAACCCGCTGTGTCCGTGACACTTCACCATCACGCAGTGGCAATGTGACCGACAGCGTGCCTGAAGCTGTTGTTGGTTCCAGTTCAATATAAGCAATGCCGTCATCGCCCTCAACGTGCCAAACCGGACGTGCGCGTTCGAGGCCCGAAAGCTGCTTTGCAGCCTGTGCATCTGCTTCCACTGCGGGATAATAGGGGGCGGGGACGATGAAATCACCGGTCAAGCCCGAATGGACCAAACGGCCATCGCGGTCGGTCAAGCGCAGGGCGATCACCGGACGTGTCACACCGTCAGCAACAAGGCGAGATTTTTCTGGTACAAATTCAGCACGCATTGGGCTTGCCGAAAAATGCACATTGCGGCTGAGCTTTTCGACCACGACACCGTTTGCATCAACCACTTCGGCCGTAAACATCGTGTCACGATTGGGCAGTTCAAGCGCGCGCCATAGGCTGATCGCAACGCTTTCATCGCCGTTTTTGCGCGTGCCATCAAAACTTAGAGCATCGACTGGTTTTCCGTTGGCAAACAGGCGAACGGTTTGAGTGGGCAAATGCTTGATCGCCACGCGCACAGCCTTGGTGCGGGGGTTATGATCTGCTTCAGGAAACAACCAAGCAATGCCCGGTGTTTGTCCGCTGAACCAATCGCGTTCTGCGCCAGCGGCTTCTGCGTTTGATGCAGGGGCCGCGCGGCGGACAACTTCACCTTCCAAGCGCGCGGTGTTTTCACCGGCGACACTGCGGAAATCGACACGGATCAAAGCGCCGCCCTGTCCTTCGACAAAGCGAGAGATGGCACTGCCGGCACTGCGCGCATTACGTGTGCAATCCGCAGGAACCTGGCCAGAAGGTAGGGTAGAGGGTTCAATTTGAACCACATGGAGACCGGGCAATACCCCTTCAAAGTGATAGCGGCCTTCAATATCGGTCACGGCATAACTGCCATCTTCCAAAACCACGCGTACACCGGCGATGCCATTGGCAACGGCTGGATCAACCGTGCAACCGCCGTCAGTAATGCGTCCAATGATCGTCATCCGGTCGCCAATGCCGTCGCGCGCAATGCGGACAGCCGCATCAACGACCGCACTTTGTGTGCCGCGGCTGTCCCGTGCGCTGGCACGGTTCATTGATTGGCCAGGGCGCGCGTCTGGGCGCACTTCCAAGACATAGGTGACAATGCCTGTCGCACCCGCAGCAAGCGGTGGGATGGCAATTGTCATGTTACGGCCATCAGGGCTCACCACATAAGGTATGAGTGTGCCGTTGTAGCGGACAGTGTTGGCCTTCAACCGCATTTCGATGGGCAGAATGTCGGTGACCGTCACAGCGCCAGTAGAGCGCGCATTGTCGCCGTTCTGCACTGTGACCCGGTATTGTACCGCATCACCGGGAACAGCGACAGGTTGTGATGCTGATTTGCGCACGACCAAGGGCAAGCCGGGGCGATCAACCGGAATGTCAATCCGAACGGGGGCCGGAGTGCTCAATCTAAAGACATCGCTATAGGAGCCTGCGACAATCGTGAAGGGTTGACCATCAGGACGCCGCAATCCGGCCAAATCCGCAGGTGCAGCCGTTGACGGCGCGGTGTACGGGGCAGGCGGAGTCACCAGCAGGCGATATTCCCCAGCGCGTGCAAAGGGAAAGCGGTAATCGCCGGTTGGGAAAATATAGGTGCGTCCACTGCTGTCGGTTACTGTGGAGCCGGTTACAACTGTTGACGGGAAACTGGCAACGCCGTCATCGCCAAATACCTGAGCCGGAAGGCCGGTTGCTACATCGATCAAAGTCACGGTCGATCCAGCAACAGGAACACCGTCGCCGCTGTCAAAAACAATACCGAATGGATCGATCAAGACTTCAACGGGCGATGATGCGATCAACGTACCGGTAACCCCGTCACTGCCAGAAAGGACCAGAGTATCGCCTGGTGTAAGCGAAAGACGGCAATCACCACCCACGGGAGCCGGAGGTGTAGCTATTGTGTTCACAATGCCAACGAAAATGCCAGTGTTCGCGCCACTTTCAGTGAGAATAACTGTTTCACGATCACCAGATGGCGTTTGCAATAGAACCGATTTGGTTTCTATTGCTGCTGCATTTTGGTTATCAATAGGTGATGTAACGGCAACAACCAACGGGTTGCCGGCGCGAATGCGGTTTGTCGTTTCGACAGAGGCAGGGCTTAGGTTTGTACCAGCAAAAACGCCTTGAAGTGTGACAGGCTGATTACCCGTCGTGCCTTGGCAGATTGTTGCCGGGACCGCGAGGGATGTTCCCCCACTTGGTCCAGTCAATTGATATGTGGTGAGTGTTGGCTGCAACGGCGGTAGGGTCTCAACCGTCAGCTGCACTGGATTGGAGGACCGAGAAATACGGCCTGTGCCTGCATCCCATTCTATTGTGGCGACATTGGTGATGGTTTGCGCGTGCGCAGGGGCACTGGCTGCGCTGAAAAGCGAAGCTGCAAGGACCGAGAGGCCGACCAAAACATGGTAAATGGGTTTACGCATAAATACTGTCGGAATTGCTGGGGGCAGTGAGACCGCCACCCCCAGCGCATCCATGTCCTTACTGAATCGTCGCGCGGAAATAGAGCGTACGGCTCGTTCCCGTTGCGATCGTGCCGAGGTTTCCTGACACAACGTTGCCAGCCAAAGCACCAGGCGTTGATGTGCCATCGGCATTACATGTGCCGGTTGGCGCAACGCCTGTGTACGTCCCTGACAGGAATGGACCAAAACCGACAAGACCAACGGTTTGTGTTGGCAAGGTATCGCTGATTGCAACGGAGTCAGCCGCACCGCCACCAGAGGCGTTGGTGACCACGATGCAATATTCAACAACAGCACCCGGGATCAATTTCGGGTTTGTCGTGCCGTTGAAGGGATCAGAGATGACCCGGCTTTGTTTGGCAACCGTCAGCTGAGCCGCGAGGACCGTATAGTCATCATCGTCACTGTGACGTCCATCGCGCGCGATGTCGCCTGTGGCTGAACCAGCAGTGTCGGCAAAAACGGTATCTACCCCTGCCGTGTTTGCGCCAGCTGTTTCTGCTGAAACTGCACCCTGTGTCCCAACAACACCACTGTCGCGGGCCTGAGCAATCAGATTGACTTCAGCAACGCTGGCATTGGCCTGACCAACAGGAATGTTGGCGACAACGAACACTGTACGGACGCCGTCTTCAAGGATTTCATCCATGAATGTTGCAAGATCTGTCCCAGCTTCATAGGTGCCGTTGCCGTTTGAATCGACAAATACCTGTGGTGCGGCAGCTGCGTTAAAGTTATCCGTGCCGCCGTGTGCGGCAGTACCGCCAGTAATTTCAGCAACGCTCAGCCCGAAATCGAGCGTGGCGTTTGAAGTGTTGGTGACGGTAAAGGTCGTCACTGCTGCAAGCTGGCCTGGCGCGACAGTCGTTGTCACGGAACCGACTTCTGCAACAGTCAGATTGATTTTACGATCAACGATGATCGCGTTTGACGCGTTGATCGCGGTTTGTGCAACGCCACCGACATTATAGCCGACACTGACGTTGTTGGTGAT
>JBEBKH010000075.1:0-11490 GCA_040079575.1 Chakrabartia sp. | reverse complement strand
GTGAACGGTGGCCTGTTGTCCGTTGATGAAGTGTGCGACCGCTACTGCCTCACGCTCGAAGAATTTGCCGGGTGGCAGCGTGCGGTTGATCGCTCTGGCATGCCCGGACTGCGCGTCACGCGTATCCAGCATTACAAATCGCTCTACGAGCGCCAGCAACGCTACTAAGGTGCGGCTTGGCGCACAGAAAAGGGGGTCTTGTGCTATCCTGCGCAAGACCCCCTTTTGTTTGGCCGTACAAAACTATTGAAGTTCGAACACTGCCGAAAGCGTGACGCCAATAGATTGTTCACCCGGCGCAATGCTGGTTTTGGCTTCTGCTGAATCGGCCATGCCGCGCGCCATCATCATTGGTACGGGACCGCCCGCATAATCAACGGATTCGCTAATCGACACAATCCGCTTGACCGTCATGCCCGACGCCTTGGCATAGAGTGCTGCGCGCGCTTGCAAGATTTTAAGTGCCGACAAACGGGCTGCATCCTGTGCAGTTTCTGGTTTATCAACCGTCAGGTTGGGACCATTGATCTGGTTGATGCCTTCTTTCACCAAGACATCAAGAATGTCTCCGCTTTTCCCAATATCGCGAAACCGGATCGAAAGCTGATTCGATGCTTGATAACCCGTGATCACCGGCGGCTTATTTTCGACATAACGATATTGCGGCGACAGGCTGACCGATTGCGTCTGAATATCCTTGTCAGCGACACCTGCTTTTTTGAGTGCCGCCATTGCGCGCGACATCCGTGCGGCATTGTCACGCATTGCGGTTGCAGCGTCTACAGCCTCGGTAATCACACCCGCACTGATCACGGCAATGTCAGGGACAACCCGGCTTTCTCCGCGCGCCTGAACATCCAGACGTGTGCCAGAAATGATCTGGGTTGGCGGGGTGATTTGTGCTTCAGCCATGACAGGTGACAATAAAGCGATCGCAGCAAGCCCTGCAAGCAAATAGGTTTTCATGTTTCATGGTCTCCTCACAACTAGTTCGTGCCCAAACGAAACAGGCCGACAAATACAAATGCATTTGCCGACCTGCACGAAATCTGAACAGATTTTGGGTTAAGCAGCGCCACCGCCGCGCATTTTTAAGAACATGCGATAGAGGAAAAGCAAGACAATCGCCCCAATGGCCGCCGTAATGATTTCAAAAATCAATCCGCCATCCGCTGAAATACCAAGCAAAGGGCTAACATAATTGGCGAGCACAGCCCCTGCAACACCCAATAAAATGGTAACGATGATGCCGCCCGGATCTTTGCCCGGCATCACCAATTTGCCTAGGCCGCCCGCAATTCCGCCGACGATGATAGAGCCTATAATACTCATAAAGAATCTCCTGTTTCCTGACTTCGGCGTCTTTCGCGCCCAAGCATAGCCATCGTCACCTCGTTCGTTACGAATGGCAACACCTAATTTACTCTGGATAATGGTGTCCCACTTGCGAAAATGAAACTAATCCCTCAAATAGGCGGTGCAGCATGTGGGATGGCGCGCTGCAAAACGCTTGAACTTGGTGAGTTATTGATATAACACACCAAGTCTGAACCACATGCGCGCCTTCAAAAGCGCTCCCAAAGCGGATTGCAAAATGAATTTTGAAACCAGTATTTCGCGCCAAGAGGACAGTATAGAGATGCTGAGCGACGAAGAAATGGCAGCGCGGACGCGCAAGCGTTGGATCATTGCTGGCGTCATTCTGGCCGCGCTTGCGGTTGCGATTGCCGTCTATATGCTGTCCGGAAACAAAACTGCCGGCGCTGATGACACTAAAAAGGATACGCAGGCCCCCCATGTTTCTGTTGTTGTCCCTGGGCGACAGATGGTTGCAAACACTGTTTCGGCCACAGGAACAATCGGTGCACGCCGTGAAATGCCCGTTGGCGCTGTCGGCGAAGGTGGTTTGGTCTCACGCGTCTATGTTGAACCCGGCGACTGGGTGCGTGAAGGTCAGGTGCTGGCCTCCATCGAACGCTCTGTCCAATCTCAGGAAACGAATCAGTTGGCCGCAAGCGTTAATGTAGCGCAGGCCGATGCACGCCTTGCACAATCGGAATTGGACCGCGCGCAAACACTGGTCGCGCGCGGCTTTGTTTCAAAAGCTGACATAGACCGAAAAACCGCTACCCGCGACTCCGCGCTTGCACGCGTGCGTGTTGCCCAAGCACAACTTGGCGCGAACCGTGCCCGCGTTGGACGTTTGGATATTCGCGCGCCTGCTGGCGGCCTTGTTCTCACCCGCGCCGTTGAACCCGGCCAAGTTGTTGGTGGTGGCGGTGCCGTTTTATTCCGTCTCGCACGTGGTGGCGAAATGGAATTAAAGGCACAGCTGTCTGAAGGTGATTTGGCAAAGATGTCCAAAGGCATTTCTGCGACTGTCACACCGGTTGGCTCTACAACAGCTTTTACAGGTCAAGTTTGGCAATTGTCCCCCGTGATCGACCCTCAGTCACGTCAAGGAACAGTGCGCATCGCGATGCCCTATAACACCGCGCTGCGTCCTGGCGGGTTTGCCTCCGCGGCGATTATCAGCGGCACTGTGGAAGTGCCAATGCTCCCTGAATCTGCGGTGTTAAGTGACCCTAACGGCAATTTCGTATTTGTCGTCGGTAAAGACAATAAAGTTGAACGGCGCGCCGTCACAGTTGGCAGTGTGACTGATAAAGGCGTGAGCATTGCGGAAGGACTTGCGGGGACCGAACAGGTTGTTCTGTCTGCCGGTGGCTTCCTCAATGCTGGCGAAACCGTAAAACCAGACCGTGTAAAACCAGCCCGTTAAGGAGCGAAATGCGATGAATTTTCGCAATATATCAGCATGGTCGATCAAGAACCCAGTACCGCCAATCGTACTGTTTGTAGCGTTGTTGCTCGGCGGAATCATGGCGTTCAACCGCTTGCCGATTAGCCAAGACCCCGACATCGATTTTCCCGTAGCGATTGTATCGGTTGTCCAACCCGGTGCCGCACCATCCGAACTTGAAACGCAGGTTGCCCAGAAAATCGAAGCCGCTGTCCGCGGTGTGAGCGGCGTTGATGAAATCAACTCTACGGTACGCGAAGGCTCTGCAACCATCGTGATCTTCTTCAAAATCGGCACGCCGATTGACCGTGCGGTCAATGATGTGCGCGATGCCGTTTCAAATGTGCGCAGCGATTTGCCCGATGGGATTCTCGAACCACAAGTTCTCCGCGAAGACACCGC
This sequence comes from Chakrabartia sp., assembly GCA_040079575.1. Taxonomy (GTDB): domain Bacteria; phylum Pseudomonadota; class Alphaproteobacteria; order Sphingomonadales; family Sphingomonadaceae; genus Aquisediminimonas. Next base: position 8,285 of record JBEBKH010000075.1, on the reverse strand, counting down.
CGGTAATGCGATTGCTTATATCTCAGCAGAAGCTGTGGATATGACGCTCGAAGAACTCAGCTGGTACGTTGACAATACGGTGAGCAAAAAACTCCGTGCTTTGCCAGGCTCAGGTGCCGTTGAACGTGGCGGCGGTGTCAGCCGTGAAATCCGCATCATTCTTGACCCAGCAAAAATGCAATCCTTTGGTTTGACGGCATCGCAGGTCAACAATCAGTTGCGCCAAACCAACGTCAATACAGCAGGCGGGCGGACCGAAATCGCGGGCTCAGAACAATCAATCCGTGTCCTCGGCAATGCTAAAAACGCGCATGAACTCGGTGAAACCCAAATTTCCCTTGGTGGCGGTCGCGCCGTCAAATTGACCAATATTGCCGATGTGCGGGACCTTTATGCCGAACAGCGTTCACTTTCCACTATGGATGGCCGCCAAGTTCTGAGTTTTTCCATTACCCGTGCAAAAGGCGCTTCCGACGTGATGGTCTATGACCAAGCGATGGCCGAATTGCGAAAAATGGAGGCGGCAAATCCTAAGGTCAAATTCCGCGATCTTTTCACCTCGGTCAATTATTCGCGCGAACAATATACATCGTCCATGGCGGCGATGATCGAAGGCGCTATTCTGGCCGTCATTGTCGTTTTCTTGTTCCTGCGCGATTGGCGCGCCACGCTGATCTCTGCAATTGCCATTCCCCTCTCCGCCATTCCAACCTTTTGGTTTATGGAATGGATGGGATTTAGCCTGAACCAGATTAGTTTGCTTGCGTTGGGGCTGGTCGCGGGTGTGCTGGTTGACGATGCGATTGTGGAAATTGAAAATATCGTTCGGCATATGCGGATGGGCAAATCTGCCTATCAGGCATCGATCGATGCCGCCGATGAAATTGGCCTGGCTGTGCTTGCCACGACCATGGCGATTGTCGCTGTCTTTTTGCCAGTCGGGGTCATGCCCGGAATTCCCGGACAATTCTTCAAAAACTTTGGTTTAACCGTCGTTGCGGCTGTCCTCCTCAGCCTTGCCGTCGCACGCCTGATTACGCCGATGGTTGCGGCTTACTTTCTGAAAAGCCACGGCATTGCTGAACATGCGGGCGGCAAATGGATGGTCAAATATTTGGAATTGCTGAAATGGTCACTGCATAACCGCGGCAAAACTCTCGCGCTCGGCGGCGTTTCGTTGCTGTTGACGATTGGCACATTTTCGACACTGCCTTTCACATTCTTCCCTGATATTGATCAGGATTACAGCCAAATCAGGATTGAAATGGTGCCAGGGTCGACACTGACCCAAACCCGCACCGTTGCTGAACATGTGCAAAAGATGGTGATGGCGGAAAAGGGTGTTGTCGATGCGGCTTTTGCCGACATTAACCCGGGGTCTTCGACCATTTACCTGACGCTTAAAGAAAACCGCACGATGTCGAGCCTCGATTTCGAAGAAAAGTGGGGCCCGGCACTTGGGGCAATTCCAGACGCACGTGTCAATTTCCGTGCGCAGGATAGCGGTGGCCCTCCGGGCTCTGGTCGTGATATTCAAATCACACTCGCCGGCGATGATCCAGAAGTGCTCAGCGCAACCGCTAACAAGCTTGTTGAAGGGATGCGTTCGCTTCCTGAATTGGTGGCACCACGTGTCAATGGTGATCTCCAGCGACCCGAGATTCTGATCAAGCCACGCATGGACCTCGCCGCCAATCTGGGTGTAACGACCTCTGCTTTGTCGCAAACAATTCGCATCGCCACCATTGGCGATATTGATCAGAACAGCCCCAAATTCTCGCTTTCTGATCGCCAAGTGCCAATCCGCGTGACACTGAGCGAAGATTCGAAGCGCAGCCTGTCAACGATTGAAAACCTGCCTGTGCCAACGGCATCTGGTGGCACTGTGCCTTTGAAATCTGTTGCGCAAATCAGTTTCGGTGCTGGGCCAACGGCCATTCAACGGACAAACCTTAATCGCCGGACAAGCGTTGGTGCCGATCTTGCCGAAGGCATTGTCAGCAGCATCGCGAACAAGAAGATTGATGACCTGCCAATTATGAAAAACCTGCCGCAGGGCGTGACGCGCCTGAGCACCGGTCAATCAAAAATGCAGGCTGAAATGCTCACCAACTTTGTCATCGCCTTGGTATCGGGCGTCTTCCTTGTCTTTGCCGTGCTGCTGTTGTTGTACCGCCGGATCATGCCGCCTTTCGTCAATATGGGCTCATTATTATTAGCGCCGCTGGGTGCGGCCATCGCGCTGTGGATGACGGGGATGCCCGTTTCGATGCCGGTCTTGATCGGAATGTTGATGCTGCTGGGGATTGTGGCCAAAAACTCTATTTTGGTCGTCGATTTCGCGCTTGAGGAAATGGGGCGCGGCGTTGATAAATATACCGCGATTATGGAAGCAGGGCATAAACGCGCACAGCCCATCGTGATGACCACCGTTGCAATGGTTGCAGGCATGATCCCAACCGCAGTTGCGCTTTCAGGGGACGGTGCGTGGCGGCAACCGATGGGCATTACGGTGATTGGCGGACTGATTGTGTCCACAATTTTGACGCTGTTGATTGTTCCAGCAACCTTCAGCCTCGCCCTTGGATTTGAGGAACGCGTCGGTCCTTGGCTTTCCTATTGGCTGACCAATGGCGGCGACGAAGACCACCCGGTCAAACCGCCAAGCCTATTCCCAGAACGGTTTCGTCAGCGTTTTGCCAAGCGCTTTGGTCGCCCCGCCGTGACCATTCAGCCCGCCGAGTAAGAGCATTTTCACACTGCGCCCCGCCCAAAATGATGCGCGTCAGATGAAACTGATCGCGACAGGGATGCTGGTTGTGATGGCTGGAATCTATGTCGCGGTCCGCGCGGTTGGGCCAATCCATCCGGCCCTCGGTTTTGTAAAGGCCTTTGCTGAGGCCGCGATGGTGGGCGGATTGGCCGATTGGTTTGCGGTGACCGCGCTGTTTCGTCACCCCCTTGGTCTGCCCATTCCGCACACCGCGATCATCCCGCGCAACAAAGACCGAATTGGCGATACGCTGGCTGGGTTTTTGAAGAATAACTTTTTAACGCCAACGGTTGTCGCGCGGCGGATGCGCGGTCTTGATGTCGCGGGGGCCACAGGACGATTTTTGGCGCAACCCAATCATAGCGAAGGCCGCCTGCGCACAGGCGCATCGCGACTTGTGGCCAATATGGTGGCATCGCTTGATCAGGACAAGCTTGGCGGCATGTTCAAATCGGCCATCAGCAGCCGTATCCGCGATCTTGACCTTGCGCCCCTTCTCGGTCAGGCGCTGAACGCGGCAATCCTTGACGGACGCCACATGCCTTTGCTGGACGGTATCATTCGCTGGGCCGGTCGCACATTGGAAGCCAATGATGATTTGATCCGCAAGATGGTGCACGAACGTGCCGGTGCTGTTTTGCGCTTCACCGGTCTGGACGAAAACCTTGCCAATTCGATCATCACGGGCCTGCAAAAAATGCTTGATGATATGGCGGTTGACCCCGGCCATCCGCTGCGGGCCAAGGCCGAAGAAGGCCTCGACCGGCTGGCCTTTGACCTCCAATTTGATGACATCATGCAGGGCCGCGTCAACCGGCTGCGCGACGACATTCTTGACAATCCGGCGATGCGCAAATGGATTGACGGGCTTTGGGAACAGGGTCGTGCAGCCCTGCTGACCGCTGTCCGCGATCCAGAAGCCGCCCTTGCCGGACGCCTTGGCGAGGCGCTGCGCCAATTGGGCAGCAGTTTGCAGGATGATGCGACGCTAAAGCACACCGTCAACCGGTTCATGCGCCGCACCACGGTGGGCATGGCGGACAGTTACGGCGACGGAATCGTCAAACTCGTGTCCGAAACCGTGCGCAGCTGGGACGCGCAAACCATAACCGACCGCGTCGAAAATGCTGTGGGTCGTGATCTACAATATATCCGCATCAACGGCACGTTGGTCGGTGGGCTGGTTGGCCTTTTGCTCCACGCGCTTGACGTCTGGATTTAGGGTGCTGACCCTAGGGTCAGCACCTAATCAGCCGTCACTGACCCGTTCAATGTCGGCGCCAACCGCTGAAAGCTTTTCTTCCAACCGTTCATAACCGCGATCAAGGTGATAAACGCGCTGCACCTGGGTTTCGCCGTCAGCAACAAGTCCTGCCATGATGAGGCTCATTGACGCCCGCAGGTCTGTCGCCATCACAGGCGCGCCGACCAAACGGTCCACCCCGCGCACAACCGCCGAACGTCCGCGCACCTGAATGTCAGCGCCCATCCGTGTCAGTTCGGGCACATGCATATAGCGGTTTTCAAAAATGGTTTCGGTCAGCACGCTCGCGCCGTCTGCCTTCAGCAGCATCGCCATGAACTGTGCTTGCATATCCGTCGCGAAACCGGGGTAAGGCGCGGTTGAAAGCGTAAGCGGCCCAAGCTTTCCGTCAGAGGTGATCTTAATTCCCTTGCGGTGTTCCTCAACCGTCACGCCCGCTTCACGCAGCGCGCCGAGCGTGGCCTGCATATCTTCGGCCTTTGCGCCGATCAGATCGACACAGCCGCCGGTCATCCCAACAGCACAGGCGTAACTGCCCGCCTCAATCCGGTCAGGCATCACGGCATAGGTTGCCCCGTGCAGCCGGTCGACGCCTTCAATTGTCAGGGTTTCCGTCCCGATGCCATCAATACGCGCACCCATTGCGACCAAGCAGTTGCACAGATCGACAATCTCTGGCTCACGCGCGGCATTTTCCATCACGCAGGTCCCTTTGGCCAAAACGGCCGCCATCAAGGCATTTTCAGTCGCACCAACCGACACGACGGGGAAAATGACTTTACCCCCGGGCAAGCGGCCCTTGGGGGCGGAGGCCTTTACATAGCCCGCGGTAATTTCAATGACCGCGCCAAAGGCTTCCAGCGCCTTCAAATGCAGATCAATCGGACGGTTGCCAATCGCGCAGCCCCCCGGAAGCGACACAGTGGCCTCCCCCGCACGTGCCAAAAGTGGCCCCAATACAAGGATAGAGGCCCGCATTTTGCGGACAATATCATAGGGCGCAACGGTCGACGTGACCTTGCCCGCACGCAGCGTCATCACCCGTCCGAAATCTTCTGGCCGCGCGCCTTCGATCATGGTCGAACAGCCCAGTTGATTGAGCAAATGCCCAAAACTGTCGACATCGGCCAAGCGCGGCAAATTCCGCAGCGTCAAAGGCTCATCAGTAAGCAGTGCGCAAGGCAACAGCGTTAGTGCGGAGTTTTTCGCCCCTGAAATGGGAAGTTGGCCATTGAGCGGATTGCCGCCGCGTATAAGTATTCTATCCATCTCCAGCTTTCTAACGCATGGCGCGGCGAGGGCAAGCCTTGACCAAAAATGAGACAGAGAAAGTCAGGTCCAACGCATTCTAAACTTTATGTTCTATGATTTTTGCGGATCGCCGCAACATTTTCTGGGTCAAAAATTGGACAGCGCCGGACAGTTGCGCAAATTTATCAAGTGAGGAAAGTGCTGAACAGAACATCGCATAACCCGCGTCACTATTGGCGGCATATGAACGCTGTGCAACACGAAGCCACTGCAACGGATAGAAGGCCGCCAAGACAGATGCCGCTCCGTAAAACATTGGTTTGGACAAAAAATACCCCGACAACAGAGTCATAATCAGAACAAATGGCAGCAACAGCGCCCAGAAAATAATCCTCAAAAACGCACGCTTCCAATCACGATCCGCGTCACCGCGCCGCCGCCACACATGTTCGGCAAAGGCAAAGCCTGAACGGCGTGTACGTTGCCACCACTGGGCAAAATGGAGCATTGCCACATCATGCAATGCCATGTCCGCGTCGATCCGACGGAAGGTCCACCCCGCCGCTGCGATGCGCAGGCAGAGATCAATTTCCTCACCCGCTATCAGTGTCGCGTCATACCCGCCTGCGTGCGTGAGCGGCGCCAAACGGAACATCGCATTGCCGCTGCATGACCGGACAAGACCAACCGGCACATTCCATTCTTGATCACACATCCGGTTATAGGGACTCGCCTCAGGAAAGCGTTCACGCAGCCGGCCGAACACCGCCGCGAGCTTGGGTTCCGCCGATAGTGCTTCAACGGCGGCATCTATCCATCCACCGCGCAGTTCACAGTCACCGTCCAGCATTTGAATATAGGCAGGCGGGCTTGGTAATGCGGCGATCCGCGCCGTGCCCGCATTGCGCGCTCTGGCAGCGGTAAACCCCGCGTCCATAGGCAGGTCAACAACGTCCAAACCAAGACTGCGGGCAAAATCCTGACTGCCATCCTGTGATCCGGAATCCACATAAACACAGTCCGCATCAGCAGGCAGGCTTTGTAAGCAGCGTTTAAGCCGCTCACCTTCATTGCGGCCAATCACCACGATGCCGATGCGCGTAGGCTTTTTCACGCGGGTTTATCCCATGCTGGATGCACGCCCGGCGGATCGGACCAGCGCGCCACGGCCGCGATTTTATCCGACGGCCCCGCGCGTAGCCCGTGGTGCAACACGCCGTTCCTTTCACCGGGAATATCTTGCCCAGAACGCCCCAGCCCCACCGCTTTGCGCACATGCCAAATGCTGTCCCCAACCAGCCATCCAGCAGAGGCCAGCCACGCCCGCTTTGGACCGTATGCGCGCGTAAAAAAGCGTCGCCGCGATTGGAACCAATAGGGGGGCATCGGCTTGCGCATGTCACTGACCACCCCGGTTGCAGCCCCGCCAATGTGCATCACACGGCTTAAGGGGGCGTGCAGCACGTCCCAACCGCCACGGCGCATCCGGTGCATCAGCTCAACCTCTTCAAAATAGAGAAAAAAGCCGTCATCGAACAGACCGACATCGCGCAAGGCATCACTGCGTAACAGCACGCTCGCGCCGGTCACCCAATCGGCAGCGCAGGTGTCTTCGCTGGTGATCAGGATCGGTTTGATCCCCAAAAGTCGCCCCACTATCCCCGTTTGTGCGCCGCGCAGAAATTCGCGAGCCACCGAAGGGAAGCGAAAGGCAGAACCAGAGCGCTGCCCATCGGTTTCGATCAGCTGACTGCCAATCGCGCCTGCCTTTGGATATTGCTGCGCCACTTCAGCCAAGCGCACAACCGCACCGGGTTCAATCAGCGTATCGGGATTGAGCAAGTGGATAAAGGTCGGTGGCGCATCCTGTTGCAGCACGTCCATCATCGCCTGATTATTGGCCCAACCGAAGCCGCCATTGAAAGCAAGCGGCAACACCCGCGTCCAGCCGTGAAAGCGCGGCTGATCCAAACCCTGTTGCAGCACCGCGGCGGAACCATCCGCAGATCCCCCATCGACAATCACCACCGATATTTCCGGAAGCGCACGCCGTTCCCCGCACAACGCCTCCACACAGCGTAAGGTCAGTTCAGGCGTCCGGTAATTGACGATGACTACGGTGATGGCGTCGCCGCGCTTGCAATCAGGATCCATGTCTTACCAAATTGCACTTTCGTTTCAACCTGTACAGTCCCTTAGTTGCCATATGTATGTCGGCTAATCTGGCTTTGCACTGCTGCGCATGGTAGCGATATAGCACGTCAACGAGAAACTGTGCTAAACATAAACATGAATATACCCCGATTTGCGAAGTTGAGTGACGTTAAGGGCGCCGTCCTGAACCTTGCTCAGAGAAATACGAGCGTTCTGATCGGTGCTAATGTCGTAACGCTTGTCATTCGTCTGTTTAGTACGATTATACTGACACGCTTGCTGGAGCCCGCAGCCTTCGGTACAATCGCGATCATTGGCACAGTCCAGACGGTCCTCGTTATCGCGTCCGATGTTGGCTTTTACCCGTATGTTGTTCGAGATTCGAGGGTTGCAGAGACCCGGTTTCTCGATCAAATGTGGACCTTAAGGTTAATTCGCGCCCTCATACTGGGTGGTATTACACTGGCGATAGCACGTCCAACGGCCTTATATGTTGGCGTTCCCGATCTTGAATTAGCGCTTCAGATTACGGCACTTCAGCCAATCGTTGAAGGCTTATCTTCGATGGCGTTTGCGACGGCAGCGAGGGGCGGTGAGATCAAAAAATTATCGATGTTGGATTTAATAATAGCACTTACTCAAGCGGTATTATCAATTTTGTTAAGTATAATATGGAGAGATTTCTGGGGCATGGTTATTGCCGCAACTGCCTGTTCATTTTTGAAAACCTTCCTTTCTTATTACCTCTTTTCAGAGTCCCGAAGGCGTTGGAATTATTCTTATGAACAAAGCAAGCAACTCTGGTCGTTTGGGCGTCACATCCTACCATCAAGTATGATTTCC